>JBARXT010000228.1:0-50900 GCA_049647485.1 Xanthobacteraceae bacterium
GTGTCCGGCAATGCGCCACGAAGAATCGGAAGATCGGCGGCCTGCGCGGCCTGCGCCGCCCCAAGCATCATTCCCGCAATCAGCAACTTACGCATCGCAATTCCCCCAGGACAACTATCGAGGCGGCTGTTCGAACCTTCGTCCAACGCCAGCGTCCGATCTCATCCGATCATCGCCTGTTAACCTTAACCAATCGTTGTCGCCGTGCTTTTTCGCGCCCTGCGCCCGTCCCTCACGCGCGCTTTTTCAACCCGCAAAGAAAAACGGCGCGGGATGATCCCGCGCCGTCGAGGAAGACAAAGCCGAGCGTCGTGAGATCAGCCCTTGGTGATGAGCGGCGGTGGCGGCGGCGGTTCCACATCGCAGCAGGTCCAGCGTACGCCGAGGCGAATATCGTGCGAGGTCAGATCGTGGAACTGGAACGGCCGACCGTTTGTCACCGTACCGTCGAACGATGCTCCCGAGCCGGTCACGCCGCTGCCGAGGTTGAGGTAGCGATACGCCAATTCGACCGTCATGTTCTGATTGACGCGATAAGCCAGACCGGCATGCAGCGCCCAGGCCAGATCCAGCTTGCTGGCCGACGTCGCCTGATACAGGCCCGAGGACGTGCCGCCACCGAGGTTGACCGTGGTGATGTCCGAGAAGCCGCTGAAGGTGTTGTAGGCACCGCCGACGCCGACGCCGACGAACGGCGTGATGCACCACCAGGTGCCGAGATCGGCATAGGCGTTGATCATACCGACCCAGCTGGAATAGCCGCCGCGATAGGTATCGCCGATCGGCAAAATCCCGAGACCGCCGCCGAAATTGATGTTGGCGTAGTCGGTACCGCTGAACTGCACCCGCGAACGATATTCGCCGGTCACGTCCATGCGGAACCAGTTGTTGAACTGATAGCCGACACCTAGACCATAGGTCATACCGCCGGTGAATTCATGACCGATCTGATCGACCGAAACGGTGCTGGCGTCGTTGTAAGCGGGAGCGAACAGCTTGCCCCGTGTGTTGGTCATGCCGATGTCGCCGCGCAGGTACCAGCCGCCGAAATCCTCGACGACCGGCGGCGGCGCATAGTACTGCGGCGGCGGCATGGGAGGCATATCCGCGGCAAAGGCCACGCTGGACAATAAGGACGCCGCTCCGGCGGCGGCCAAGATTTTAACGCTACGCATTGGCTCGTCCTCTGTGCGGTGAGGCAGACGGGCCTCACATCGGAAACTCACGGACGGACGATGGCAGCAAATACTTAAGCGTGGCTTAACCCTAATTTTTAAGGTTGATATTTGGTGCATGCTAGAAGCGAAGACGGTTCCTTTACGCGGAACCGTCGTCGCAATCCTTAACAATGCGTTGATAACAAGACGTGGCGGCCTATCCTGCCGCGACGTGGCATCCCGGCGCGCGATTACGCCGCCGATTTCTTCATCTTCGGCAGGAACATCGCCAGCAGTCCGATGGCCGGCAGGAACGCGCAGACCGCATAGACGAAATCGATGCCCTTGGCGTCGGCCACAATGCCGAGCATCGCCGCGCCCAATCCGCCCGCGCCGAACGCGAAGCCGAAGAACAATCCCGAAATCATGCCGAAACGATGCGGCACGAGTTCCTGCGCGTAGACGATGATCGCCGGCATCGCGGAGGAAATGATGAAGCCGATGACGACGCTCAAGGTCACTGTCCAAGCCAAACCGACGTGAGGCAACAGCAGCGTGAACGGCAGAGCGCCGAGGATCGAAATCCAGATCACGTAACGACGGCCGATGCGATCGCCGATCGGTCCGCCGAAGTAAACGCCGGCAGCATTGGCGCCGAGGAAGACGAACAGCAGCAATTGCGACGTTTGCGTCGTCACCGCGAACTTATGCATCAGATAGAACGTGTAGTAGCTGGTGAGGCTCGACAGGTAGATATACTTCGAGAACACCAGCACGATCAGGATGCCGATCGCCATCGCAACGCGCGAGCCCGACGGCGCGTCGGCCGGGCGCTTCATCGCAGCCTTGCCACGCGCCATGATGCGCGGCTTGTACCAACTGCCGATGCGCCACAGGACGACGATGGCGACAAACGCGATCGACGAAAACCAGGCGATGCTGGGTTGCCCGAACGGCACCACGATCAACGCTGCGAGCACCGGCCCGATCGCCGAACCGAGATTGCCGCCGACCTGAAACACCGATTGCGCGAAGCCGTAGCGGCCGCCGGAGGCCATGCGCGCGATGCGCGACGATTCCGGATGGAAGATCGCCGAACCCAATCCGATCATCGCCGCAGACAGCACCAGCATCGCGAAGTTGTGGGCGCCGCTCAGCATCAGCAGGCCGACGAAGGTGAAGCCCATTCCGATCGCCAGCGAGAACGGCTGCGGCTTGCGATCGGTGACGCTGCCGACCACCGGCTGCAGCAGCGACGCGGTGATCTGGAACGCCAGCGTGATCAGCCCGATCTGCGCGAACGACAGCGAATAGTTTTCCTTGAGGATCGGATAGACCGACGGGATCAGCGACTGCATCGTGTCGTTGAGGAAATGCGAGAAGCTGATACCTCCCAGCACCAGATAGACAGGGCCGGCCGTCGCGGCGGTGGCAGCGGGCGCAATCACCGGCGCGGCGAGAGCTTCTTCGGTGACGACGACAGGCTTGTTCACGGCATATTCCGATTCCGAAGGATGAAAGCCGCACTCAATAAGTCAGCAAAGCGAGCCGAACCAGAGACACTTCACGATGGCAGATACCGCGCGGATGCAGGACGTCGCCCGCGAACGGGCGCGCGCGTTCGCTCCACCTTGAGCAGCAATCACGCGATTTCGATGCATCCGGCCGAGCCCGGATGCAGACGATCTACGCCGCGGCGGCAGCGGCGCCGAGCGCGGAGACGATGTCGTCCACCACCTCTTCGACCAGAATGCGATCGTCGCCCTCGCCCATCACGCGGATCACCGGCTCGGTGCCGGAGGAGCGCACCAGCAGCCGGCCGTGGCCGTTGAGGCGCTTTTCGGCGGAGGAGATCGCGGTCTTCACGCTCACGGCCTCGAGCGGCTCGCCGGCGCGATAACGAACGTTCTTCAATATCTGCGGCAGCGGATCGAAGCGGTGGCAGACCTCGGACACCGGGCGCTGGTGCTTCTGGATCACCGCCAGCACCTGGAGCGCCGCGACGAAGCCGTCGCCGGTGGTGGCATAGTCCGACAGGATGATGTGACCGGAGGGCTCGCCGCCGAGATTGTAGCCGCCCGCCAGCATCTGCTCGAGCACATAACGATCGCCGACGGCGGTACGCACCAGATCAAGGCCGATGCCTTTCAGGAAGCGTTCGAGGCCGAGATTGGACATCACCGTGGAGACGAGACCCGGCCGCGCCAGCCGGCCGTCCTCTTTCCAGCTCTCGGCGATCACCGCCAGCAACTGATCACCATCGATTACGTGGCCGCGCTCGTCGACCACGATGACACGATCGGCGTCGCCATCGAGCGCGATGCCGATATCGGCGCGCATCTCGCGCACCTTGCTGCTCAGCGCTTCGGGCGAGGTCGAACCGCATTCCTTGTTGATGTTGAAGCCGTCCGGATCGACGCCGATCGAAATCACGTCGGCACCAAGTTCCCACAGAGCCTCCGGCACCACCTTGTAAGCGGCGCCGTTGGCGCAATCGACCACCACGCGCAGCCCGTCGAGGCTAAGATCGCGTGGCAGCGTGCGCTTGGCGAATTCGATGTAGCGGTCGTGCACGCCGTCGATACGCTTGGCGCGTCCGAGACTGCGGCTCGCCGCCAAACGCTTGTCGAGATTCTCGTCAAGCAATCCCTCGATCTGCTTCTCGACCTCGTCCGACAGCTTGAAGCCGGCGGGGCCGAACAGCTTGATGCCGTTATCCTCGTAAAGATTGTGCGAGGCGGAAATCATCACGCCGAGATCGGCGCGCATCGACTTGGTCAGCATCGCGACCGCCGGCGTCGGCAGCGGGCCGACCAGCAGCACGTCCATGCCGACCGACGTGAAGCCGGCGACCATCGCGTTCTCGATCATGTAGCCGGAGAGCCGGGTGTCCTTGCCGATCACCACGCGATGGCGATAGTCGCCGCGCTGAAAGGCAAGACCCGCCGCTTGGCCCACCTTCATCGCCAGTTCAGGGGTGATCACCCCATTGGCGCGACCGCGGATGCCATCGGTCCCAAAATATTTCCGGCTCATAAAATCCCCCAGCAATACGATCTGGCCGGCAGGGAGCCACAACACCAGAACATCGTCGCGGCCCAAGATCGCGATCGAGGACCGTGACCATAGCCGTGCCGGTTTATAATGCCTTTACTGCGTCGGCCGCTTCAAAAAATATGATGAATCATTACCGCCGACGGAATCCGGATCCGACGCATAACCATCTGATATGCATATATATTCCAAAATCCCGTCGCTGGCTATCCTTTACGCTTGATATGCTTGTCGGGTTTGGAGGGTGCCGGTTGCGTCACACTGACCGGATCGGAACCCGGAAATGATTCCTCCAGACCCTCGTTCAGCGCGTCATCGAGTTTCTCTTTTCGCGTGAGGTCCTTGGGATCAGGTCGAGAGTCGGAGCGCTCGCGCGCCTGCGTGTCTGCCATGTCGATCCCCATCGGTACCGGGATCAACGTGGAGGAACGCCGGCTGTTCCGAGGGGCCGGCAAAGGGTCCGATTCGCCTGTCCTCACATCGCAAAGACAATTTTGCCGGGCGCGGGGACATGCTAGAGCACCCTGAAGGCTGAAAGAAGCAAAGGGCCGAGGATGTCCATCAAACACGTCACCTGCATCGAAGATCTGCGCCAAATCCACAAACGTCGGGTGCCCAAGGCCTTCTTCGACTATTGCGATCGCGGCTCCTATACCGAGGATACGCTGCGCGCCAATCGCGCCGATCTCGAAGCCATCAAATTCCGCCAGCGCATCCTGGTCGACGTCTCCAAGCGCGATACCTCGACCACCATTCTTGGCGAACCGGCCGCGCTGCCGCTGATCCTCGCCCCCGTGGGCCTGACGGGCATGCAGCATGGCGACGGCGAAATCCACGCCTGCCGCGCCGCGCAGGCCGCCGGCATCCCCTATACCCTGTCCACCATGTCGATCTGCTCGATCGAGGACGTGGCGGCGAATGTCGACAAGCCGTTCTGGTTCCAGCTTTACGTCATGAAGGACCGCGGCTTCATCAAGGCGCTGATCGAACGCGCCATCGCCGCGAAGTGCAGCGCGCTGGTGCTGACCGTCGATCTCCAGGTGATCGGCCAGCGTCATCAGGACATCAAGAACGGCATGACCGTGCCGCCGGAATGGAGCCTGTCGAAACTGTTCGACTTCGCCACCAAGCCGCAATGGGTCGCGGGCGTGCTGCGCGGCAAGCGCCGGACCTTCGGCAACCTCGCTGGCCACATCAAGGGCATGGAGAACGTCACCCAGTTGGGCCAGTGGACGGCCGGCCAGTTCGACACCACGCTGAACTGGAAGGATCTCGACTGGATCCGTTCGATCTGGCCAGGCAAGCTGATCATCAAGGGCATCCTCGACATCGAGGACGCCCGCGAGGCGGTGAAGACCGGCGCGCAGGCTCTGGTCGTGTCGAACCACGGCGGCCGCCAGCTCGACGGCGCGCAGTCCTCCATCGAGGTGCTGCCGGAGATCGTCGCCGCGGTCGGCGACCAGATCGAGATCATGTTCGACGGGGGCATCCGCTCGGGGCAGGACGTGATGCGCGCGCTGGCGCTCGGCGCCAAGTCCTGCATGATCGGCCGCGCCTATGCGCACGGCCTCGGCGCCTATGGCGAAGCCGGGGTCGCCAAGGCCATCGACATCATCCGCAACGAAATGCTGGTGACGATGGGCCTGTGCGGCGTAAACACCGTCGCCGAAATCGACGAGCATATCCTGGCGGGCTGAGCAGCCATTCGCTCACGGCACAGCGGCGCACGTACTTGTGTGCGGCGCGAGGCGAACAAAATGTCACAGTAAGCGTCGTCTGATCGGCAATCAGAACAGGAGACGACGATGCGACGTTATTCAGTTGTTGCGCTATGTGCTGCCATGGCGCTAGCGATCGCCGCGCCGACCACGGCTTCCGCCCGTGGCGGCTTCGGCGGTCATGGCGGCGGCTTTCACGGCGGCGGTTTCCATGGCGGCGGAGGTTTTCATGGTGGAGGCTTCCACGGCGGCTGGCGCGGCGGTGGATGGCATCGCGGCTGGGGCGCGGGCGCGCTTGGCGTCGGACTGGGCCTTGGCCTCGCCGGAATCTACAGCGGTTATCCGTACGGCTATGGCTACGGGTATCCCTATGGAGGGTACGGCTACGCCGCCTATCCCTACGGCGGCTATGGTGGCTGCTACCTGACCCGGCAACGCGTCATGACGCCTTACGGCTGGCGCCTCCGCCGCGTGGAGGTCTGCGACTAGCGCCATTTTTGTTCCGATAAAATTGGAGCGAGCTCGAGTTTTTTGTTGCGATGCGTTTTCTTTACGCGAACCGATATCCGCTTCGCTGGAAAACGTTATCGCGACGCGGTCAAATCTGCTTCGACCAGCGACCGCAGTTTGGACGTGACTTCCGGCCTGCGGCCGAACCACAGTTCAAATCCGCGCACCGCCTGATGCAGCAGCATGCCGAGGCCATCGGCGGTGCGCAGTCCCCGTCCGCGTGCTGCCATCAACATCGGCGTATCCAGCGGCACATAGACCAGATCGGCGACCGTTGCCTGCGCCGGCAACAATCCGACGTCGATTTCCAGCGCCGGTTGTCCTTTCATGCCGAGCGAAGTGGTATTGACCAGCAGCCCTGCGCCCGACAGCACCTCGCCAAGTGCATCCCATCCGCGGGGAGAAACACGCGCGCCGAACTGATCGGCCAGCGCCTGCGCCCGCCCCGCCGTGCGATTGACGAGATGCACGCGTTTGATGCCGCGCTCCAGCAATCCGAACACCACCGCGCGCGACGAACCTCCGGCACCGAGTACCACGGCTTCGTCGATGGCATCCCAGCCCGGCGCGGCTGCGTCGAGATTGCCGATGAAGCCCTCGATGTCGGTGTTGGTGGAGCGCAGCGTCTCGCCGTCGTACCACAAGGTGTTCGCGGCGCCGACGGCGCGGGCGCGCTCGTCCGGCTCGGTGAGCAACAGCGCCCGCTCCTTGTGCGGAATGGTGACGTTGGCGCCGGTGAAGCCATGATGCGAGAGGTTCTGCACGAATTCGGCGAAACCTTCCGGCGGCACCGCCTCGATACTGTAGCCGCCTGCGATGCCGAAGCGGTGCAGCCAATGGTGATGGATGATCGGCGAGCGCGAATGCGCAGCCGGCCAGCCGATCAGGCAGGCGGCGGGAGCTTTCTCGGGCGCGGACATCGCTTTTCTCCATCACGGCAGCGTCGCCGTTCCCTTCACGCGAAGGGGCGCGCTTGTCAATGCAGCGGGAACGATCCGGCAGCGAGAGGGAACTGAGGTCGAGTTAGGTCGCCAGCCGTTTCATCGGCACGACCACGCCTTTCTCCCGCTGCTGCGCGATATCGGCCATCGCCCGCGCGATGGTCTCGCGATATTTCGCCAGCGGCGGCCGCACGCCGTGGGTCAGCAGCGCACGGCGCACGCTGCGCGACGCGCCGGTGATGTACAGCCGCATGTCTTGCCGTTGTGCCTTCACGGCGACGCCATGGAGAGCGTTGGCGGCGGTCGAATCCATCAGCGGAACGGCGGAAAGATCGATCACGAACGCCTTGTGGCGGCCGGCGATGTTATCGAGCACCGACCCTACCGTCGAAGCCGCGCCGAAGAAGAACGCGCCGGTGATGCGATACACCACCACATCCGGATCGGTCGCGAGCGCCGCGTCATAAGGCATCCGTTCGCCATTGGCATCGTCGGCCTTGTCATCCACCGCGAGCGGCACACCCGCCTCGACGCCGGTAGCCTCCGCCATGCGGTTGATGAACAACACCGCGCCAAGCGCGAAGCCGACCAGAATGCCCTCGGTGAGATCGCGAAACACGGTGAGCAGGAACGTCGCCATCAACACCGTGGCGTCGCCCCACGACGAACGCAGCAAGGTCCAGAATTCCTGCTTCTCAGCCATGCCCCATGCGACGATCACCAGCACCGCGGCCAGCGCCGACAGCGGGATGTAGCTCGCCAGCGGCGCGGCGATCAGCATGAATAGCAGCAGGAACGCCGAATGCATGATGCCGGCGACCGGTCCGCGCGCGCCGGCGCGCACGTTGGTTGCGGTGCGCGCGATCAGGCCGGTCACGCAGATGCCGCCGAACAAGGGCGACGCGATATTGGCGACGCCCTGCGCCACCAGTTCGCAATTGGAGCGATGACGACGCCCGGTCATGCCGTCGGCAACCACCGCCGACAGCAGCGACTCGATTGCCGCGAGCAGCGCGAAAGCAATCGCGTCCGGCAGCACCGCCTGCATCTTCGCAAGCGAGAAAGTCGGCAACGCCGGCGCCGGCAGCGTTTCGGGAATGCCGCCGAAACGCGAGCCGATGGTTTCCACCGGCAGCGCCAGCGCCCATGCCACCAGCGTCGCCACCACGACGCCGATCAGGATGCTGGGCCAGGTCGGCCGCAGCTTGCGCATGCCGACCATCACCGCGATGGCAAGCACCGCCAGCGCGATGGCCCACAGGTTGATTGTTCCGGCGGCATGCCAAAGCACAACGAGCTTGGGCAGCAGTTCGCTCGGCTCATGGCCGGACAGCTTGAGACCGAACAGATCGTGCAACTGGCTGGCGAAGATGATGACGGCGATGCCCGCCGTGAATCCGACCGTCACCGGATAGGGGATAAATTTGACGTAGGTGCCGATGCGCAGAAGACCGGCAGCGACGAGAAAAACGCCCGCCATCATGGTGGCGAGGATGACGCCGTCGACGCCGTGGCGCTCCACCGTCAACGCAACGAGAACGATGAACGCGCCTGCCGGACCGCCGACCTGAAAGCGGCTGCCGCCCAGCAGCGACACGACAAAGCCACCGATAATGGCGGTGTAAAGCCCGCGATCCGGCGTCACCCCCGACGCGATCGCGATCGCCATCGACAACGGCAAGGCAACGATGGCGACGGTGAGACCGGCAACAACGTCGGCGCGAAAATCCTTCAGGCCGTAGCCTTCGCGCAGCACCGTGATCAATTTCGGCGTGAACAATTCCGCGAAGCTGGCGCCGCGCGGCGACGCCCCGTTACTCGTCCCGACCATCCGATACTCCCGGCCTTGCCTCACGCAAAGCGCTGCAGACAGTCGGCGGGTCGATGGTCAGACGCGCGGCGGCGGTCCGGGTTGCTTCAGGCGCACCCCGCGCCCGCCGTCATCGCTCCGCACATGTTCACCGATGAGGTCCACGCCCGCGCGATTCAACGCATCGACCACTGTGGTCAGAGACTCGACGACGCCGCGCACGTTGCCGTCGCTTGCTGCCATGCGCTGGATCGTCGGCAGCGAAACCCCTGCGAGTTCCGCCAGCGTCTTCTGATCTATGCCGAGCAGCGCCCGCGCCGCCCGCATCTGGAATGAGGTGATCAATGCCAGAATTCCATGTTAAAGAGTTATAATTGATGTATAATACAATGACAATGATGTAAAATACATCATTTCGGATGCACTGAACGATCCATTCTCCTACGGTCTACGGCATTGGAACGAGAGCGAACAGACCGAAGTGAAAAAGGCCCGATCCGGGATCGGGCCTCTTCGAGTTAATGAACGCGATGCACTTTAGTCCGTCGTGCATGACCTCCGATATTACGATTTCACAATGACGACCTCGAGATACTCTCCCGGCACCACAATGGTGCCGTCGCGGGCGGTGTTGTGACGTTCAAGCAACGCCGCGAGGTCTGTCAGGAACAACCGCCCCTTGTCGTCACCGAGCGCCGCGACCGCCTTGTGGATTGGTCCGTAGTAAGCCTTGAACACATCGACGAAGTGCGCCGCCGACCGATAGCGGAAGATGAAGTCCCTGCTCTCCGCATTGATCGAGGCTACGCCTGCGCCGAACAGATCGGCCAACCCCTCCCGTGTTCCCCATCGCGCGGGCGATTTCGTGCCCGCAGGCGGCGGCAGGTATTTTCCCAGCGTCTTGAAGACCTGGCCGATGAAACCATCCGGCGTCCAGTTGGCGAGGCCGATCTTGCCGCCGGACATGCACACTCGCAGCATTTGCGCCGCCGCGCGTTCCTGATCCGGCGTGAACATCACACCGAAGCTCGACGTCACGACATCGAAGCTTCCGTCCGCGAACGGCAGCGCCTCGGCGTCGGCCTCCTGAAAATCGATGCTCCAGCCCTCGGCCGCGGCGCGCGCCCGGCCGCGTTCCAACCAGACCGGCACGTAATCGGTCGAGGTGACCTCGCACCAGCGCCGCGCCGCGGCCAGCGTGACATTGCCGTTGCCGGCGGCAACATCCAGCACGCGCTGCCCGGCGTGCAGGTCGAGCGCCTCGCACAAATTCTCGCCGACGATCTGAAGGGTCGCGCCGATGATCGCATAGTCGCCGGACGCCCACGCGCCATGCTGCTTCTGCTTGATCGCGGCGAGATCCGGTTTGGCCGGGGCAATCGTTTCAAGAACGGACATGACGCATTTCCTCGCTGGGTTGTGAACGGCCGAGTTCGTCTCGGGCTGTGCCGGATTCTGGGTCCGTCCGCGCTCCACTGCTATGCAGCTTGCGCAAGTTGATGCAGAATGCGCATCGAAGTCCGGTGTGATGCGGATCAGCGCGCACCCGCCGGTCCACCTCGGGGGCCAATGCGGGAGTGATCCCATGACCGAGGGCGACAATGCGGCAGGCCGCAGCGAGCCGTTGCCCGCCAGCATCGTGCAGGCGCTCGACTGGTTGAGCACGCGGCTCGACGAACCGATCCAGCTCGAAACGCTGGCCGCTGTCGCGGGCGTGCGGCCGCGTACGCTGCAACTTCATTTCAAGGAGCACCTCGGCACGACGCCGCTCGGCTGGGTTCGACGGACGCGGCTGGCGCGCGCCCGCCAGCAACTTGCGGCCGCCGACAATGATGATGAAACGAGCATCACCGATATCGCGCTGGCCAACGGCTTCACTCAGTTCGGCCGCTTCGCCGCGCGCTATCGCAGCCAGTTCGGCGAACTTCCCTCGCAGACGCTGCGCGGCGCGCGAACGCATCGCGACACTGCTGATATCGACGACGAGGCGTTGCGCCTGACCTGGCGCGCGGTCGCTTCCGCCTTTGCGGTCGGTCCGAGATCGTGCAACGCGGCGCTGGCCGACGCCGAGCAGGCGCTCGAACGCGCGCCGCACTACGCGCTGCCGAAAGCGATCGCGGCGTGGTGCTGGAGCCAGCGCGCAGCTCACAATTTCAATGGCGCGTCGGGTAGCGACCGCATCCGCGCGCTGACGCTGGCGGACGAAGCGGCGCGGCTCGCATCCAACGACGCCATTGCCCTGAGCCTGTGCAGCGGCGCGCAGACGCTGGCGCGTCGTCTACCCGAAGCCGACCGGCTGATCGAGCGCGCACTGGCGCTCGATCCATGGTCGCCGTGGGCGTGGGTACGGCGCGGCTGGCTGTCAGCCTATGCCGGCGATGACGACGGCGCGTTGCGCGAGTTGCAGATCACCTTGCGGCTGATGCCGTTCGAACCGCTGCGCCATCTCATCTCCATCGGCATCGGCTGCGCGCACTTCAATGCCGGCCGGTACGAACGTGCGGTGCACTGGATCCGGGACGGCACGGAAGCGGTGCCGGAATCCTTCTGGGCCGAACGGGTGCTGGTTGCGGCGGCCGCGCACGCCGGCGCGCGCGATGAGGCACGGCGTCATGCGCGACGCCTGCTGCGCAAGGACGGCGACCTCACCGTCGCGGTCGCGCGCAAAGCGTGGCCGTTCCGCGCCTCGTTCATGGAGCGGTTGTGCAATGGCCTTGCCGTTGCCGGCGTGCCAAAGCATTAGGAGCAACGGTCGGACCATATCCGGCCGTTGCTTGTGACGATCTACGCCGCCGCGCGATGGGCCGCGACGATCTGATCCGCCGCGCGGCCGATCACCTCCGCCATATGATCGAAACTGCGGGTGAAACTGCCCGCCCCCGCCGTCGCCGAACGGAGTTCGACGATGAGATCGCCGATCTCGGCTTCCGGCATCGACGCGCGCACGCAATCCCAGCCGTCCCAGCCCTCGCGGGTGTCGAAGCCGAGGATCTGACCGCGCCGGCCGGACAGAATGGCGTTGACCTTCGCTGTCGCGTCGCTCGGACAAACGATCTCGACCAGATGGATCGGCTCCAGCAGCACCGGCGCGCATTGCGACAGTGCCTCGGCAACGCCCATCCGCGCAGCGGTGCGAAACGCCTGATCGGAGGAATCGACGCTGTGATACGAGCCGTCGGTCAACGTCACTTGCAGGTCGATCACCGGAAAGCCGAGCGGCCCGCGCGCGAGCGCATCCTTCGCGCCTTCCTCCACCGCACCGATGTAGTTCTTCGGCACCGCGCCGCCGACCACGGTTTCCTCGAAGCGGAAACCGTCGCCGCGCGGCAGCGGCTTGATGTCGAGAACGACGTCGCCGTACTGGCCATGGCCGCCGGACTGCTTCTTGTGACGGCCGCGCTGGGTGGCCGATTTGCGGATCGTCTCCTGATAGCCGACGCCAGGAGGATGCGATCCGGCATTGACGCCGTAACGCTCCTGCAATCGCTCGAGCGCGACGCGCAAATGCATCTCGCCCTGCCCCCACAACACCATTTCGTGGTTTGCCGGATTGTGCTGGACGGTGAGCGAAGGATCTTCCTCGGTGAGACGCTGCAACGCCTGCCCGAGCTTGACGTCGTCCTTGCGGTCATTCGCCGCCAGGGCGATCGCCAGCACCGGAGACGCCGCACTCATCTGCGCCAGCGGTGCCGGCGCGGTCTTCGCCGTCGTCAAGGTGTCGCCTGTCCTGACGGTATCGAGTTTGCCGAGCGCGACCACATCGCCTGCCTCGGCCGACGCGCGCTTGCTGTCACTTGCGCCACCGACCGAAAGGATACCCGAGACACGTCCGGCACCGCCGCCGGAGGATTGCACCACCGCGCCGTCGTCGAATTGGCCACGCAACACGCGCGCCAGCGACAGCTTACCGCCATGCTGCAAATGCGTGGTCTTGATCGCGTAGGCGAGAGCGGCGCCCTCTTCCGTTGCGGCAAGCCGCGCCGCCGTGTCACCGATGTGAGGCGCTTCATGACGCAGCGCCTTGAGCAGGCGGCCAACGCCGTTCTGCCGCGCGGCGGAGCCGAGCAGCACCGGACAAATCTGCCCTTCGCGCAGTTCGCGCGCGAGATCGTCGAAGATTGCGTCGCGCGGCGGCGGAATGTCGTCGAGCAATTGCTCCATCAGCGCATCATCATGATCGGCGAGATATTCCAGCATGGTGAAGCGCGCATCTTTTTCGCGATCGAGATTGCCGCCGTCGAGCGTGACGACCTCGGACGCCATATGCTCGCGATAGACGAACGCGCGCTCCAGCGCGAGATCGACGAATCCGGCGACGAGGTCGCCGTTCCAGATCGGAATTTGCCGCAATACCAGCGGCACGCGCGACGCCGGCTGCAATGCGGCCAGCGCTTCGCGGATGCGCTTGCTGGCCTTGTCGATCTTGTTGAGAAACAGGAAGCGCGGAATGCGCAGATCTTCCAGTTCGCGCAGGATTACCTGCAACTGCGGCAGCTTGCGCTCATCGGCTTCGCACACCACGACCGCGGCATCGACGATCGGCAGGGCCGCGCGCATGTCGTGCGCGAATTCGATCGAGCCCGGACAATCGAGAAACGTATAGGTATCGCCCATAAAGGTGGTGGTCGCGGCGTTGAGGTTGACGCCCATCTTGTGCGCACGCGCTTCCGCGCCCGCGTCACCGACCGACGTACCTGCCTCGACGCTGCCGGCACGCGGGATCGCGCCGGTGCGCGCGAGGATGGCTTCGAGAAGGGTGGTTTTTCCACTTTGAAAGGGGCCCACGAGCGCGATGCATCGTGAGCCCGGTCCTGGATGACCTGAGGGACTTCTGACGTCCTGTCCCATTGCCGCCGCCTCCTGATCCAGCGGTCCGATTCCAACATTCGCATCCCGCTTCAGCAGGCATCCAAGCGAATGTTAGAGTCGAAGGACCACTGGCAAATACGAATTGCTAGGAGAGCTCTGAATTTGACATTCGCATCCGGAACGCGCGGCCATGTGTGTCGCGAATGTCAAATTCACTCCACTAGGCTCGGCCCGTGATTGGGTCGGCAGGGGAATGCTCTCAGGGGTCCCGGCGGTTGGCAAGCGGGAACTTGGTTGCAGCCAGTTTAGCGGCCCGGCCGCAATTCCAATCCGGCCAATCCCACAGCCACGCTGATACCCGTCGAGCCCTGCACACTGAGCGGTTGCAGCGCCACCGAATTGGCCGAGCCGCCGATCAGGACGTTGGCGCCGAGGCCAACCCCGATATTGGCGCTGCCCTGCGCGCCGGCGTAGTTGCCCGACAGATCGCCGATGCCGGCGCGCTCCACCGGCGCAAACACCGCCCACGTCAGCGTCGATTGCTCGGTGATGCCGAGATCGATGCCGACCTTGCGGATGGTCGCCACATAAGGTTGATCCGGCTTGCCTTCCGCGTGCAACAGACAGCCGAGATTGGTCACCGATCCGACGATAAAGCCGACGCTGGCGCCGCCCCGGCATTCCAGTACGCCGATCTGCACCCGCTGCGATTGTTGGGCGTGAGCGACAACGGAAATCAGTGTGGCAGCGGCCACACCCAGAAGGATCGGACGAAGGCGCATAACATATCTCCGCTTCTGTTCGATGCGATCGCGCTTTGCATCGAGCACATCGTGATGTGCGTGGAGGGGGTCAGCAGACCGGAACGGATTCGTGTTGACGGAACTATGGCATGGCGGCTGGCATATCGCCAGATCGCACGCCGCCATGCGTGCGGCCGGATACAAAAAAGGCCCGCTTGCGCGGGCCTTTCGATGTCACGTCCACGCCGCTTAGCGGTGGTGACGATGATGACGGTGATGCTTGCGATGCTTACGCGCCTTGCGGTGCGGCTGCACGGCGGCCGGACGCAGTTCGACGTCGATCACGCCGGCAGTGGCATTGAAGCCAGTCTGGCCCTGCAGGCTGAGCGGCTGCAGCGAGAACGCGTTATTCGAACCGCCGACCAGCAGGTTGCCGCCGAGGCCGACCCCGACCGACGCATTGGCGCCGACCCCGCCGAAGTGACCGGCGAGATCGCCGCGACCGATCCGGTTGGTCGGAGCGTAGACAGCCCAGGCAAGGCCGGTCTGCTGGGTGAAGCCGAGGTCGACGCCAAAACGCTTGACGGTGGCGATATAGGGCTCCGGACGGCGACCGGTGCTCTCGAATGTGCAGGTCAGGTCGGTGCTCGAACCGACCACGTAGCCGACATTCTGGCCCCCCTCGCAAGCGAGCACGCCAACCTGAAGCTGGCCCTGCTGCGCGTTTGCCGTTGCAATGGAAGCAACCAGCGCGGCAGCGCCAATGCCCAACATCTTAATCGTATGCATCTGAATTTGATCTCCACTTTGTGGTCTCGACGGCCACGCTTGAATGCCGGCGCACAGGACGGACCAGCCGTGTCCAAAACATGGCAGTTCCGCGAGAAAATCGGAAAAAATTGCGGCAAGCCGGACGATCACGACGATATGATCGCCCGGTCTCTCTACCAACGATTGTCCTTACCGCAAGTTCCCACAGAAACGCTGGATGCGTTTGCAGGCGTCCTCAAGATCCGACGTCTTGGTGGCATAGGAAATCCGGAACGCCGGACCGAGACCAAAGGCCGAGCCCTGCACTACGGCGACACCTTCGGCCTCCAGCAGTTCGGTGACGAAATCCTGGTCGTTCTCGATTTTCTTGCCTGACGGGGCGGTCTTGCCGATGGTGCCGGCGCAGGACGGGTAGACATAGAACGCGCCCTCCGGACGCGGACAATCGATGCCCGTCGCCTGGTTGAGCATCGCCACCACCAAGTCGCGGCGCTCCTTGAACACCTTGTTGTTGGCCGCGATGAAATCCTGCGGACCGTTCAAGGCTTCCACCGCTGCCCATTGCGACACCGACGACGGGTTCGAGGTCGATTGCGACTGGATGGTCGCCATCGCCTTGATCAGCGACGCCGGACCGCCAGCGTAGCCGATGCGCCAGCCGGTCATGCAATAGGCTTTCGAGACGCCGTTCACCGTCAGGGTACGGTCGAACAGTTTCGGCTCGACCTGCGCCGGGGTGGCGAACTCGAAGTCGTCATAGACAAGGTGTTCGTACATGTCGTCGGTCATCACCCAGACCTGGGGATGCTTCAGCAGCACGTCGGTCAGCGCCTTGAGCTCGGCGCGGGTATAGGCCGAGCCGGTCGGGTTCGACGGCGAGTTCAGAATGATCCACTTGGTCTTCGGCGTGATGGCGCGTTCCAGCGCATCCGGCTGGAGCTTGAAACCAAACTCCGCCGTGCAGACCACCGGCACCGACTCGCCGCCCGCCAGCGCCACCATTTCCGGATAACTGACCCAGTACGGCGCCGGGATGATCACCTCGTCGCCCGGATTGATGGTGGCCATCAGCGCGTTGTAGAGCACCTGCTTGCCACCGGTGCCGACCGTGATCTGGTTCGGCGTATAGGTCAGGCCGTTCTCGCGCTGGAACTTGGCGATGATCGCCTCCTTCAGCTCGGGAATGCCGTCGACCGCCGTGTACTTGGTCTTGCCCGCCTCGATGGCATGGACCGCCGCCAGCTTGATGTTGGCCGGGGTATCGAAATCCGGCTCGCCGGCGCCGAGACCGATGACGTTGCGGCCCGCGGCTTTGAGCTGCCGTGCTTTATCCGTGACCGCGATGGTCGCGGACGGCTTCACACGGTCTAGCGCGGCGGACAGGAACGACATCTCAATCTCCTCGAAAAGGGCGCAAAATCGCAGCCACCGTATCTAAGGCTGCTGCACTGCAGCGGCAAGCGAAAAACCTCGAAAAGCCCTGCACAGCCGCACGCCTGCCATTAACGTCCCGCAAAGCCGCGGCTGCTATCAGGCGAGAGGACAATCTTGCCGAACGAACGATGGCCATGCCCGACGAAACTGCCCGCCTGCGTCATGCGGATTACCTGATCTGGGCGGTCATCGCCGCAGTCGCGCTGATCGTCGGCGCCGCGGGGACCGTCGGGCCGTTCCATATCGATCTACCGTCCTATCTCCGGGTGGCAGCGGCTTGCATATTGATGGTGGCCATCGCCGGCTTCTATTCGCGGTTCCGGCCGGACCCGAAGCTGGCATCAGCCCTGACCGGCACCGCGCAACTGATAGGCTTCACTGCCGTTGCCGCACCGCTATCCTACATCGCGGCAACTGCGGGGTTTCCGTTGCAGGATGCTATGCTGGCACGGTGGGACGAAAGTCTTGGATTCGACTGGATCGGGCTGACGAAGTTCGTCGCGGAGCACCCGCTACTCGATCGGGTACTGCACTATGCGTACTCCAGCTTCGTATTTCAAACCATTGCCGTGATGTTGGTGCTGGGCTTCAGTAATCAGTTGATCCGCCTCCGCGTCTTTATTGCCGCCTTCATCGCGACGAGCCTGGCCACAGTAATGATGTCGGCGGTGGTCCCCGCCACCGGTCCCTGGCTGTTCTACGGCGTCGATAGTACGATGACCCAAGGGCTCATTCCAGTCTCATCGACCAGTTGGCCGGTATTCCTAGGCTTACGCGACAGCACTCACATGGTTTTCGATGGCCTCAATTCCGAGGGAATTATTACGTTTCCCAGCCTACATGCCGGATTTGCCGTCCTGTTCACCTTTGCGGTGTGGCGTACCCACCCAATTCGATGGCTTGCCGTCGCCCTCAACATCGCAATGCTGATCGCCACTCCGATCAATGGTAGCCACTATCTCGTCGACATCATTGCCGGACTGATAATTCCGGTCGTGGGCTGGATCGCCAGCGCGAGGCTGATCGAAAAAAAAGGAGTGCATCACACCGAAGCGAATCTCGCGAAGACAACCGCCCCGTCGATCATCCCGGACGCGGTCACGGCGCGGGACTATGCCGGCGAGGCGTTGCCGCAACCGGATACGCGACAGCCGCTCAAGGCAACGTGATCCGCTGATGATCGCGCCATTGGCATGATCTGCCACGAAATCGTGGCGCAGCGGCGGTTTCCGGCTATTTTTAGTCCAGCGCTTGTTCGCCGACTGGAGATGCTCCAAAGTTGCGAGACTTGCGACACATCGGCGCCAACCACATTGTTAGGTCGCGCAGCCAGCTTATGCAGCCAGCTTATCTTGCCGCGCGGCCACGGGATTTAATGACGCGAATGTACAAGCTCTATTCCATGCAGCGCTCCGGCAACAGCTACAAGGTCCGGCTGGCGCTGGCAGTGCTCAACATTCCCTATCGCGCCGTCGAGATCGACATTCTGAGGGGCGAAAGCCGCACGCCGGATTTCCTCGCCAAGAATCCGAGCGGCCAGGTGCCGCTGCTCGAAGTGGAGGACGGCCGCTACATCGCCGAGTCCAATGCCATTCTCTGGTATCTCGCCAACGATACTCTGATCCGGCCGGAAACCCGTCTTGGCCGCGCCGAAGCACTGCAATGGATGTTCTTCGAACAGCACGCGCTGGAGCCGAATATCGGCGCCGCCTACTTCTGGCTGGCGCTGGTCCGCGGTGGCCGCGATCTCCAGACCCATGCCCTGGAAGACTGGATGGAACGCGGCTATGCCGCGCTGCAGGTGATGGAAAACCACCTCAAGGCGCATGATTACTTCGCCGCCGGACAATTCACCGTCGCCGACATCGCGCTCTATGCCTATACCCACGTTGCCGACCGCTGCGACTTCGATCTCGTCACCTTTCCCGCCATTCGCGATTGGCTGGCGCGCGTCGAGGGCAATCCAGGTTTCGTTTCGATGGACTGGCGGCCGGACGCCGCGGACCGGAAAATCGAGGCCTGATCTACTGAACAGCGGGCAAAGCTCACGATATTGCCGTGATTTCGCCCGGATTGGCGTGATGCCGCCAAAATCTTGCCGTGCCCAATCAGCAAATTCCGCCTTGCGGGTGATTCGCCCGCAAAATGAAGGAATCACGACCATGTCGCGGTCGCGCGGTCCGGGGTCAGGCTTCGCCGAGAGGTCGGCCCCCGTTGCGTCTTCAGGGTTGACTCACGCGGTCGCCGCGTCGCTGGCGATTGCGCTCTCGCTATGCCTGATGATGACTTTCACGCTGCTGACCATCAATACGCACCTGCCGTTGCCGGCCTGACAAGGCAAGGCTGATCCCGCGTCCCGCGGTTTTCCTCAACCAGACCATCGCCACGCCGAAAAGGCTGCCACGCATGAAAAGGCCTATCCTCTGGGTGACGGGCTCGCTGACGGCCGCCACTGCGCTCGCAGCCACCTTGCTGATTGCCACGGCGACGCGCGGCAGCGTCCGGCCGGAGTTTCAGGCACCGGTCGGCGTCGTTACGCCGATCCACACACCGACTGCGGATTGCCCCGAGTCTCATTGTAAGCCGGTTGCGGCCGAAGCCGCGCGCCCGACGGCCGATTGATCCATCCGACCTTCCAGCCGTCGCATTCAAATCGAATTTGCGGAACCTGTGTGGGCGGAGATTTACCGTTCGTTGATGCTACCAGGAAAAGGCGCCACGAGGTTGTGCACAAGTCACACGTAGTTGCGCTTAAACTGAGAGTAAACAAGGGTTCCGCCCATGCGAACTGACTGGCGCGCAGTTTCCGGTCCTATCCTGATCACCGCGGTGTCGCTCGTCGTGATTGCCGCCGATCACGCCTCTGGAAGCGTCCCCAATCCGGCGCCGCTGCAGGTCTGCATCGTGGCCGTCGCAGCGGCCCTCGCCGGCGTCGGTTCCGGCATGATCAGCGCCGTGATCGCAGTGGCGGCGAATGCGGTCTTCATACGGCATCATGGTCTCGGCACGGAGTTCGACGCACCGGAGTTGCTGCGCCTCGGCCTGCTTGCGGTCACCGCCGCCGGCACCGCCGTACTCACCGGCCTGCTCCGCGAGAAGATGCTCAACGCCATCGCATGGGAGCGCGAACGCCATGCAACCGCGACGCGCCTTGCCGCGGCGCTCGACGAGATCGACATCGGCGTGGTGCTGCTGGATGCGGACACGCGCGCCGAGTTCATCAACCGCGCGTTCCGCAAATACTTCGCCCTGCCCGACGCCAAGGCCGACAGCAAGCCGCCGTTCATCGCGTTGATGTATCATGGTCGCGATGCCGGCTGCTATGAACTGCCGAAGGATGAACTCACGCATTTCATCGCCGAGCGAACCGAGAAAATGCGCGCCGGCGATTCCACGCCCATCAACATCAAACTGACCGACGGTCAGGTCATGCGCTTCCGCTGCACGGCATTGCCCGACGGCGGACGGATGCTCAGCTATACCCCGATCACCGACATGATCCGCCGCACCGACGACCCCGCCATGGCGGATTACTACCGCTCGCTACGGGGCGGCGGCGACGTATTCGCGCCGACCCATCTGCGCGCCGCCGAATAAACCGGCTCAACCGCCCTTCCCGCCGTCATCAGGTTGCAACAACCGCCCGATAGGCATTTTGCGCGCTTGATCACGATCCCCCATCCGGATCAATTGCGCCCGCGGTCCCGTCAGTGCCCACTGACCGGGGCCGCCTTTTTGCGTCTTCGCGCGGCGGTGAGCAGTGATGTTTCCGGCAATTTTTCGTCCATTGCCTGGTGCACGAAAGCGGGCTAACGACCATCCATGATCCGCTTCACCCTGGTCATCCTGGCGCTCGCGATCCTGACGCTGGTCCTGCTGCCGTTTCAATTGATCACCATTGCCTTCGGCCTGCGCTGGCAGCGAACCATTCCCCGTCTCTACCATCGCTTGCTCTGCGCGCTCGCCGGCGTCCGTATCCGTCAAATCGGCAACCAGACCGTCGCGCGGCCGGTGCTGATCCTGGCCAATCATGCCTCATGGCTCGACATCTGCGTCATCACCGCAGCGACGCCTGTGGTGTTCGTTGCCAAGAGCGAGGTGGCGCGCTGGCCGCTATTTGGAACACTGGCGAAACTGCAACGCACCGTCTTCGTCGACCGCGAACGGCGGCAACAGACCGCGGAAGCGACCGCCCAGATCGCCGGCCGCCTGCTGGGAGGCGAGGCCGTCGTGCTGTTCGCCGAAGGCACGTCGAGCGACGGCGTCCGCATCCTGCCGTTCAAGTCGGCGCTGGTCGGATCGGTGCATCAGGCGCTTGGCGCATCGAATGCGCACGACACCATCGCGGTGCAGCCGCTGTCGCTCGCCTATACCCGGTTCGACGGATTGCCGGTCGGCCGCGCCTTGCGCGAACGCGTGGCGTGGTATGGCGACGCCGATCTGATTCCGCACTTCATCCGCGTGCTGGCATCCGGCGCCACCGACGTCACGTTGAGTTGGGGCGAGACGATCGTGCTCGACGCCGCGACAGACCGCAAGCAGGTGACACGCGACGCGGAAGCCGCCGTGCGCCACATGACGGCCGCCGTGCTGCGCGCGCCCTCGCCCATGCCTGAAGAAACGCCGCACCGCGGGCTGGTGCAGAAAGCCGTCTGAAAAGCCGGGCAACCATGCGGCAACGCGACTTGCAGCTTCAGCGACCGGACGGCACAATTCCGGCTCATTCGATAGTCTCGCCAGCAGGAACGCATCTCCATGCAATTTCGCAATCTTGGCGGCTCCGGCCTGCGCGTCTCCGCGGTCGGGCTCGGCTGCAACAACTTCGGTCAGCGCACCGATCTCGAAACCTCGCGCAAGGTGATTCACAAGGCGATCGACCTTGGCGTGACGCTGTTCGACACCGCTGATATCTATGCCGGACGCGGCGGCTCGGAAGCCGTATTGGGAGAAGTGCTCGGGGCGCGCCGCAAGGACATCGTGCTGGCAACCAAATACGCCAAGCCGATGAGCGACGACGGAGCGAAGCAAGGCGCATCGCGGCGCTATATCATGGCAGCGGTAGAGGACAGCCTGCGGCGGCTGAAAACCGATTACATCGATCTCTATCAGCAGCACGACTACGACCCCCTGACGCCGATCGAGGAAACCCTGCGCGCACTCGACGACCTGGTCCGGCAAGGCAAGGTCCGTTACGTCGGTAATTCCAACTTTCCGGCATGGCGCATCGCCGAAGCCGAACTGGTCGGACGCGCCGCCGGGACCGTGCGCTTCGTCTCGTGTCAGGACGAATACAGCCTGCTGGTGCGCGGCATCGAGAAGGACCTGTTGCCCGCCGCGCAGCACTATAATCTCGGCCTGCTGCCGTTCTTCCCGTTGGCGAGCGGCCTCCTGACCGGCAAGTACCAGCGCGGCGCGGCCGCGCCTGCCGACACGCGGTTCGCAAAAATGCCGGCGCTGCGGGATCGTTACGTCACGCCGCACAACGAGGACATCGTCGAGAAACTCGATGCCTTCGCCAAGGCGCGCGGCCACACCATGCTCGAACTGGCATTCTCGTGGCTGGCGGCGCGGCCGCAAGTCTCCAGCGTGATCGCCGGCGCGACCCGCGTCGAGCAGATCGAAGCCAACGTCAAGGCGATCGATTGGGCCTTGACCGCGGACGAACTGGCGGAAATCGACACGCTGACCAGTGCGGCATGACCATGCCTGCCGCGATCCGGCCACACCGCGCGCTATAACCACACCATGACCGAGGTTCTGCCGCTTGCCAACGCAACACCCCGCCGCCTCGCCTGCGCGCGTTGCGGCACGGCGTTCGGCTGCACGCTGTCGACCGACTGCTGGTGCGGCGAAGAAACCGCGCGGCTGCCGCTGCCGACATCCGGCACTGGCTTCGCGGATTGTCTCTGTCGCGACTGCCTGCGCGCGGTGTCGATGCTTGCATCGCTGCAAGACCACACCATCAACGCGGTGCTGCTCGACATGGACGGCACGCTGCTCGACACCGAACGCGTCTACCGCACCAGCCTGTGCAACGCGCTGGCCGACCTCGGCTATGGCGACGGCACGGCCATCGCGCATGCCATGATCGGCATTCCGGCGGCCGAATGCGAGATCATGCTTCACAACCACTATGGTGCGGGATTTCGTTTCGACGACGTGCGTGCGGCTTATGAGATCCATCGCGACGGCATGCTGCGCGACGGCATGCCGCTGAAATCCGGCACGCTGGAATTGATCGCGGCGCTGCGCGAATTCGATTGCCCAGCTGCCATCTTTACGTCGTCGACGCGACGCGCGGCCGAACAGCATCTCACGCTCGCCGGCATTCGCGACCGCTTCGACATGGTACTGACGCGCGACGACGTCGCACGCGGCAAGCCAAGCCCCGACCTTTACCTGCTAGCGGCGGAGCGTCTCGGCTTCGCACCGAGGGTCTGCGTCGCGGTCGAGGATTCACGCCCCGGCATCGAGGCCGCGCATGGCGCCGGCACCATCCCGATCATGGTGCCGGACATCGTGCCGCCAAACGACGATACCCGCGCCAAATGCGCAGCGGTGCTACCCGACCTCCACGCAGTGTTGACGATGCTGCGAGACAAGCGCGTGCTCAGCGCATGACTTACTCTCTCAAAGCTCGAATCCCGGCGACTTGCGTGCAAGTCCGTCGAACGCGTCCAGCAGACGCTCGCGCCACGCGAAGATGAGATCATCGTCCTTCAGCAGCTTGAACTCGCTGACCACGCGCGCCCACTGGAAGCAGCCGAACACGATATAATCGGCATAATTCGGCGTGGCGCCGCCGAGATAGGGCTGCGTCTTCAGCGTCAGGCGCATCGGATCAAGGCTCTTGCGAAACGCCAGCACGTCCTTGTCGCGATTGGCGGCCGCGTCTTCCAGCCGGATGCCGCCGAGCCGCGCCTCGCGCGTCTTGCGGAAATAGGCGGCATCGTCCGGCGGAAGCCGCGTCACGATATCGGCGGCGATCAGCGGAAACATGCCGCCGACCACAACAACGTCGCCCCACCAGTTGAGCATCCGCGCCATGGCGCGGCCGCCCTCGCCGCCGAACAGCGACGGACGATCCGGATAAGTGTCCTCCAGATAATTGGCGATGGTCCAGGAATCGGCCACCGCCTTCTCATTGTCGAGCAGCACCGGCACCTTCTCCGAGCCGTGCTGCGCGATGGCGGTTTTCTCGGTGAAGCGCCACGGAACGGTCTCGGCGCTGAACCCCTTGTGCGCCAGCGCCATCCGCGTTCGCCAGCAGAACGGACTGAACGGTCGCGTCGCGTCGGTGCCGACGAGTTCATAGAGCTTGAAAGACATGGATCGATCCGCCACCTCGGTTGTCAATTTTTCACCACGTTCGCGGTCTGACCGAACAGCAGCTTGCGTTCTTCCTCGGTGCGGATCGCAGGCTGGCCGAAGTTCGGATTGATCTCCTTTGCCTTGGCATACGCACGCTGCGTCGCCGGGCGCACCGCGATCGTTTCCAGCCAGCGTTTGACGTGAGGAAAGTCGTCGATGTTCTGGCCCTGATTGGCGTAAGGCACCACCCACGGATAGCTGGCCATATCAGCGATGGAATAATCGCCGGCAACAAATTTGCGATCCGCGAGCCGCTTGTTCAGCACGCCGTAGAGCCGGTTGGTCTCGTTGACGTAGCGGTCGATCGCGTAGGGAATCTTCTCTGGCGCGTAATTGCGAAAATGATGGTTTTGCCCGGCCATCGGGCCAAGGCCGCCCATCTGCCAGAACAGCCATTGCAGCGCGTCGAAGCGGCCACGCAGGTCCGCCGGCAGGAATTGACCGGTCTTCTCGGCGAGGTACAGCAGGATGGCGCCGGATTCGAAAATCGAGATCGGCTTGTCACCGTCCTTCGGCGCATGATCGACGATGGCGGGCATGCGGTTGTTGGGCGCGATGGCGAGAAAATCCGGCTTGAACTGATCGCCCTTGCCGATATTCACCGGGAAGATTTTGTAAGGCAGCCCGGCCTCCTCGAGGAAGATCGTGATCTTGTGGCCGTTCGGCGTAGTCCAATAGTGGAGATCGATCATGGTGCGTGCCTCGTTCGCGGAGGCTCCATTGCACTCCGCCATATTCATGCAGATGCATGAATATGGCGGAGTCGCCACGCCGAAGTCAACGGCAGACTGCGACGACCCACATCGCGCCCCACGATCCCCTTGCTGAACCTTCAACCGAGTGGGACGACAGCCTCATCGCACTATCGGCATGGATGCTGGGAGCCCATGCATGTCCTATTCGATTGACGACCTGAAGGCGGCGGTGGCTGCCGGCGTTCTCCCGGCGGCCTCTTGATTGCCGTAGCCGTCGCCATGGCGCCGCTGGCCGTCTACGCCATTCAGGATGCACTCAATTTGTGGGGCAGCTTCGGCAAGCCCGGCACGACCCACGACTTCTATGTCTGGATCAAGGGAAGCTGGATGTTCATGGAGATTGCGGCCATCGCGGCGGCGATCGTCGCGCTGTGGCTCTACCGCTTTCCGTTCATCGTGCTGGTTGCCGGCATCGCACTGTGGTTTCCGTCGATGGATGTCGTTCCGTGGATCACCGGCTCCCGCCACGGCAACTGGGAGACGGCGCGACAAGTCTCTATCCTGTTCGGGCTGGGAATGCTGATCGTCGCCTTCGCCGTCAACATCCGGCAGCGCTCGGGCGATTTCGCCTTCTGGCTCTACCTGTTCGGCGTGCTGACGTTCTGTGGCGGCATCACCGCAGCATCCGACGGCACCGCCGTACAGAAGGCGCTCTATTGCGCGATGAATGTCGGCTTCCTGTTTCTCGCGGTCTATCTCGGGCGGCGCGTATTCGCGGTGTTCGGCACCATCGGCATCGCGATCTACCTCGGCGACCTCGCCGATAGAATGTTCCGGAATTCGCTGCTGTTTCCGTTCGTGCTGTCGCTGATCGGTATCGGCGTCATCGCGCTCGGCTTGTGGTACTACCGGCGACAGGCGGTCATCGGCGCCTGGTTCGACGGTATATTGCCGGAACCGCTGCGACGCTTGCGACCGGCGAACACAACGTCGGGGTGATTTCAGGAGGCCGGCGTCACGACCACCGTTTTCACCTGACGCTTGATCAGGGCGTGGCCCCTGGCGCTGACGACATGATGCGTCGTCTCGGAGATCTTTCGCGTCACGCCGTTCTCGACATCGATCACCGCGCGCTCGTCCAGCGTCAGGTTCATCTCCTTCAGCATCTTCTCCACCTGCTCGGCGGTGACCTTCTCGCCTGCCGCCATCATCATGCGCCGCGTGATCCCGGCCAGCGAGTCTTTCATCGACTCGGCGTCGTATGAGCGGGTGACGACATATTGCGCCTTGCCGGTGCCGGCGTCGGCGCTCACCAGATGAACCATTACATTGGACTTGAGTTGTCCGCCGACGAACGGATTGGGCATCGCGTCGGAGGTCCGGCGGATCTCGCCCGGCTTCATCCCGGTGTTCTGGGTCTTGGCCAGTTGCGGCAATTCATCCAGATAATGTTTCGCCGCGGTTTGCTCATCGACATCGAGCAAATTGGTCATGATCTGGGTCAAAATCTCCGCGACCTGCGGCTTGTCGGCAAACGGTTTGAGAATGTTGTCGCGCATCGCCATCATGGCCCTGCGCGCCTCATCCAGATTCTCGACGCGAACAGGCTTGCCGCTGCGATCGGTCGCGGCGCGAATGACGATATTCTCCATCGGCCTGAAGGCCAGCCGCAGCAACGGCACCGAGGGCGACGTGCCGCCGAGCGTCACACCACGATTGACATACGCGACGCGGAAGCCTTCCGCCGTCCTTTCCTGAATTGTCAGTTCCGCGCGGCTTTTGCTCTCGAGTGTCTTCACGCCCTCCGGTTTGGTTTCCTCCGACCTCATCTCGCTCTCGACGATCCAGCGGCTGCCGACGGGCGGATCGTACGGGCGCTCGACAAATTCGGCGGCGTACGCAGGGCACGGAATGATGGTAGGCGTCAGAAGCACCGCACATACCGCGAGGATCGTCGCGGCCGTTCGCTGTTGTGGCATCGCGGATATCATTGTTTGGTCCGCTTTGTGTTGGCGCGCCCCTGCACGAGGCCGATAATCATGGCGACGCAACCGGCCCACCAGAACACCGGATAATAGGTCGGGATCGCTGAAATTCGCGAGATCTGCTGCTGAAAGAATTCGCATTCCGAAGTGGCGCCGGTGATGCACATCAGTTTCAGCCGCATCAGGCCGAACGCGCCATGCCAGTTGGCGTAATACGCAAACCACCACAGCAACGCGACGCCCCACAGCGCGAAGCCGATTTTGGTCGCCATCGGGGTTTTCACCGATGCTTTTTGCTGCGCGGACGTATCGGTCATCAGCGGGCTCCACGGCATGGGTCGCGGCAGCGCGCGATCGCGTTCAAACACGCAATAGCTCCGCGAAGTGTCGTCCTCCGCCGCGTCCCTCTCGCGATCGCTCATCGCGGGTTTCCTTCACGATTTCCTTGGGAATTTTGCCCTTTTATCGCCGCCGGACTCATCCCATATTCCGGCGATGGCGAAGAATCCAGACAATCCGAAAAAGCCCGGCAAGTCCCCCAAATCGAAGGCTCACCGTCCCGACGTGAAACCGATCGGCCCGGCGCTGGCGGACCTTCTGAACCCCGCGATCAATCGCGGCGATGCCGGTATGGGCTCCGGTACCGGATTGCAACCGCCACCGGACAATTCCTGGGACCGCCGCTCGGGCGGCGAAGCGGCCGCGCACCGCGCCCGTGCTTCGACCCGTGCCAAGGACGAAGCGACGGCGAAACGGGATGCGTCCATCGCCCCTCCCTCCTCTGGTGGGAAGGAAGCCACAAGCGGCTTCGAGGAGGCGCCACAAGCCAACTACGGCACCAGCGCCACCATCCCGACGCTCGATCCGGAACTGGCGCGGCAACTCGGCCTGCCGACCGCCGAGGACGACGAGGCGGATCTCGCCCGCCCACCGCGCAACAAGATGGAAGCGCTCGGCGTGCAGGCCACCGCCGAGGCTCTGGAAAGCCTGATCCGCGACGGCCGCCCGGAATTCCGTAAGGATGACGGCTCGCTGAAAGTCTGGACGCCGCATCGTCCGCCGCGCCCGGAAAAATCCGAAGGCGGCTTGCGCCTCGAGATCAAATCCGAATACGAGCCGAAGGGCGACCAGCCGACCGCGATCAAGGAACTGGTCGAAGGCATTCAACGCAACGACCGCACGCAAGTCCTACTCGGCGTCACCGGCTCCGGCAAAACCTACACCATGGCCAAGGTTATCGAGGCGACGCAGCGCCCGGCGCTGATCCTCGCGCCGAACAAGACGCTGGCGGCACAGCTCTACGGCGAGTTCAAGAACTTCTTCCCCGACAACGCGGTGGAATACTTCGTCTCATATTACGACTACTACCAGCCCGAAGCCTACGTCCCGCGCACCGACACCTACATCGAGAAGGATTCCTCGATCAACGAGCAGATCGACCGGATGCGGCACTCGGCAACCCGCGCGCTGCTGGAGCGCGACGACGTCATCATCGTGGCGTCGGTGTCGTGCATCTACGGCATCGGCTCGGTCGAAACCTACACCGCGATGACCTTCGCGCTGAAGAAGGGCGAGCGCATCGACCAGCGGCAATTGATCGCCGATCTCGTCGCCCTGCAATACAAGCGCACACAGGCCGATTTCACCCGCGGCACGTTTCGCGTGCGCGGCGACACCATCGATATCTTCCCGGCGCACTACGAGGATCGCGCCTGGCGCGTGAAAATGTTCGGCGACGAGGTCGAGGCCATCGAGGAGTTCGATCCACTCACCGGCCACAAGAGCGATGAGCTGGAGTTCATCAAGATCTACGCCAACTCGCATTACGTGACGCCGCGCCCGACACTGATCCAGGCGATCAAATCGATCAAGATCGAATTGAAGCAGCGGCTCGAGCAATTGCACGCGCAGGGCCGCCTGCTGGAGGCGCAACGCCTCGAGCAGCGCACCACCTTCGACATCGAGATGATGGAAGCGACCGGAAGCTGCGCCGGCATCGAGAACTATTCGCGCTATCTCACGGGTCGCTTGCCGGGTGAACCGCCGCCGACGCTGTTCGAATACGTGCCCGACAACGCGCTGGTATTCGCCGACGAGAGCCACGTCACCGTTCCGCAGATCGGCGGTATGTTCCGTGGCGACTTCCGCCGCAAGGCGACGCTGGCCGAATACGGCTTCCGCCTGCCCTCCTGCATGGACAACCGGCCGCTGCGCTTCGAGGAATGGGACATGATGCGGCCGCAGTCGGTCGCGGTGTCGGCGACACCCGGCGGCTGGGAGATGAACGAAGCCGGCGGCGTGTTCGTCGAGCAGGTCATCCGCCCCACCGGGCTGATCGATCCGCCAGTGCATATCCGTCCGGCGCGCACGCAGGTCGACGATCTCGTCGGCGAGGTGCGCGAAACCGCGCGCAACGGCTATCGCTCGCTGATCACGGTGCTGACCAAGCGGATGGCGGAAGACCTCACCGAGTATCTGCACGAGCAGGGTATTCGCGTGCGTTACATGCACTCCGATATCGACACCATCGAGCGCATCGAGATCATCCGTGACCTGCGGCTGGGCGCCTTCGACGCGCTGGTCGGCATCAACCTGTTGCGCGAGGGTCTCGACATTCCGGAATGCGCGCTGGTCGCCATCCTCGACGCCGACAAGGAAGGATTCTTGCGCAGCGAGACGAGTCTCATCCAGACCATCGGCCGCGCCGCGCGCAACATCGACGGCAAAGTGATCCTCTATGCCGACCAGATGACCGGCTCGATGGAGCGCGCCATCGCCGAGACCGACCGCCGCCGCGAAAAGCAGGTGGCCTACAACACCGAACACGGCATCACGCCGGAGAGCGTCAAGAAATCGATCGGCGACATTCTCAACAGCGTCTACGAGCGCGACCACGTGCTGGTGGAGATCGGCGATGGCGGCATGGCCGATGACGCCATCGCCATCGGCCACAATTTCGAAGCGGTGCTGGCCGATCTCGAGACGCGGATGCGCGAAGCCGCCGCTGACCTGAACTTCGAGGAAGCCGCGCGGCTGCGCGACGAGGTGAAACGGTTGCGCGCGACAGAGTTGGCGGTGGTGGACGATCCCACCATCAAGCAGCGCGGCGTCGCGGCGAAGGCCGGCAGCTATGCCGGCGCGAAGAAATACGGCGACGCGGCCAACCTGCCGGCGCGCTTGGATAAAGCCGCGCAGGGCAAACCGTCCGGCAAGTTCGGCCGAAAATCCACGTCAGCGGGAGCGACCGGTTCGAAGATTCACAAACCTTCGCTCGACGAGATGGGCATCGCCACCTGGCACGAGGTCAAGCCGGATCGAAAGGACGTTGCCCGCCCGCGCAAGCCGACGCTGGATGAAATGGGCCCCGGCACCGAAAGCCGCATCTACAAGCCGAAATCGATGCGCGAAGGCGGACAGGAATTCGGCGGCGTGATCAAGGATAGCCCATTGCCACGCTCCTCCGCCGGCGCACCGGGACGACGGGGCGGATGGAAGAAGCGGTAGTTCAAAGCCGCGGCTCGCGGAATGAAGCCTCCGTCGAGGTGATAGATTCACATCAAGCTCGTACCGCGATTGCCACTCCCCCTTCCCGCCTGCTACGTGATCGCATCATTGATCCGAGGCGCAGGCGAGGACATCACTCATGGCGGGCACCGATCTGGATGCAATCATCCGGCAATTGGCGAAGCAGCAACACAGAAGCCTGACGGCCGCGGTGAAAGCGGGACGCGACCGCTATCTCGCGCTCGCCGGCAAGGCGAAGGACGCCGCCGCGAAGCAGCGCTATCGCCAGATGGCCAGGCACGCGATGGAGGAAGGCACGGCGGCGGCGCGACGCTTGCAGATGTCGGCCGACAACGTCGCCGACAGTTATGCACGCGCCATGCGGAAAGCTACTGAGGCCGCGATGACGCCGAAGGCCGCACCCGCCAAACCCACGGCCAAATCGAAGACGAAAGCCAAAACAGGTAAAACCAAGACGGGTAAAGCCAAACCCTGATCGCGCTGCATCGCAAACATCGCTTGCAGCTTCGGAGACCCGACGAACCTCACGGCATTTTGCAAGTGAGCCGTCAACACAACGCCAACCTTCCGGGTTGCTCGCGCTTGCACCGCCGCCGTTTTCGTTGACAATGCCGGCAGTAAAGCGACCCGGGAGGCATGCATGGAGAGCGACAGCAGCAGGCAATGCGTCCTTGATTTCCTCCAGGCCTTTTATGCCGGCGACGCCACCGCGGCGATGGCTTGCTGCGACAACGAGGTCGACACCATCACGTATGCGCCTGTCGATCTGTTTCCGCATCTCGGCCACAAGCACGGCAAGGCGTGGGTCGCCGAAGCCATCGCGATCCAGCAGCAGCGCTACGCATCACGAAAGCACGAGGTGCTGTTCATCGCGGCGGAGGACGACAAGGTCGCTGCCATGACGCGCTGCGCTTTGACCAAGCGAAACGACGGACGCGTGGTGCAGTTTACGGAAGCGGCATTCTTCACGTTGCATGACGGACGCATCGCCCAACACCGCGCCTTCTTCGATTCATTCGATCTGGTGCAGCAGGTGCTCGGCCACGATTTGGCCGACGACTTCGCCATCAGCGTACGCGGCGCCATGGAGCGGTAGAGCCGTTCCCCGCCGCTTGCAACGGGCCGCAATGCATCTCCCGGATTGCATTGATCCTGGAGCACACCCATTCCTGCAATTGTGCACTGCAAAAACAGGCATTGTATTCGCCCCGATCCGGGATATTTGCGGGTCCAAATCAAGGAGCCAGCCTGTCGGCCGCCATGCAAATGCGCGGTCGTCGGCTGGCTTTCCTGTTGTAAACCCAATTTTGGATCACCCCGCCATGACCGAGCATAGTCTCTGGCGTTTTTCGCGCGCTTTGCATCGCGCCATCAATGAACGCCAACCTGATGATCTTGAAGCCTTAATTGACGACGACGTCGAATGGACCGTCTACGGTCCGGTCGACATGTTTACCTTTCTCGGCGCCCGCCGCGGCAAGGCCGCGGTTCTCGAGGTCTGCCGGCAGATCGCCGAAAACGTCCGGATTCACCGGTTCGACCGCGAATCCATCATGCTGGGCGAGAATTCGGCTGCATCGATGATGCGATATTCCCTCACCGCGCTCGACTCCAACCGGCCTATCAGCCTGCGGATCGCCCAATTCGCCCAGTTCAAGGCCGGTCGCCTGCTCAGCATGCGGGTTCTGGTCGATACCTTCGATCTTGTCGAGCAGGCCCTCGGAGCCCCGATCCATCTGCCGAAGATCGCCTGAGCCCGCCGCGGGCCGACGGCCCGCCGCCATAGCCGTCGGAAAGCCCGTGCCGGTCTGGCACGGTCTTTCCGCGTGGTTTAACCCGGCTTTAACGGCGAATAAGCGATCCATGCCGTAGATCGGCCCCGATCCCGACAAGATCGGCTGTATTGATGGCCGCGTCATCGTGCGGGGACATCCGCGCTCGCGTCATGCGAAAGGGAACGGCAGATGAACGCAACTTCTCCTGAGAAGACAGAAACCCCTGAAACCGACGAAAATCTCGCCGCTGTCTCCGATGTCGAGGCTGGGATTCGTGATTTCGTCCGCAACGACGTCGCCTATCTCCGTCGTCCGAGCGCGGGCACGGCCAGCAGCGAGCCTGCGCTCGACGGTAGCGCCGAAGCCACCGTCAGCAGCGTCAACTCGCTGATCCAGCGTGTGGCTGGCACGTCGCTCGCCGAGATCGAACGGCTGATCACCGAACTCGAAGGCTTGCGCGATCTGCTGCATGCCGAGGGTCAGCGCGTTCAGCGTGAGATCTCCGGCTACGCCCAGTTGAGTCAGGCCGCCATGAAGTCGACGCGGATCATTTCCGAAAACGTCGCGCAATGGAAAAAGGCCGCCGAGAATCTGCGGCACGAGTAATCGGCCGGGACGACCAAGATTGTTCGGGGCGGCCTCAAGCCGGTCCGAACAGTCGCGTTATGCTGGCTTCCCGCCGGCAGTCGCGCGACGCGGCACGAAGGCGGTGGCCAGGAAAGAATACACCGCCTCGCCACGCTGATTGACGCCGAGGTTGCGGGCCTGAACGATCCCCCATTCCGGGCGCTTTTCCGAGGTACGCAGCGACTCCACCACACTGCTGAACGTGATGGTGTCGCCGGCCAGCACCGGCTTGAGCCATTTCAATTCGCGAAACCCGGGTGACGGTCCCCACACCGCGGGTGTGCCGCCGGCGGCGATCGTCTCGGCCGTCTCTTCCTTGCCCTTGGCAACCAGCAATTTCATGCAGACCGATCCGACGTGCCAGCCGGATGCGGCAAGCCCGCCGAATAGCGAATTGCGGCCGGCCTCCTCGTCGAGATGGAATTTCTGCGGATCGAACTGGCGCGCGAATGCCTTGATGTTCTCCGCAGTGAAGGTGAACGAGCCCATCTCACGGCGCTGACCGACTTCAATGTCTTCAAAAAAACGCATGCGCTGTCCTTAACCGGCGGTGATCGACGCGTCGCGACGCTGCACCATGATCGGCGAGGTTGCCTCCAGCAACACTTGGTCGGCCGCGTTACGCATCCGCATCCCAAACGTAACGATGCCGACATTGGGTCGGCTGCGCGACGCCCGCGCCTCCTTCACCTCGACATCGAGCGTGAGGTCGTCGCCGGGGCGCAGCGGTGACAGCCAGCGCAATTCATCAACCCCGGGCGAGCCGAGCGAGGCCGTGCGTCCGATGAATCCGTCGAACAGCATCCGCATCATCAACGAGCCGAGGTGCCATCCCGACCCTGAAAGCCCGCGCAGCATCGATTTGCTGGCGGCTTCCTCATCGAGATGCATCGGCTGCGGATCGAACTCGGCGGCAAAGGCGAGGATTTCTTCCCGCGTCACGTGACGCGGGCCGAATGTCCCGAAGTGACCGGGCGGAAAGTCTTCGAATGTCAGGGTCATACTGTTGATCGCTGGTGGGATGCCCGATTGTGGCCGCTATTTGCAGCAATCTCAAGTCCGCCTGCGGCGCGTGCCTCAACCTTGCCGCATGCCACGTCCGACGTCTGAGCCTGCCCAGGCAGAATGCCGCCAGCGGCATGCCAACGCGTTCAGCGCCGGCTGGCTTCCTTTGGTATCAAGCGAAACATGGTCCGCCGCCCAAATTTTCGGCGCGGGCGAGATTCGACAACGCCGCGACGGCAATCGGCCGACCGCGATGACAGGAGAACGACGATGTTCGAATTCCGGGACTTGTTCCAATGGGACCGCTTCATCACGCCCGGCATCATCAAGACATTCTACTGGCTGGTGATCGCGCTGATTATCCTGTTCGGCATTTCAGGCATCTTTTCCGGCTTGGCCGCGATGGCGGTCAGTCCGTTCGCCGGCGTCATCGTGGTGCTCTACAGTCTCGCCGGCATCGTTGTCGGGATTATCTTCTCGCGTATCGCGGCGGAATTTGTGCTGATCATCTTCCGCATCAACGAGCACCTCGGCGCCATCCGAGACCAGGGCCAGCACCGCAGCTAATCTGGAGCGTTTTCGATTTTAACGCAACGTTTGCCACAAAACGATGCCCGCTCCCTCTCCCGTTGGGAGAGGGGTGAGGGGTCACAGCCTTGATAAGGATCGATCCCCCTCACCCGGAGCCTTCGGCTCCGACCTCTCCCCGATGGAGCGAGGTGAATCGGTGCCCCGGAGCGATCCCACCAGAGGCGAAAACGCTCTAATTATTGAACCGGAAGTGCATCACGTCGCCATCGGCGACGACATATTCTTTGCCTTCAAGCCGCAGCTTGCCGGCGTCGCGCGCGCCGGCTTCGCCGTTCAACGCGATGTAGTCGTCATAGGCGATGGTTTCTGCGCGGATAAACCCCTTCTCGAAGTCGGTATGAATCACACCCGCTGCAGCCGGCGCCTTGGTGCCTCTTGTGATGGTCCAGGCACGAGCCTCCTTCGGACCCACCGTGAAGTAGGTGATGAGATGCAGCAGCTCGTAGCCGGCACGGATCAGCCGATCGAGGCCGGCCTCCTCAAGCTCCAGCGTTTGGAGAAAATCGACGCGCTCGGCGCGTGACAATGTCGCGATCTCGGATTCGATCTTCGCCGAAATGACCACGGCGACCGCGCCTTCCTTCTTCGCATGATCGAACACCGCCTGCGAGAAACCGTTGCCGTTCGCCGCAGCGCTCTCCTCGACGTTGCAGACGTAGAGCACCGGCTTCGAACTCAACAGGCCGAGCATCCGGAAGGCGCGCTCCTCCTCCGGCTTGCGCTCGAGGAAACGCGCAGGCTTGCCGTCGCGCAACAGTTTCAGCGCCCGCTCGACCAGATCGAGTTGCTCTTTGGAATCCTTGTCTCCGCCCTTGGCCTTCTTGCTCAGATTGTCGACGCGCTTTTCCAGGCTTTCGAGATCCGCCAGCATCAATTCGGTTTCGATGGTTTCGATGTCGGCCAGCGGGGCGATCTTGCCTTCGACGTGGGTGATGTCGGAATCTTCAAAGCAGCGCACCACATGCGCCACCGCATCCACTTCGCGGATGTTGGCGAGAAACTGGTTGCCGAGTCCCTCGCCTTTCGATGCGCCCTTCACCAGCCCGGCGATATCGACGAAAGTCAGTTGCGTCGGAATGATCTGCTGCGACTTGGCGATCGCCGACAGCTTGTCCAGTCGGGAATCCGGCACCGCCACCGCACCGACATTGGGCTCGATGGTGCAGAACGGATAGTTCGCCGCCTGTGCAGCCGCCGTTTCCGTCAGCGCGTTGAACAAGGTAGACTTGCCGACGTTCGGCAGTCCGACGATCCCGCATTTGAAACCCATGTGACCCTCAACATATGACTTGGTCATGCGCGAGCCTGACCCGCGCATCCATCTTGCGCGAAAGGATGGATCGCCGGATCAAGTCCGGCGATGACGCCGGTGACTATTTGGCGCCGTTGCCGTCGCCTTCATCTTTCTCCGTGCCAAATCCCTTGGCCTGCATTGCCAGATGCACCTTGTTCTGGAACGTCGCATCCTTGCCCGTCGCCAAGAGCGCGGCGTTATCGGCAACGATATCGCACAACGCCTCGAAACGCGGCCGCTCCGCCTTGGCGAAATCGTTCAGCACGTAGGCGTGCACCAGATCCTTCACGCCGGGGTGACCGATACCCATCCGCACCCGGCGATAATCGTTGCCGGCATGAGCCGAGATCGACCGCAAACCGTTGTGTCCCGCGATGCCGCCGCCGACCTTGATGCGAATCTTGCCGGGCGGCAGTTCGAGTTCATCGTGAAACACGCTGATGTCACTGAGCGTCATCTTGAAGAAGTGCATGGCCTCGCCGACCGCGCGACCGGACTCGTTCATGTAGGTCGCGGGCTTCAGCAGCACCACGCGTTCGCCGTCGAGCGAGCCTTCCGAAGTCTCGCCCTGAAAGCGACGGCGCCACGGTGCAAAACCGTGACGCCGCGCCATCACATCCAGTGCGATGAAGCCGATGTTGTGCCGGTTGCCCTGATACTTCGCGCCAGGATTGCCGAGACCAACAAACAGCCGCATGACGCGGTATCCCGCGCCTGACCGTTACTTTTTCTTGTCGGCAGCCGGGGCCTTCGCGGCGCCCGCAGCCGGCGCAGCAGCACCGGCAGCCGGAGCAGCGCCGGCAGCAGGGGCCGCGCCATCCGCAGCAGTCTTCTGCTCTTCGGCATAACCCGACGGCGGCACGATGGTGACCAGCGTCGCATCTTCGCGGGTAATCAGCCTCACGTTGGCCGGCAGCTTGATGCTGGTGAGATGCAGCGAGCCGTTCATATCGAGCGCACCGACGTCCGCCTCGAGATACTGCGGAATGTTGTCGGCCGGCACTTCGAGATCGACAGTGTGCGTCACGATGTTGATGGTGCCGCCACGCTTCACGCCCGGCGCGGTTTCTGCGTTCAGAACATGCAGCGGAATACTGACGCGGATCTTCGAGCCCTGACCGAGCCGCAGGAAGTCGACATGCAGCGGGAAGTCGCGCACCGGATCGAGGCTGAAGTCGCGCGGAATCACGCGGTGCTTCTTGCCGTCCAGCACGACGTCGTGAATCGTAGTGAGGAAACGGCCGGCCTGCAGGCGCAAGCGCAGTTCCTGATCGTCCAGTGAGATGGTCAGCGGGGGCTCGTTGTTGCCATAGATCACGGCCGGAACCCGACCGGCGCGACGTTCAGCCCGAGCGGCCCCCTTGCCGGCCTTCGGACGAGCGGTCGCCTTCAATTCCTTGACGGTCGCCATTGTGTAAGTCCTTGCTTTCTAAAAGTTAAAGGCCGCTGAGCGGCCTGTTTTCCTGTCGCGGCAAGCCTCCAGGGGTGCAGGGGCCGCAGACATGCCGGGGCTTTTAGCGCCAAAGCCCCGAAAAGACAAGGAAATGGCCGGACTTTTCTCCCCGACCGTATGGGGGCAGGTGCCGGCCGCGGCCTTAGTTCGAGGCGGAACCAGTTCTGGCCTCAAGCGCGGCGATCCGCGCCTTCAGGGCCTCGTTCTCCTCGCGCGCCAGCCGCGCCATCTCCTTCACCGCCTCGAACTCCTCGCGCTTGACGATGTCGAGGTCGCGCAGGATCCGCTCGGCCTGATTCCGCACGACGGTATCGACCTCGCGCTTGACCCCCTGCGCGGCACCGGCGGCATCGTTCATCAGGCGGCCGATCTCGTCGAAGAAGCGATTGCTGGTCTGGGTCATGTCAGGTTCTCCCGCGGTCCACCAAGGGACGTCGTATGCTTCACAATGGCGATCACGCGCGTTCACTTCAAGCCTCACGGTCGCGGATGGCGATGGCCTGCGCCTTGCCACGGTCGGCTTTCCTTGCGATCTTGCCGCAACCACGCGCCTCCCGAGATAAAGAAGCCGTCATGATCGACCAGCAGATCGACATCGCGACCCCCGATGGTCATGTCACGACGTTCATCACCCATCCCGAGCGTAACGGTCCGCATCCGGTGATCCTGTTCTTCATGGATGCGCCCGGCATCCGTGAAGAACTGCGCGACATGGCGCGGCGGCTCGCCACCGCCGGCTATTACGTGATGCTGCCGAACCTCTATTACCGATCCGGCGAGATGGAGCTTGGTCCGATTCCGCGCGAGGAGGATGCGCCTCTCCGCAAGAAAATGTTCGACCTGATGTATTCGATCGACGTTCCGCGGGTGATGCAGGACACCCGCGCGCTGCTGGACTTCGCCGCCACCCAGCCGGCGGCCAGCAAGGGCCCGGTCGGCTGCATGGGCTATTGCATGAGCGGACGCTACGCCATCAACGCCGCCGCCAACTTTCCCGACCGCGTTGCTGCCGCGGCCTCGCTCTACGGCACGCATCTGATGACGGATCAGCTGGACAGCCCGCATGTGGTCGCCAAAAAGGCCAAGGCCGAACTGTATTTCGCCTGCGCCGAAGTCGACCGCTGGGCGCCGATGGAAATGATCGCGCCGCTGCGCGAGGCACTGGCCGCCGACGGCGTCAACGCCGAGGTCGAACTCTATCCCGGCACGCATCACGGCTTCGCGTTTCCGGCGCGGCCGGACTATCACAAGGCTGCCGCCGAGCGGCATTGGGAGCGGCTGCACGCGCTGTTCCGCCGCCATCTGCAATCCTGACCGGCGCATCGATGCCCGCGCTTACGATTGCCTTTCCCGTTTTCGACCCGGTCGCGATCTCGATCGGGCCGTTCGCGATCCGCTGGTATGCGCTGGCCTATATCGGCGGCATCGTACTCGGCTGGATGTACGCGCGCGCCGTCATCCGCCGCTCGCAATTGTGGGGCGGGCAATCGCCGATCACGCTGGCCCAGATGGACGATTTCATCCTGTGGGTGACGCTCGGCATCATTCTCGGCGGCCGCACCGGCTACGTGCTGTTCTACAATCTCGATTTCTTCATTCAGCATCCGGTGAAGATTCTCGAACTGTGGGAAGGCGGCATGTCGTTCCACGGCGGCTTCCTCGGCTGCGTCGTGGCGGTGATGGCGTTCGGCTGGAAGCGCAACGTCTCGATCCTGTCGCTCGGCGACATCACCTGCGCGGTCGGACCGATCGGGCTGTTCCTCGGACGCATCGCCAACTTCATCAACAGCGAATTATGGGGGCGCGCGGCCGACCCCAACCTGCCGTGGGCGATGGTGTTTCCCAACGGCGGTCCGCTGCCGCGCCACCCGAGTCAACTCTACGAGGCCGGGCTTGAGGGCATCGCGCTGTTCGTCATTCTCGCACTGATGATCCGCGCCGGCGCGTTGAAGCGGCCGGGCCTGATCCTGGGCAGTTTCATTACGCTGTATGGCCTCGCACGCATCACCGGCGAGTTCTTCCGCGAACCCGATCCGCAACTCGGCTTCCTGTGGGGCGGCTTGACCATGGGCATGCTGCTGTCGGTGCCGATGGTGCTGGCGGGTATCGCCATCGTCGCAACCGCGTTGCGCCGCAAGCCGCCGTCGCAACCCACCACACAAGGTGCACCGTGATCGAAGGGTCCCCGCTTCATCAGGAAATCGCCAGGCTGATTGCGACCGCAGGGCCGATGCCGGTGTGGCGCTACATGCAATTGTGTCTGACGCATCCGCGCTACGGCTACTACATCGCGCACGATCCGCTCGGCCGCGAGGGCGACTTCATCACCGCGCCGGAAGTGAGCCAGATGTTCGGCGAGTTGCTCGGGCTGTGGGCGGCTTCGGTCTGGCGCGAAATGGGATCGCCGCCGGCCCTGCACCTGATCGAGCTCGGTCCCGGTCGCGGCACCATGATGGCGGACGCCCTGCGCGCGCTGCGGGTGCTGCCGCCGCTGTATCAGGCCATCAGCATTCACATGGTCGAGGTCAATCCGGTGCTGCGCGACAAGCAGCGGGAAGCCCTGGTCGGAATCCGCAACGCCCACTGGCACACATCGCTCGACGACGTGCCGCGCGGACCTTCGATCATTCTCGCCAACGAATACATCGACGTGCTGCCGATCCATCAGATGGTGAAGCGCGACGGCGGCTGGCACGAACGCACGGTCGAACTCGACGCCACCGGCAAGCTGATCTTCGGCGTCGCTCCGGAGCCGACGCCGCAATTCGAGGTGTTGCTGCCGCCCTTGGTGCGCGCGGCGCCGGTCGGTGCCATCTTCGAATGGCGGCCCGACAGCGAGATCATGGCGCTGGCAACACGGCTGCGCGAAACGCGCGGCGCGGCGCTGATCATCGATTACGGTCACGTCCGCAGCGATGCCGGCGATACGCTGCAGGCCATCGCACGCCATAGCTTCGCAGATCCGTTGCAGAACGCCGGCGAGGCCGACGTCACCGCGCATGTCGATTTCCAGGCGCTGGCGCGCGCCGCCGAAGACGTCGGCGCGTGCGTCCACGGCCCGGTGACGCAGGGTGAATTCCTGCAACGCCTCGGCATCGAAGCCCGCGCCGGCTCGTTGATGGCCAAGGCCGACGAAAAGGTCGCCGAAGGCATCAGAACCGCGAAAGCCCGCCTGATCGGCGGCGGGCGCGGCGGCATGGGTGCGATGTTCAAGGTGCTGGCGATCTCCGATCCATCCTTGCCGATGCTGGTCGGATTCGCCGATGAAGGCCCTGCCATGGGAGCCGCGCCATGATGCTCACCTCGTCGCTTCTCGCTGCCGTTCCGAACCTGCGCCATGCCTTCTTCACCCGCGAGGGCGGCGTCTCCGACGGCATCTATGCCAGCCTCAATGGCGGCCTCGGCTCGCGCGACAAGATGGACCACGTCCGCGAGAACCGCGCGCGCATGGCGACCGCGATGGGCGTTGCGCCGGCAAATTTCCTGACCGCGTATCAGGTGCATTCACCGGACGTCGCGGTCGCGGAGACGGCGTGGGATTCGACGACGCGGCCGCATGCCGACGCCATCGTCACGCGAAATCCCGACCTCGCCATCGGCATCACCACGGCCGATTGCGGACCGGTACTGTTCGCCGACCCCAAGGCGGGCGTGATCGGCGCGGCCCATGCCGGCTGGAAAGGCGCGCTGACCGGCGTACTGGAATCGACCATCTCCGCGATGGAAACGCTCGGCGCCGAACGCAACGGCATCATCGCCGCCATCGGTCCGCTGATCCGCCAGCGCAGCTACGAGGTCGGCGCGGAATTCGTTGCGCGCTTCACTGCCGCCGATCCCGACTATGCAGCCTTCTTCGTCGCTTCGGAGCGCGCCGAACACGCGATGTTCGATCTCGCCGGCTTCATCCGCGACCGGCTGGAACAGGCCGGCGTGCTGATGATCGACGATCTCGGCAACGACACCTACACCGACGATCGTTTCTTCAGCTACCGGCGCTCGGTGCATCGGAAGGAACCGGACTACGGCCGGCTGATCCACGCCATCGCATTGTCAAACGACTGAGCGGCGGCGCGCTCAATTTGACGCAAATCGCGCCATGCACGGGGTGATTTTGCTCACCCTTCGCGACATTCGATGTGGCCTGCCCTAGACCTTAACGGATTTTAACGATATCGGTGCTGGGCCCGGCGCCGGTGCGGCGGGCGAACTTGCGAGCGCAGGATACCGGTCCCGACCCGATGCGACTTACCCGCACCCCATCCATCCCCACCTTGTGGCGTGCCGCGCTGGTTCTGACGCTGGGGAGTGCTTTGGCCGGTTGCGTCAGCGACGGCCAGGGGCCGGTGGCCTCGCAATCCACGCCGAGCGGCGCCACGGTAGCATTCGAATCCATCGACGGTCCGCCGCCGCAGGTGTTCGACCGCATGGTCAATATTCTCGACAGCGAAGCGCAATTGCGCAATGTCGCCGTCGTCTCTCGCAAGTCCACCTCCGCGTCCTATCGCGTCCGCAGCTATCTGGCCGCGCAGACCATTCGCGGACACACCTCGATCGACTGGGTCTGGGACGTCTACGACCGCGACCAGCGGCGCGCGTTGCGCCTCGCCGGCACCGAGCCGGTGAGCAAGACCGCTGGCGACACCTGGGCGGCCGCGGATGACGTCACGCTGCGGCGGATCGTGCAGGCAGGTCTGAGCGGGCTCGCGACCGTGACCGGCGGCAGTGCCGCGCCGGTCGAAACCACACCGTCCGCCGCCCCACCGCCGCAGACAAGCGGCCCGGCCATTGCGGCGAACGATGATTCAGTTGCACCCGCTGCCGCGCCCGCCCGCAGCGCGCTCAGCTTCGCCAGCATGGATGACGTCGGATCGTCGCTGCGACGCTGATTTAACCCCCGAAAAGCGTTCGCGACGGGTTGCCATCGCCGGGGCCGCCTTGATATCACCACGCCGTCACCCGTGCGCCAAATGTCTGGGGCGCCAGCTCAATAGGTAGCCGATATGCTCAACGTTGTGTCCACCAAAACCGGGGGAAAAGCGACGATGTCGGCCAAGAACGGGGCGATCAAGCTGGTCGCCGGAAATTCCAATCCCGCGCTGGCGCAGCAGGTTTCCGCAGTCCTCGATATCCCGCTGACCAAGGCCAGCGTCCGGCGCTTCGCCGACATGGAAATTTTCGTCGAGATCCTCGAGAACGTGCGCGGCTCCGATGTCTTCGTGATCCAGTCGACTTCCTACCCGGCCAACGATCACCTGATGGAGTTGCTGATCATCATCGACGCGCTGCGCCGCGCTTCGGCACGCCGCATCACCGCGGTGATTCCGTATTTCGGCTATGCACGGCAGGATCGCAAGGTCGGCTCGCGCGCGCCGATTTCCGCCAAACTGGTCGCCAACCTGATCACTCACGCCGGCGCCGACCGCGTGATGACGCTCGATCTGCACGCCGGGCAAATTCAGGGCTTCTTCGATATTCCGACCGACAACCTCTACGCCTCGCCGGTGCTGGTGCGCGACATCCGCGAGAAGTTCGATCTCTCCAATGTCATGGTGGTGTCGCCCGACGTCGGCGGCGTGGTCCGCGCACGCGGCCTCGCCAAGCGCATCAGCGCACCGCTCGCCATCATCGACAAGCGCCGCGAGCGCGCCGGCGAATCCGAAGTGATGAACGTGATCGGCGATGTCGCCGGCTTCACCTGCATCCTGATCGACGACATCGTCGATTCCGGCGGCACGCTGGTGAATGCCGCCGATGCGTTGCTCGCCAACGGCGCCAAGGACGTCTATGCCTACCTCACCCACGGCGTGCTGTCGGGCGGCGCGACCGCGCGCATCGCCAATTCCCGGCTCAAGGAACTGGTGATCACCGACTCGATCCAGCCGACCGATGAGCTTCTCGCGGTGAAGAACATCCGCGTGCTGCCGATCGCGCCGCTGATCGCCGAAGCGATCAGCCGCACCGCCGCCGAAGAATCCGTCTCCAGCCTGTTCGACTAAGTCAGCATGAGCCCCGCGGGCGCATGGTCGATGCGCCGCGGGATTCTTGCGGCAAACTTATGGCATGCCCGCCGCGACCTGCCCGCGCAGCCGCTCCAGCGCGTGCAGCGTATTGGCGCAGGCTTCGGCGACCTCGATCCCCTTGATGGCGAAGTGCTTGCGGAAGAATTCGAAGTGCGTGGCGTGCTCGTGGAATTGCTGCGGCGTCAACACCGCCGAGAACACCGGCACCTCGGTCCGCAACTGCACGTCCATCAGCGCATTGATGACCGTGCCGGCGACGAAATCATGCCGGTAGATTCCGCCATCGACCACCAGGCCGGCCGCGACGATCGCGGTGTAGCGACGGGTCTTCGCCAGGATTTGCGCGTGCAGCGGGATTTCGAACGCACCCGGCACCTCGAACAGATCGACCTGCGACGGCGAAATGCCGCGCACTTCGATCTCCTGAAGAAACGCGACGCGGCATTCCGCGACGATCTCGCGATGCCAGCACGATTGGACGAAGGCTATGCGCTGCGGCTTGGCGAAACGCACCGGTTCGACGGTGACGCTCGGCGGCACACCGGGAGACTCGGTATGGACCGCGGTATCGGCGGATTCGGATATCGTGGAAGTGGAGTCTGACAACATCTGATTCATGGCTTTCCTCGTTAGGTACCAGAATCAGGGCATACGGACCGCCGGCCACGCGCAAACGCGGCCTTCGGTAACCCGCTCTCTTTCATCCGGACTGTAACCGTCGGCTTCGGAATCGCACCGAATCTGCTGACCCTTCCTCACCGAAGCGAAGAAGGCGCTCGCGGGCTTAAGGCTGGAGGCCTCTCACCGCCGGTGGGGACTTTCACCCCGCCCTGAGAACTACCGCCCCGACGGGACGGCAACCGAACTATGCCGGACGCGCCGGGCCGCTGCAAGCCATCCGCCCAAACCATCCGCCCAAACCATCTGCCATGGGCTGCCCGCATGGCTCCCGAGCGGTGTACGAAGGCTCGTTTCAGGCTGATCCGAATCGATCATGCCGTCGCACAGACTCGCATCACGCGAATCCGCGTCGCGGACTCGCACACCGCGAATCCGATTCCGTTTTGTTCTCAGGACGAACCGGCCCGTCGCGATGATCTGTGGACGAGCCCCGGTTTGCCTGTGGATGGAGTCCACCCGCCGTTGCGCGGATTCGGCAAATCACATCACTTGATCCTCGCGCACCTGAACGAAGCAACTGCATTCCTCACGGTTCGCGACCTGCAGCGACGCGTCGGGCTCAGTGCCTATTGTCCTGCCGCGTGCGTATCACAACAAACAACAGCAAGGTCGAGACGGCATGTCCCTCCTCGAAGGCACGTTCGATTCCCGAAACAGTCCGCTGGAAGTGATCGAGGAGATCGCCGCGACCAACGACTGGTCGTTCGAGCGTTCGGGCGAGGACGAGATCACCATCGTGACCCAGGGCGCGTGGACCGATTATCAACTGTCCTTCACCTGGATGAACGAGATCGAGGCGCTGCATCTGGCTTGCGCGTTCGACATGAAAATCCCGCAGGCGCGGCGCAACGAAGTGCAGAAGCTGATCGCATCGATCAACGAACAGCTTTGGGTCGGCCATTTCGACATCTGGGTGCAGACCGGGACCATCATGTATCGTCAGGCGCTGCTGCTGCCCGAGGGGCTCGCGGCATCGAGCGCGCAATGCGAGGCGATGCTGTCCGGCGCCATCGGCGCCTGCGAGCGTTACTATCCGGCGCTGCAGTTCGTCGTCTGGGCCGGCAAGTCCGCTCCCGATGCCATGAGCGCGGCGATGTTCGACACCGAGGGCGAAGCGTAGACGCTTTCACCGTTCGTCATGCGCGGGCTTGACCCGCGCATCCATCTCTTTTCAAAATGATGGATCGCCGGGTCCACAGGCGAGCGAAGCGACGCCGTTCTTCGAACGGCTAGGCCCGGCGATGACGCCTGATGTTGGTGATGCTGTGGCGCATTCTTCACTGGACCTGGACCTTCCCATGACCGACACATCGAATCCCCTCGCGCACCTTCAAGGCACCGTCGTCCTCGCCGGTGCCGGCAAGATGGGCGGTGCGCTCTTGACCGGCTGGCTGGCGCAAGGCCTCGATCCCGCCCGCGTCGTGATTATCGATCCATATGTGTCCGACGAGATTCGCGTGCTCGGTGCGAACCGCTTGCGCATCAATCCCGCGCCGTCGGAGATCGGAGCGGCCGACGCGCTGGTCCTCGCAGTCAAGCCGCAGATGTTTCACGATGCGGCGGCGACGCTGAAAGCATTCGTGCGACCCGTGACACTGGTGGTGTCGATCATGGCCGGCACCACGCGCGCCGCCATCGCCGGTGCTTGCGGCGGCAACGTGGTGCGCGCGATGCCGAACACCCCGGCCGCGATCGGCCGCGGCATCACCGTCGCGGTTGCCGACGGCACGATCGGCGACGCTCCACGCGCGATCGCCCATGCGCTGCTTGCCGCCACCGGCAAGATCGAATGGATCGACGACGAAGCCCTGATGGACGCCGTGACCGCGGTGTCCGGCTCAGGCCCGGCTTACGTGTTTCTGCTGGCGGAAGAACTGGCGCGCGCCGGCGTCGCCGCCGGCCTGCCCACCGACCTCGCAGCAAAACTCGCGCGCGAAACCGTCGCCGGATCGGGCGAACTGCTCTACCGGTCCAATCTCGACGCGGCGACGTTACGCCAGAACGTCACCTCGCCCGGCGGCACGACGGCCGCCGCACTCGGCGTGCTGATGGGCGACGACGGATTCAAGCCGTTGCTGGAACGCGCCGTCGCAGCAGCCACCCGGCGTTCCAGGGAACTGGCGAAGTAGCTCTGCTCACTCCCCGACGAACGTCACCGTATCCGGAATGCTCGCGCGCGACGTGCGGTAACTGTTGACCTTGTGCTCGGTGTCGCCGTAACCGAACGAGATGCCGCACACCACGCGGCGGTCGTCGCCAAGACCGAAGTGCTTGCGGATCAGCCCCGAGTGCCGGGCCAGCGCCGCTTGAGGAATGGTCGAGAGGCCGAGCGCCTGCGCCGCCAGCATGAAATTGCTGACATAGCCGCCGCAGTCGACCGCGCCGTAGACGCCGAGCGCCTCGTCGGTGTGAATGATGGCGACGTGAGGCGCACCGAAGAAGTTATAGTTCTCCATCGCCTGCTGCGCATAAGCCGCCTTGTCGCCGCGCGCGATGCCAAGCGTGTTATAGAGCTGGAAGCCGCTCTCGCGTCGCCGCTCCAGATAGACGCCGCGATATTCGCGCGGCGCGGGAAAATCGTGATCGTCACCGCTGCCTGACGATGCCTCGGCATAAATCAGCTTGCGGAATGCCTCCTTCGCCGCGCCGCTGGCGATGAGAACCTGCCACGGCTGGCTGTTGCACCACGACGCGGTCCGCTGCGCGGTGTTCAGGACACGCTCAAGGATGTCGCGCGGCACGGGCTTCGGCAGAAAAGCCCGACACGAGAAGCGTTCGTGCAGCAGTTCCTCAAGCACGCCGATGCGTTGTTCGGTCGTGTATTTCGCGGGCTTGCCCGCTCCGCCGTCTGCCATGTCACCGCCCCTTGGTCGGAATCTTGTTGAACGGCACGTCCTTATCGACGCGGATATCGCCCGGCAAGCCCAGCACCCGTTCGGCGATGATGTTGCGCAGGATCTCGTCGGTGCCGCCGGCGATGCGCATGCCCGGCGAGCCAAGCCACATCGCCTGGAAGCGACCGCCCGCCTCCGCCGTCGCCGGATCGGTGACGACGCCGGCCGCGCCCTGCAGATCCATCGCGAAGGCGGCGATGTCCTGCACCATAGTTCCCGCGACCAGCTTGCCGATGGAGTTTTCCGGACCCGGCCGCTCGCCTTTCGACAGCGCCGACAGCGAGCGATAGGCGGTGTATTTCAACCCGCTCGACTTCACCGCCCAGTCGGCGAGTTTCGAACGCACCGCCGCGTCGTCGATGGCGAGGCCGTCATCGGTCATCAGTTCGCTGCAGAACGCGAAGATTTCCGGGAAGCCGGTGGCAAGCCGCGAGCCGATCGACATGCGCTCGTTCATCAGCGTGGTCAGCGACACGTTCCACCCGTCGCCCACATTGCCGAGGCGCTGGCTGTCCGGAATCCGCACGTCGGTGAAATACACCTCGTTGAATTCCTGCATGCCGTTGGCCTGCTTGATCGGCTTCACCTCGACGCCCTTGCTCTTCATGTCGAGGAAGAACATCGTCAGGCCCTTGTGCTTCGGCACATTGGGATCGGTGCGCGTGATGAGCAGGCCCCAGTCGGCGTAATGCGCACCGGAGGTCCATATCTTCTGGCCGTTGATGATCCAGTCGTCGCCATCGCGTTCCGCGCGGGTGCGCAGGCCCGCAACGTCGGAGCCCCCGGCCGGCTCAGAGAACAACTGGCACCAGATTTCCTCGCCGGATGCGAGCTTCGGCAGGCGGCGACGCTTGTCGTCCTCACTGCCGAACGCCATCACCGTGGGGCCGCACATGCCCTCGCCGATCTGGAACGGTTGCGTCAGCTTGCCGTAGACGCCTTCCTCCTGCTGCCAGATCACTTTCTCGATCGGTGTCGCGCCGCGACCGCCATACTCCTGCGGCCAGGACAGGCAGGACCAGCCGCCTTCCGCCTTCTTCTTCTGCCAGGCCTTGCCGACCGCGACCATGTCGCCCTTTTTCAGGGTGATGCGGCCAAGCGAGGCTTGCGACAATTCCGCTTCATATTCCTTGGGCGCGTTGGCCTGCACCCATTCGCGTGCCTTGGCGCGAAACGCGGCCTCTTCCGGGGTGTCATCGAAGTTCATGGCAACTCCTTCGCTTTCTCCCTCCCCTTGCAGGGAGAAGTAAAATCTCTAGCTCCGACCCTTGGTCGGAATCTTGTTGAACGGCACGTCCTTGTCGACGCGGATGTCGCCCGGCAGGCCGAGCACGCGCTCCGCGATGATGTTGCGCAAAATCTCGTCGGTGCCGCCTTCCACGCGCGTCGCCGGCGAACGCAGCAGCATCGCCTGGAATTTACCTTCGACTTCCGCCTGCTCGGGATCGCTGACGACACCGGCCGCGCCTTGCAGATCGAGCGCGTAGGTCGCGACCTCCTGAATCATCGAACCGGCCACCAGCTTGCCGATGGAGTTCTCCGGCCCCGGCCGCTCGCCGCGCGACAGCGCCGAGATCGAACGGAAGGCAGTATATTTGAGGCCGGAGGCTTTCACCGCCCAGTTGGCGAGTTTCGAACGCACCGCGCGATCGTCGATGACGGGCACGCCATCGATGACGAGGTCGTTGCAATAGTCGAACAGTTCCGGGAAGCCGGTCGCAACCGACGCGCCGATCGACATGCGCTCGTTCATCAGCGTGGTGAGCGAGACGTTCCAGCCGTCGCCGACCGCACCGAGCCGCTGGCTGTCGGGAATCCGCACATCGGTGAAATACACCTCGTTAAATTCGGACTGGCCGTTGGCCTGCTTGATCGGCTTGATCTCGACGCCGGGGCTTTTCATGTCGAGGAAGAACATGGTGAGCCCCTTGTGCTTGGGCACGGTGGGATCGGTGCGCGTGATCAGGATTCCGTAATCCGAATAGTGCGCGCCCGAGGTCCAGATCTTCTGGCCGTTGATCACCCAGTCGTCGCCGTCGCGCTCGGCGCGGGTGCGAAGCCCCGCGACGTCGGAGCCGCCTGCGGGCTCGGAGAACAACTGGCACCACACCTTCTCGCCCGACGCCAGCGGCGGCAGAAAAGCGCGCTTATGCTCCTCGCTGGCATAGGCCATCATGGTCGGGCCGCACATGCCATGGCCGATGATGAACATGCGGCTCAGCTTGCCGAACGCGCCCTCTTCCTGCTGCCAGATCACGCGTTCGATCGGCGACGAGCCGCGCCCGCCATATTCCTTCGGCCAGTGCAGACAGGCCCAGCCGGCATCGGCCTTCTTCTTCTGCCAGGCTTTGGCGACCTCAAGCACGTTCGCGCCCGTAAGCACCAGCCGGCCGAGCGAGGCCTTCGCCAGTTCGTCTTCATACTGCTTCGGCGCGTTGGCGGCGATCCAGGCTCGCGCCTCGGTGCGGAACGCGGCTTCCTGCGGGGTATCGTCGAAATTCATGGACGTGGTCCTTCATCAGTTCCTGCGTCGTCCCTGCGAAGGCAGGGACCCATAACCACTGTCTTCGGTTCTCTTGGCTCGAGCGTCGTTTCACGTCGACATGCTGCGGCGTATGGGTCCCCGCCTTCGCGGGGACGCCAAATCACGCCGCGTTCTTCTTGCGCATCCGCTCGATCAATTGATCTTCCCAATAGGAGAGACTGCCGAGCGACAGCGCCAGCGCATTCGAGCGGCGATAGTAGAGATGGCAGTCGAACTCCCAGGTGAAGCCCATGCCGCCATGGACCTGGATGTTCTGCTTCGAACAATGCTGGAACGCCTGCGTCGCGCTGATGCGCGCGGTCGCTGCCGCTTCAGGCAGTTCGCCGGCGTTGGTCGAGAGTGCCCACGCGCCGTAATAGCAATTCGAACGCGCGAGCGTGGCTGCGACGTACATGTCGGCGAGGATATGCTTGATCGCCTGGAACGAACCGATCTGACGGCCGAAGGCGATACGGTCGAGCGCGTAGTCGCGGCCCATCTCCAGCGCGCGATCGGCGCCGCCGACCTGCTCGAACGCCATCAGCACCGCCGCGCGATCCAGCACGCGGGTCAGGATGCTCCAGCCTTCGTTCGCCGCGCCGAGCGGTTCGGCCTTGCAATCTGTGAGCGTCAGTTCGGCCTGATTGCGCGACGGGTCGAGATTAGTGAGCGTCTTCGCCTCGACGCCGCCGGCCTTGAGATCGACCAGATACAGCGCGATGTCGGTTTCGCGGCCGCCCGACCCAACGCGCGCGGCGACGATGGCGAAGTCGGCGATGGCGCCGTCCGCGACCGGCTTCTTGACGCCGTTGAGCACGCCGTTGGCGGCGGCGAGCTTGATCGCCTGCGGCGACGGATTGCCCGGCCCTTCGAACAGCGCCAGCGTGCCGATGGCTTCACCGGAGGCGATCTTCGGCAGCCACTTCTGCTTCTGCGCGTCGCTGCCGGCGAGCATCAACGCTTCGGCGGCGAGATAGACCGTGGATGAAAACGGCACCGGCGCCAGCGCGCGGCCCATTTCTTCCGCGATCACGCAAAGCTCCAGATGCCCGGCGCCGGTGCCGCCGAACTCTTCCGGAATGGCGACGCCGAGAAACCCCATCTCCGCGAGCCCCTTCCACAGCGCCTTGTCGTATCCCGCACTGCCTTCCAGCACGGCGCGCACTGCTTTCGGCGGACACTTCTCGGCAAGGAAACGCCGGGCCTGATCGCGAAGCTGCTTCTGGTCGTCGGAGAATTCGAAATTCATGTTGATGCACTCTGGTTTGAAACGGTTGTCTCTTTCGTCGTCCCTGCGAAGGCGAGGACCCATAACCCTGACGTCAACGGTTTATTGGCCTGGGTTGCCCCTCATTCTTTTCTGCACCACTGCGGAGTCTGGGTCCCCGCCTGCGCGGGGACGACAGGCTTCCTGTCATTTCAGCACGATTACATCGCCCGCCGGCGGATCGGCATAGAGCCGCTCGACCAGATCGGTGCGGCGGTCAAGGCCGGCGCGCTGGTTGATGTAACC
>JBARXT010000229.1:0-22279 GCA_049647485.1 Xanthobacteraceae bacterium
GAGCACGATGTTTTCCGAAAATCGCTTCACACTTTTCGGCATCAAGCTCTGATCCGCGCAACGTCGAAAACAAAAACCCCGCGGTGCGAGCCGCGGGGTTTTTCTTTGAGGTCGCGATGGGATTTGCGGGTGGTGGGTTGAAACCGCGCTGATCCAGTCCCGGTTATCTGCTGCCGCCGCCGATCAGCCGGAACAGCGGTGCCAGATAGCTGATCTCCTGACCGCCGCTCGCGGTGGTGCGGCTGATGAAGTCGAATATCTTGCCGTCCTTCATGCCGTAATTCGCGAGTCGTGTGACCTGACGATTCTTGTCGAAGTAGATCGCGATCACGCGCTGGTCGGTGACCTGTTGCGGCATGAATGCGACCGAGCGTTCGGTGCGCTGGGAGATGTAGTAAAACACCTCGCCGTTCAGCGTGGCGACGGTGGAGGGAGTCCCCATCACGATCAGCACCTGATCCTGGCTGGCGCCGATGGGGATTTGCTCCAGCGCGCCCGGCGGCAGGATATAGCCCTTCTGGAACTGTTCGCCGCCACAGCCGGCCAGGCTGGCGCCCGCAAGCGCGAGGGCAATGGCCGTTCCAATGCCGCGCCAGCGCGCCGCGCGGCCGCGCGTTGCTTCAATCCGATTGCTGCTTGTCATGCGGAAGTGAGCCCCGTCCCCTTGCATCATACAGATCATTGACGTACCGGGCTGAACCGGCGATTTCAAGGTAGGCACGTGCCCTGGTGCCGATATGTGGAACCCATGACGATCTGGCCATTCAAATCTTTCGACCGATCTCGCCCCGGTTCGGGAAATACCATTGGCACGATCTATGGCATGATCGTGGCGCAAGCGCGAGAACCGGCATTCTATACCGACTATGGTGTCCCGGACACCGTCGACGGCCGTTTCGACTTGGTGGTGCTGCATCTGTGGATGGTGCTGCGACGCCTTGGCGCGGCCGACCCGCAAAAGCTGGCGCAGGGATTGTTCGATCATTTCTGCGGAGACATGGACTCCAATCTGCGCGAAATGGGCGTGGGCGACATGACTGTCCCCAAGCGGATGCAGGCGTTCGGCGAAGCCTTCTATGGCCGCTCGGCCGCCTATGACGCGGCACTCAGGGAGGGGCGTGACGCGCTGGCGCGGGCGCTCGACAAGAACGTATTCAACGGGCGCAGTCCCGATCAGGCGCGGCGTCTGGCCAATTATGTCGAGGCATCGATCGCGAAATTGGCGACGATGGATGCTGACGCGCTTGGAAACAGCGGACAGCAGCCGTTCGCGGCGCTCGCTGCGCAATGAGGAAAGACGGCATGGCTCAACCCGCACGATCTTCTGCGTCCGATCCGTGGCCGCGGTCGGTCAATGTCGAGCAGATACCGGAAACAGGATTGCGGATCGCGTTCGAAGCCACGGAGGCTCAACGCGCCGCGCTGGCTGCGGCGGCCGGTTTGCGCGAGGTTGTGCGAGCATCCGCTTCGTTCGATTTATCCCATGCCGGAGGCGGCAAGGTGGATGTCTCAGGCCGGGTGACAGCCCGGATCGGGCAAACCTGTGTCGTGACGCTCGATCCGATCGAGAACGACATCGACGAGCCGATCGATCTCATCTTTGCGCCCGAAGCGGATATTCCGCGCTTGTCGTCCACGGTGGACGACGACGCCGAATCCGACGACATCCCCGATCCCCCGGAGCCCATCGTCAACGGGGTGATTGATCTGGGTCGCGTGGCGACTGACGCGCTTTTTTTGGGAATTGATCCCTATCCACGCAAGCCTGATGCGGTCTTCGACCCACCGGCGGTGGCGGCGGATCCGGAAGACAATCCCTTTGCCGCGCTCAAGGCCCTGCAGAAGGGAAAAACGCCGCCTGGGTCCGATTGAGGGTCCCCAGGGAAGCAGGTTGGTCAGCCGCCGAATGTGTTTCGGTTGCTCTCGGCGATCGATTCCCTCATAAACACCCCGACTTCCGATTGCCGGGTCAAGATGTTGTATCGGGCCCGTGACACGCTATTGTCCCGCTTGGTAGGGTGCGACGCAGCGCACGGCGCATAGTGGACAGGGGCGTCGCCGGCAGGGCGAATGTTGCTGCAGTTGACGCATCGCAGTTCGCAAAAGGCATTGTTTCCGGGACGTATATGGCGAAGAAAGTTCGAATTGCGCTTGACGCCATGGGGGGCGATGTCGGTCCGTCCGCCGTCATTCCCGGCGCGGCCATCTCGCTGACCCGGCACCCCGACAGCGAGTTTCTGCTGTTCGGCGACAGTGCGGCCATCGAGGCGCAACTCGCCGCCCATCCCGCATTGAAGGCGGTATCGCGCGTCGTTCACACCGACGTCACGATCAGCATGAAGGACAAGCCCAGTCAGGCCTTGCGGCATGGGCGCAAGAATTCCTCGATGTGGCTGACCATCGACGCCGTGAAGAAAGGCGAGGCTGACGTCGCCGTTTCTGCCGGAAACACCGGTGCGTTGATGGCGATGTCGCGATTCAATCTGAGGATGCTGCCGGGGGTCGATCGGCCGGCGATCGCAGCGGTCTGGCCGACCGCGCGTGGCGATTCCGTCGTGCTGGATCTCGGTGCGACCATCGGCGGCGACGCTCGTCACCTGATGGCGCTGGCGGTGATGGGCAGTGCCATGGCGCGGGTGTTGTTCGATATCGAGCGGCCGACCGTGGGACTGCTCAATATCGGCGTGGAAGAGGTCAAGGGCGGCGAGGAAATCCGCGAGGCTGCCGAACTCCTGCGAGCGATGAAGGCGTCCCAGTTCGAATTCGTCGGCTTCGTGGAGGGTGACGGGATCGGTCGCGGCGATGCCGATGTGATCGTCTCCGAGGGGTTCTCCGGCAATATCGCGCTGAAGGCTGCCGAGGGAACCGCGCGGCAGATGAGCGAGTTCCTGCGTTCCGCGATGAAGCGGACCTGGCGGGCGAAACTCGGCTATCTGCTGGCGCGGAACGCCTTCAAGGCGCTGCGCGACAAGCTCGACCCCAGCAAATCCAACGGCGGCGTGTTTCTCGGGCTCAACGGGGTGGTGGTCAAGAGCCATGGCGGCACAGACGCCGAAGGCTTTGCCTATGCCGTCGATGTTGGCTATGAGATGGTCCGCTACGATCTCCTCACCAAGATCAATCAGATGCTCAACCGCGATGGCAGCCCGCTGGTGGCGGCGCCGACTGCGCAGGAGGCTGTTTCGTGACTGCCATACGTTCGGTTGCGCTAGGCTGCGGCTCCTATTTGCCGAAGCAGATCCTGACCAATACCGATCTGGCCGCCAAAATCGACACCTCCGATGAATGGATCGTGCAACGCACGGGAATTCGCGAACGCCACATCGCGGCGCCGGACGAGTTTACCTCGCATCTTGCGATCAACGCGGCCAAGGTGGCGCTCGCCGATGCCGGCATCGATGCTCAGTCGATCGACCTGATCGTGCTGGCGACATCGACTCCCGACAACACTTTTCCGGCAACGGCGGTGGCCGTGCAGCACGGTCTTGGCATCAACCACGGCGCGGCGTTCGATCTGCAGGCGGTGTGCTCCGGCTTCGTTTTCGCGCTGGCGACCGCGGACAATTTCCTGCGCACCGGCGCGTTCAAGCGCGCGCTGGTGATCGGCGCCGAAACCTTTTCGCGCATTCTCGACTGGACCGATCGCGGCACCTGTGTGCTGTTCGGCGATGGTGCCGGCGCGGTGGTGCTCGAAGCACAGGAGCAGCCGGGACTGTCCTCCGATCGGGGCATCCTGACGACGCATCTGCGCTCCGATGGTCGCCACAAGGAGAAATTGTTCGTCGACGGCGGCCCCTCCACAACACAGACCGTGGGGCATCTGCGCATGGAAGGCCGCGAGGTGTTCAAGCATGCGGTCGGCATGATCACCGATGTGATTGTCGATGCGTTCAACGCGACCGGGACGACGGCGGACGATATCGATTGGTTCGTTCCGCATCAGGCCAACAAGCGCATCATCGATGCTTCAGCGCACAAGTTGCATATTGCGCCGCAGAAAGTCGTGCTGACGGTTGATCGTCACGGCAATACGTCCGCGGCCTCGATTCCGCTGGCGTTGGATGCGGCTGTACATGACGGTCGCATCAAGCGAGGCGATCTCGTATTGCTGGAAGCGATGGGCGGTGGTTTCACTTGGGGTTCTGCGCTGCTGCGCTGGTGAACCTCAAGTTGGTATTTATATCGAGTTTGCTCGATCTGAATGCGACTGCATTGATGTGCGCTGTTGACCCGCGCGCGCTAAGCTCATAATTTCCGGTGCGAAATCTTTTCGCCGTGAGTTGGGGCAGGCGATGGCTGGAACTGGCAAAACCGTAACACGTGTCGATTTGTGTGAGGCCGTCTATCAGAAGGTAGGCCTGTCACGCACGGAGTCGTCTGCGTTCGTTGAGCTGGTGCTGAAGGAAATCACCGATTGTCTGGAGAAGGGTGAAACCGTCAAGCTGTCGTCTTTCGGTTCTTTCATGGTGCGCAAGAAAGGCCAACGCATCGGCCGCAATCCAAAGACCGGAACGGAAGTTCCTATTTCGCCGCGCCGGGTGATGGTGTTCAAGCCGTCGGCGATTCTCAAGCAACGGATCAATGCGAACGGCGCCGACAAGAGCGAGTGATCGTTTTGCTGCCGCAGGCGCGCCCCTTGCATTTCTGACTATTCCGCATTGCTTTCCATTCAGTCTCCGCTGCAGTAGAGTGTCCTGACGCGTCGCGACGTCGGATTCGCGCCACCCTCAAGCACAGGGAGCATGCATTTGGACAAGGCGCCGGATGCATTCCGCACCATCAGCGAGGTCGCGGAGGAACTTGAAGTTCCCCAGCACGTGCTGCGTTTCTGGGAGACGCGTTTTACCCAGATCAAGCCCATGAAGCGCAGTGGGGGCCGGCGTTACTATCGCCCCGACGATGTCGATCTGCTGCGCGGCATCCGGCGGCTGCTTTACGGCGAAGGCTACACCATCCGGGGTGTGCAGCGAATCCTGAAAGAGCACGGCATCAAATCGGTTCAGGGACTGACGGAGAACGTGGCGGTCGCGTTCGGTCCGATCGAGCGGGCAGCTTCGCCGGCCGCGCGCGGCGACGCGGATCGGGGCGAGGATTTCGACGACGCGGCTAATCATGTCGAGGACGAGATTGACGAGGATCTCGAAGAGGCTGGTGACGACGAGAATTCAGAGGACGCCGTGCTGCTGCAGCGGCGCGAGCCCGAATTGTTCGTGCCTGGTCGCGTCGAGCCGGCGATGCATGTGGGCCAGGAACCTTCTGCCCGGCTGCCGGCCGAGAATCCCGCGGGGGTAAGTCGTCGCGCTGAGCCTCGTCTTGACGGCGATCGATTGCGTGCGGTGCTGGCGGAGTTGACCGCCTGTCGGCAGTTGCTCGATAGCGCCTTGAAGGACGAATAGCGTGCGTTAGGTGGCGGCGGCGCGAGGTCATGGCTCAATGTCATCTTGCGCGAGCGCCGATGGCCTCAAATCGGTTATCCGCCTACCTTGCGCCAAGGCTGGATCGCGGCTACAGGAACGGGGCCGCAAATGGCACGGAGCGTGGCGCAGCCCGGTTAGCGCACTAGTCTGGGGGACTAGGGGTCGTGGGTTCAAATCCCGCCGCTCCGACCATCAAAAACCCCGAAAATCGGTGAACTCGGTGAGTTGTGAAAATGGCCCGTGCGGGTCATTTTTCGCAGATGATGTCGGCTGGATTGTAAGTCATTTTGACCTCGCCGCTGAGTGCGAAGGCCGACACGCGCTTTATCAATTGCAAACCGAAGCCTCGTCGGTTCAGTGGTGATACTCCCGGGCCATTCTGCTCCTGCCAACGGAAGATAAACCGGGTGAGCTTCCGTGTTTGATACTCCACCTGATGCTGACTTTGCCGGTGGCAACTGACAGCGCGCCATATTTGACGGCGTTGCTCGTTCTATTTCTCCGGCGGGGGCTCTCGCTTGCGCCGGAAAGGATCGGCTGCCTCGTCATGCCCACTACGACTACTGAAGAACATGAGCGCCATCAGCCCGCAGCCAATCAACAGCGAGAAGAAAGTGCCGAGACCGAGCGCGATCCAGCCATGCTTGCCGATCTCGACATTGCCACCGACGTTCCATGCGGATATTGCCCAAATCACCGTCAGGACCAGCAACGCGATGATCGCGAGCATGAGGGCCGCTTCGCCTAACCCGATTCGAGTCGTCTTCAGAGATCGCATCTGCGTGCCGTTCGACGAGTTCCGATAATGTAAGTGGCTTCCTCACCTAACCACGCGAAAAGGGGAGTGTTCCATTTCCAAGAAAATGGCCCCGGGGGCGGGGCCGAAGTTTCTAGGGGCAGGGGTGCCGAATGCCGTCGTATCCCAAATAGGTACCTGATGCCGGATCATATGACTTGAACCGGTTCATGCAGTAAGCAACTGCATCATTGGGGCGCGCATTGCTGTTGGCGATCGCGCTGCCGATGATTGCGCCCGCAGCCAGGCCGCCGATTGCCGGGCCCCAGCCATAGCCATGGTGCCGATGGCGCCAATGACCCCCATGCCAACCGCGATGATGGTGATGGTGGCCGCGCCACTGCACGTTGATGACGCTACGGTCAGCATTTGCACCTGTGGCCGTTGCCGGTGACATTGGGGCGGCGCCTGATGCCGCCGTTGAGCCGATGAGAAGCGCTGCACCGAGCGAGGCCGCAATTGCTCTCTTCATGTTTTTCTCCCTCTTGCCGATGGTTGTATGAGCCAATCGAATACAACGAGAAGAGTTCGCAACATTACGGAGGTTTAATACTCTCGGCAGTGGTTGGCCCGCAGCCCGGATTGCCGTACCTTGGAAAGAGCGGGTTGAGTATTCCGGGACCGCCAGTCGAATAGGCAACCTGCGAAAAGGGCTGTTTCAGCGGCTTCCCTGGCACACGGACCGCAAAAAAATGCCCCTGATCTCGAGGGCGAGACAGGGGCAGGCTGCTCAAAGAAGTCCGCCGGCTCAGACGAGTGGCGGATGACCGCAAGCTACAAGCCGCGCTGGCCAATATCATTGGGGCATTCTGCCTCTGCGACAGAACGCATCAGGGTCTCGCTATCGCGGAGCGGCAATGAGCGGCCACGTCGGACGGCCGTTTCGAGGTCGAGGTCGGGGTGATGCGCTGTATCGTGATGGCGACTTCACCTAAACGAAAAGTCCCGCCATTTCTGGCGGGACTTTGCGGCAGTCAGTACATCCGTGATCTGCCGCATCGCTCATCGGATGAGCGATATATGGTCGATGGATTGCAGCACATTCATGGAACGCGATCGTTCGCAACGATGCCGCCTTCGCATTCGAGCCGCGCAATCTGCTCCGCTTCAATATTATTGAACTTCAGTCGCACGCCGTAACCGGAGCCGTTCTCGGGGATGAAAATTGCCCCGAGATCTTCCAATGCGGTCCTGATCTCTTCAATCTCATATGCTTCTGGACGCCCTGCAGTATTTTCAAAGCGTTCAATGACGTCGACGTCGACGCCTGAACGCCTCGCAAGCGTCGGGCGCGAAATTTCGACGAGCGCACGGGCAGCGCGACACAGCGATCCAGTAATCATCGATCCATCTCCTGTCCTAATAATACCTCGAGTCTCTGCGGTTGTGAGGGATGCAGCGGATTGGCTTCGGATTCCGGGCGCCATCAGGATCCATGAACCAGATAAATGCCACCCAGGCCAGAAGCATCGCGCCAACACTGATCAGCATCATTTGTAACCTCGCACGATCTTGCGCCGCGCCGATGCAATTCAAGCATCGAGGCGGCGATTGTGTTTCTATCGGAACGGGAACTCGGCTCTATATCGTCGACGCGTCGAACGTCGTCATCGAAAAGTGAAATGACATTGCCAGAGCATGATCCTTATCTGGCAATGAATCTTGAAGATTCAAGCGACTGCGACATTGTGCGACCTTCGGTGACGCTGCTTCGGGCGAGGTTTCTGTTATTTTCTATTTTCCCGGAACACGCCGCTATTGCACTCGTTCTCATCCATAGTGGAAACGACATCGAGAACTTCAATGGCGGCGCAAATTGGAATTCCGGCGGATGCGAGTACCGAGCAACTTCATATCGTTATCGGCGCGCTCTATCTGAGCTTGGCGCACGCGATGGAGCATATCGCGACGTCGGAAAATCTATCATCGACAGTCGCGTTCAAGGATCAGCTTCTAACGGCGCTCAAAAGCGGTGACATCGACATGTCTTTGCTTGACGATGCAAAGACGTTCGATCTCGTCATCTCGATCGTTGAGAGTGCGTTGCAGGTGACGGCTGGCAGCGGAAAGTAACCCTACCAATCCGGCTGCTTCAGTTCCGGTGAACCGATCCATCGTTTATCTCAGCAGCGCTCTCGGCTTGAATCCGCGCATGCTCGAAATGGTGGCTGTCCTAGAGGTGTGAGCGCTGAAATGGTTTGGTACGGCGCTTGCCAAGCCATTACAGGGCCGAGACCTCAACTTGAAGTATCTTCCGTTTTCGTGCGGCTCGGTCGAGTCGATCGGGGAACGATAACCCCCGCACAGAATTTCTTCTCAGAACGGGAGAGAAGTGATGGAAGCCGGTTATCCGCGCCCGCCTTATCCAGCCCAGCAACAGCCGATGCCGGGCGACACGGCAAGTATGGATCCGGTCCCGGATCACGGAGAGACGACCTACAGGGGTTCGGGTCGGCTTGCCGGGAAACGCGCCGTGATCACGGGCGGCGACAGTGGAATCGGCCGTGCGGTTGCAATCGCCTATGCCAGAGAAGGGGCCGACGTACTGATTGCCTACCTCGACGAGGATGACGACGCACGCGAAACGGCGAGGTTTGTCAAAGAAGCAAAGCGGAAAGCGGTGTTGGTTCGCGGCGACATCCAGCATTCGGAGCACTGTCAAGAGATCGTCAGGCAAGCCGTATCGGAATTGGGGGGAATCGATATTCTGGTCAACAACGCCGCCCATCAGGCCTCGTTCAAGGACCTCCAGGAGATTGCGGACGAAGAGTGGGGTCTGACCTTCAGGGTCAACATCCATGCGATGTTCTATCTGACAAAAGCTGCCGTGCCCCACATGAAGCCCGGCGCCTCGATCATCAATACCGCCTCGATCAATTCCGATGATCCCAACCCGACGCTGCTTCCCTACGCGACCACAAAGGGGGCGGTCCACAATTTTACGGCCGGGCTGGCACAATTGCTGGCGGAGAAAGGCATTCGGGTCAATGCGGTTGCGCCGGGACCGATCTGGACTCCGCTGATTCCATCCACGATGCCAACGTCGGCGGTGAAAAACTTCGGCAAGAACACGCCAATGAAGCGCGCCGGCCAACCTGCGGAGCTTGCAACGACATACGTCATGCTTGCCGATCCGCTCTCCAGCTATGTCTCGGGTGCGACAGTCGCCGTAACCGGCGGCCGGCCGTTCCTCTAAGGAGTGAAACGTGATGGGTGTAAGCCATAAAGGAAGCGGGCAACTGGGCGATACCAAGCCCCGCTTGAGCGAAGATGACATCCAACGGGAGAAGCTTGGTCCGCGAGGCATTCCCGGTCAGCCCGATCCCGCCCGCATGGTGCCGCAGCAGGAGAAGAACATTCCGAAGGACATTGATCCCGGGCATACGGCCTAGCAACGCGAAAAAGAGGAAAGACATATGGGTCTGGCCAGCTATGCGATCACTCCGATTGCCGGAAAGTGGGGCATTCTCCATGACGGTGAGGTAGAGGGTGACTACATCACGAAGGAAGCCGCGTTCGAGGCGGCCGTCGCCGCTGCTTCGCTCGCGATACGCGAAGGTCACGAGGTGCACGTCAGCGCGCCCGGAGTCACGCCGGACAATCCGGCGACCACGACAATTCGATGATCTCGGAGATCAGGACCGTCGTTGTGAGCGCTTCAATGCCCACCTGAGATCCCATGCGCTGATCGCCACGAAAAGCCATGCAATGCTCGCACTGCTGAACGCAAGGACCGCCCGTAAGTCAACGTCGCAAGGAAGGTGGCGGCGAATCCTATCATCATGATGCTACCCAGGGCCGCGCCCGCGGCATCAGACGCCGCGGTCTCCCCGGCCGCGCCGCGTGCCTCTCAGGAGCGTGCCACCGGCTGAGCGTTGCGCTAAACCTGACATGCCTTGAAATTGCGCTGGAGCAATATGCGGCATGTTCCGACGTGTCATCCTGCGCACATCATGGAGGTGGCAGATGGGTGTCGCGGAAATCTGGGGAAAATGGAAAGTCCGTCGCGCGCTCGCGAACGAATTGAGTTCGCTTGATATGACCCAGCGCGAAGAACTGGCACGCGATGTCTGCGTGCCGGAGGAGGCCTTTGAGCGCCTCTATGTGGCGGGCCCCCGGACAGACCAACTGGAGCGTTTGATGTGCGCGCTCTCGCTGGATCCGGAGGCGACGGAGATTGCAAACGCCGGTGCGGTGACGCGCGATATGAGCCTCGTCTGTTCCGGATGTCTGATGATTGACCGCTGCAGGCGGGAGCTTGAAGCGGGTTCCGCCAGGCAGAATTATAATGACTATTGCCCCAATGCGCTCACGCTCAACGCTTTACTGGACGCACAGATCCTGTCGAGGCTGGCGGCACGGAATCGAGATCGACGAATATGAGACCGCTTCGGTGAAGCCGGGCGCTTCCGGCCGTGTGAAGGAGCATCGCGATGCGCAGCAATTCCCAGCACTATGTCGATCCGGTCGACGATGCCGAGCGCGTCTATCTCGAGTTGTTGATCCGCATCGATTTTGAGCAATGTCATCCGGGTGACAGCCTTGATGACATGAAGCGCAGGTCGGCTTTCAGTAAGGAAGACCGGGGCCTGTTGCGCGACTGGATGGCGGTTGCCGCCTTGCGCGCTGCCGAACAGCGGAGCGATACGCCACGCATGATTGCCGCAGAGTGACATCATTGCCGCATCCTGAAACCGGCGGTTCTATTCCCGCGAACCGGCCCATTGCGAACCACCGCAAATCAGTGCCACTCTGACGGAAGGCGGGCAGTAAAGTCTGCTCGCCGGTTCGACGCGCGGTCCCCGTTCTTTTCGCTTCTGCCTTGAACTGCCGCGATGCTGGAGTTGATGACGTATGAAGGTTGCGGTGATGGGCGCCGGCGCAGTCGGCTGCTATTTCGGAGCCATGCTGGCCCGGCACGGGCATGAAGTCGTTCTGATCGGGCGTCCCCAGCATGTTGAGGCAATGCGCGGTAACGGTGGTGTCAAGCTGGACAGCAAGGCTTTTGCCGGCGTGATCCCGGTCGGCGCCACCACGGAGCCGACGGAAGTCGAGGGCGCCGATCTCGTTCTTTTCTGCGTGAAGTCCGGCGATACCGAATCCGCCGGCCGCGAGATCGCGCCATTTCTGAAAGACTCAGCGACGATCCTGTCGTTGCAGAACGGTGTCGACAATCCCGCGCGCTTGCAGCCGCTGTTGCGGCAGGCTGTCGTCCCTGCCGCGGTTTACGTTGCCACCGAAATGGCAGGGCCGGGTCATGTCCTGCACCATGGGCGCGGCGATCTGGTGATCGGCGCGTCCGCCGCGAGTGAGAGCATCGCCGCTCAATTGAGCGCCGCCGCGATCCCGACCAAGGTTTCGGATCGTGTCGTCGATCAACTCTGGGCCAAGCTGGTGATTAATTGCGCCTACAATGCGCTGTCGGCCGTGGCGCAACTGCCTTATGGCCGGCTGTTCGATGTCGACGGCGTCCGCGAGGTGATGCGCAACGTGGTCGAGGAATGCGCAGCGGTGGCCGATGCGTTAGGCGTCGCGCTGCCGAACGACATGTATGCGTCGGTTGTCGCGTTGGTGACGGCGATGCCCAACCAGTATTCGTCGACGGCGCAGGATGTCGCGCGGGGGAGGCCAAGCGAGATCGATTTTCTCAACGGTTATGTGGTCCGCAAAGGCGCGGAACTGAACATTCCGACACCGGTGAATCTCACTTTGCACAGCATGGTGAAGTTGAAGGAATTGACGCACGCGAAAGGCGAGGGAGACGCATGAAGGATTTTGCAGGGCGGACCGCGGTTATCACCGGAGGCGGCACCGGCATGGGTCGTGAGCTGGCTCGGCAGCTTGTTGCTGAAGGCTGTAATGTCGCGATCTGCGACGTCTCCACGGCGAACATGGCGGAAACCAAGCGGTTGTGCGAGATCGAGCATCTGCCGCAGGGTTTGCGCATAACCACCCACGTTGCCGATGTTTCCGACGAAGCGCAGATGCAGCGGTTTCGCGACGAAGTCGCCGAGCAGCAGGCGACCGACAAGATTCATCTGCTGTTCAACAATGCCGGTATCGGCGGTGGCGGCAGTCTGTTTACCAGCAGCCGCGACCAGTGGGAGCGCACCTTCAATATCTGCTGGGGTGGCGTCTATCTCGGCACCCGCACATTCCTGCCGATGCTGGTGAAGGCGGATGCCGGCCATATCGTCAACACATCCAGCGTCAACGGTTTCTGGGCGTCGCTCGGTCCGACCGTCTCCCACACCGCCTACAGCGCCGCGAAATTTGCCGTGAAGGGGTTCACCGAAGCGCTGATCACCGATCTGCGGCTGAACGCGCCGCACGTCAAATGCTCGGTGGTGATGCCCGGTCATATCGGCACGTCGATCATGTCGAATTCGCGCAAGGTGCAAAAAGGCGTGGAAACCGACAATCTCGATCAGAACGAGATCGAGCAGATGCGAGGACGACTGGTCGCGGGTGGCGTCGATGTCTCACAGCTCTCGGACGACGCCATTCAGCAGATGGCGGCGGAACGCGCGCGGGTCTTTCTCGAAGAAGCGCCGATGACGGCCTCTGTCGCCGCCAAGGTCATCCTCGACGGTGTCAAGGCGGAACGCTGGCGCATTCTCGTCGGACAGGATGCCGAACTGCTTGATGGTTGGGTGCGTGGTACGCCGGAAGCTGCCTATGATCCGGATTTCCACGCGCGCTTCGCCGCCGAGGCAGGCTGGAAACTCGGATAACCTTGCTTCACCCGTGCGCGATCGCCTTTTCGATCATGCAGTGAATGCCCTTGGAGCCGTTGACCGTCTGCGTCACGCGCAGGTCGGCGGCGAGGCTGCACAGCATGTAGGCGTCCTCGCGCGACAGCCTGCGCCGCTCGCCAAGCAGCACGATCATGTCGCGTAACGCATTCTCGGCGCAGCGGTTCAAGTCGGGATGCATCGCCATGGTGATGTAGTGCGTCGGCGTTTCCGCGCGCGGCACCTGGAAATTCAGATCTTTACGCAGGACGAACCGAAAGCGGCCCTGTAGTGCCGTTTCGATAGCGGTGACACAGACTTCGCCGTCGCCTTGCGCGCCGTGGCCGTCACCGCAGGAAAACATCGCATCGGGGACGAACACCGGCAGGAACAGCGTCGTGCCCGGGACCAATTCCTTGAGATCGATATTGCCGCCCATCGCGCGCGGCACCAGCGACGAAATGCGCCCCCACGCCGGCGGCGGCGATACGCCCATGACGCCGAAGAAGGGTTTGAGCGGAAGGTCCAGGCCCCACGGCATCCGGCCGACCATGCGCTCGGCATCGAGCGGAATGTTGATGAGGCGCTGGTTGGGAAAATCCTCAGGAAGGGTCCCCATCAACGGACGAATGACGTTCCAGCCCCAATCCTGTCGCAGCCGGATATCGAGGATGTCGATCTGGAGCACATTGCCGGGCTCCGCGTCTGCGATTGCAATCGGTCCGGTGAGAATGTGACCGGGCAACATGCGCTCGTTCTCGGTGTGAATGGCGTCGAGTTCGGGTGGGATGTGAAATTTGCTCCGATCGGGGATGACTTCCGGACTGCCGCTCACGGTATCGACGGTGACTTCGTCGCCGCTGGCGATACGGAGAACGGGCTTGAGCTTCGCTTCGAAGAAACCCCAATGGCAGTTTTTCGGGCCGGCAGGGAGATGATGATGCGCCATGATGATCCGTTTGCTCTGTAGGCAACGAGTGTGCGTCAGCAGAAAGCGATTGTCGATCAGGCGAGCGCGTCGCGACGCAGCACCTTTTCCAGCCAGTCGATGAACACGCGCAGCCGATGCGACAGGTGCTGCCGATGCGGATACAACAGCGTCATCGGCATCGGCGCGGCGCGGAAGTTCGGCATCACCTCGATCAGCGCGCCGGATGCGAGATGATCCCTCACATCGTAGGCCGGGATCTGGATCAGGCCGAGGCCGGCAAGACAGCAGGCGATATAGGCTTCGGCACTGTTGACGGTGACGCGCGCGCGAAGCGCGCTGGTTTTCATCGTGCCATCCGCGATCCATTCCCATGGCACGATGCGCCCGTTCGACGGTGATGCATAGTTCACCGCGAGATGCGCGGCGAGATCCTCGGGATGCTGCGGCGTGCCATGGCGTGCCAGATAGGCGGGGCTTGCGACATTGATCAGTGGCAATTCACCGATGTGACGCGCGATCAGCCCGGAATCGGTGAGAGGACCGACCCGCAACGCGCAATCGATGTTCTCCTCGATCAGATTCACGGCGCGGTCGGTCGATCCGAAATCGACGTCGATCTCTGGAAACCGCGCAAGAAATTCCGGCATGGCTGGCGCGAGGATCAGGCGTCCGATGCGGCCAGGCACATCGATCCGGATGCGGCCGGCGGGGAGAACCGCATCGTTGCGAAACAGGTTTTCGATTTCCTCCACATCGGCGATGGCGCGCAGGCAGCGCTCGTAGAAAGCAGCGCCATCCTGGGTGGCGGCGACCTTGCGCGTGGTGCGCGATAGCAACCGCGCGCCGACGCGGCCTTCCAGCGTCTGGATTGCCGCCGAGATCGACGAGCGCGGCAGGCCCAGCGTCGTCGCGGCCCTGGTGAAGCTGCCGCTTTCGACGACGCGCGCGAAAACCTTGAAAAGTTCGATGCGGTCCATCAGCCGGTGGGCTCATTTCGATATTGTTCGGAAATTCTGACATATCTTGTCAAATGAAGCCAGTTTAACCGGATTATCCAGATGATAGCTGTTTCCGACGGCCGCACGGGTGGCCGCAGACGGGAGCAGCGAGACATGACCGATCACAGCATCAAGGGAAAAACTGTCATCATCGCCGGTGGCGCCAAGAACCTTGGCGGACTGCTGGCGCGGGATCTGGCGGCGCACGGCGCCAAGGCGGTCGCGATCCATTACAACAGCGCCACGACCAAGGCCGACGCTGACAAAACGGTGGCAGCGGTCAAGGCCGCCGGCGCGAACGCCGTGGCGTTGCAGGGCAATCTCACGACGGCCATGGCGATGGAGAAACTGTTCGCGGACGCCGTCGCCGCTGTCGGCAAGCCGGACATCGCCATCAATACCGTCGGCAAGGTGCTAAAGAAGCCGATGATGGACATCAGCGAAGCCGAATACGACGAGATGAGTGCGGTGAACGCCAAGTCGGCATTCTTCTTCCTCAAGGAAGCCGGCCGCCACCTCAATGACAACGGCAAGATCTGCACGCTGGTGACGTCGCTGCTCGGCGCCTTCACGCCGTTTTATGCGTCCTATGCCGGCACCAAGGCGCCGGTGGAGCACTTCACCCGTGCGGCTTCGAAGGAATTCGGCGAACGCGGCATCTCGGTGACGGCGATCGGGCCGGGGCCGATGGATACGCCGTTCTTCTATCCGGCCGAAGGCGCGGATGCGGTCGCCTATCACAAGACCGCGGCGGCGCTGTCGAAATTCTCCAAGACCGGTCTCACCGATATCGAGGATATCGTCCCGTTCATCCGTTTCCTGGTGTCGGACGGTTGGTGGATGACCGGGCAGACGATTTTGGTCAACGGCGGCTACACCACCAAATAGTCGGACGCGAGCTTCGCGAAATCGTCCGGTTATCGGAACGGCGGCGGCGCGTCCACAAGGGCGGCCGCCGCGCGCGTTTTACCGTTTCCATTGTTTACTGTTGTTCTAAACTGAACGCAGAGATGGGAACACAGGTAAGGGATCCGAAGCCATGCAGCAGGACGTGAAGACGCGCGAGACGACACCGACGGACAAGGTCGATCTGGCGGCGCTGGTCGCCGATCTCAATACGCTGCTGCGTCTCAAGACGACCGTGATCGGCATGAAGATGTTCGCCACGGTGGCGGAAATGGAAGCCATTCCGAAAATCCGCCGGCCGAGCGCGATCCACACCACGGATCAAATCGTCAGCATGGCGTCGCGGCTCGGCTGGACCGTGGGCATCACGTCGGATGATCTGGTCGGCGCCCAGTGCCGCGCGGTGATCGGACTTTCGCCGCGCGACGAGAAATGGCTGGCGGGCGAGGCTTATGTCGGCGTCTGGCACGGCACTCAGGAAGATGCGCAGAAGCGGCAGGAGGCGTTGTGCACGGTGCCTTACGGGCGTTACGAGGCGATGGTTGTCAGCCCGCTTGCGAGCGGGCGGCTCAATCCGCCGGATATCTGTCTCGTCTACGCGACGCCCGGCCAGATGATCATTCTCATCAACGGGCTGCAATACACCGGCTACAAGAAGTTCGAATGGGGCGTGGTTGGCGAAACCGCCTGCGCCGACTCATGGGGACGGGCGCTTGCCACCGGCGAACCGAGCCTGTCGCTGCCTTGCTTCGCTGAGCGGCGCTATGGGGGCGTGCCGGACGAGGAGATGCTGATGGCGCTGTCGCCGGCGCACCTCGCCAAGGCGGTGGTGGGCATGAAGGCGCTGGCCAAGAACGGCCTGCGCTATCCGATCGCGCCTTACGGCATCCAGAGCGATGTCCGCGCCGGAATGGGTGCGTCCTACGCCGACCGGAAATAGGCGGTCACAGCGCGTTTGCGCGCGGGCTTGACCGGTGTGCCAGGCGGTGATGGAACGGGCGCCCGGCATGCGCCGCAATGATTCATGGAGCCCAGTCAATGAAGCCCTCGGCCAAGTTCGATATCGTCGTCTACGGCGCCAGCGGGTTTACCGGACGGCTGGTGGCTGAATATCTCGCGTCGCGGGGCGGTGAACCGCACGACCTGACATGGGCGATGGCCGGTCGCAGCCTCGATAAACTCGCCGCCGTGCGTGACGAGATCGGCGCGCCGAAAGACACGCCGCTGATCGCAGCCGACGCCGCCGATCCGGCCTCGCTCGACGCAATGCTGAAGCAGACCAAGGCAGTGCTGACCACGGTGGGCCCGTATCAGCTTTACGGCACCGATCTGGTTGCAGCCTGCGTCAAGAGCGGCACCGACTATCTCGACCTCTGCGGCGAGCCGGTGTGGATGCGGCAGATGATCGACAAGTATCAGGCCGCAGCGAAGGCATCCGGTGCGCGCATTGTATTTTCTTGCGGCTACGATTCGATTCCGTTCGAGCTTGGCGTGTTCTTCCTGCAGGACGCCGCAAAAGCGAAATTCGGTTCGACCTTCAACCGCGTCAAGGGCCGCGTGCGCAAGATGAAGGGGACGCTCTCCGGCGGCACCGCGGCCAGCATGAAGGCGATTTTCGCCGCCGCCGTCAACGACCCGACTTTGATGCCGATGCTGCGTGATCCGTTCGTGCTGACGCCGGGTTTCGAGGGACCGAAGCAGCCGCCGGGCAACAAGCCGCAGTTTGACGACGATCTCGACATGTGGGTCGCACCGTTCGTGATGGCCAACATCAACACGCGCAACGTACATCGCTCCAACTTCCTACTGGGTTTCCCCTACGGTCAGGATTTCGTCTACGACGAGATGATGGTCGCAGGACCGAAGGACACCGGCGAAGCGATGGCGAAGGCTATTGTCGCCGGAAACAACAAGATGGGCGCGCAGGGCGGGCCGAAGCCTGGAGAAGGTCCCTCGAAAGAGGAGCGCGAGGCCGGCCACTTCGATCTGCTTTTCCTCGGCGTTGCGCCGGATGGCCGCCAGATGCGCGCCGTCGTGACCGGCGATCGCGATCCCGGTTACGGCTGCACCGCGAAGATGATTGCTGAAAGCGCGATCTGTCTGGTGCGTGAGGCGTCGGACGTGCCGGGCGGCATCTGGACGCCGGGCGCGGCTTTCGGCCATCGCCTGGTCAAGCGGTTGTCCGATCACGCCGGGATGACGTTCGGGATCGAGCAGGTTTGAGGTCGCAACGCACGCCTCAGGCGCGCGCGGGAGCAGGCCATCCAATGGCCGCCTTGGCCGCGCCCCAACTCCGGTGAGCCGTTGCGATATACTGCTGATTGGCCGCAAACAGCCCCCACATCAGGCCCGTCATCATCCAGAAGTGCCGCCAGTGGTCGGTGTCGATGATGAAACTCTCGCCGACGGCGCCGAGGAAGGCTGCAAACACCGCGAGATAAACGCGCTGCCATGGCGAGCGCACGAAGGCATAGCGGAAACCGAGCACGACGGTGGTGCCGATCAGCGCCGGATAACACACGCCGCTGATCCAGCCGCCCGACATGAAGGCATTGAGATAGGAATTATGGGTGTCTTCCGGAAAATACTTGGTGAACTGCAAGGGGCCGATGCCGAACGGCAGATCGAGCGCCATCCGCGCTCCGAGAATGTGCCGGCCGAAGCGGCCGAAGCGACCTTCATCGTAACTCTGATCGAAGCTGGCGCGCTGTTTGAAGAGAGCGTCGATGGAATCGAACGACAGCAGGACCAGCAACAATGCGGCACCCGCCAACAGTGCTGCCGCTGACAGGATGACGATGCGCGAGCGCTGAATGTTGGTCCTGCTCGTCAGCACCATCATGAACAGCATGAACGCGGAAGTGACGATGAACTGGCCCCATGCGGCGCGTGAAAACGCCAGCAGCAGCCCCAGTGCGATGATGCCGAGCAGCAACGTGCTGCGCAATGCCTTGCCGAGGCGGTCGCTGACGACGCTCTGCAGTACGAACAGCGCCGGCAGGATCAGGAAGGCGGAAAACACGTTGGGATCCTTGAACGGACCCATGGCGCGATCGTAGAGCGTGAACAGACCACGAGCGCCGGGAAACAGGCCGAAGTAGCCGGCGATGCCGGCGAGCGACGCGATGAGCGCGCCGAAAATCAGACCGCGCCGAAGAAAATCAAGGCGTGCGGCGGTATCCTGCGCCACCGCCATGGCAAAGAAGATTGCGGTGATCGCCATGTACCACGACGTCAGGATCCAGGTCACGATCCGGTTTTGGTTCATCAGGTTTGCGGCGCAGATCGTGTAACCGATATTGACCAGGAACAGCATCGCAATCAGCGGCAGGAATGCCAGCCGCAGGCTCATTCCGGTTGCGGCCAATACGATGATCGCCAGCAGCGTGGCGAGCTCGTAAGGGCTCGGTTCGAAGAACACCACAGCGCCAGAACATCCGACCAGCCAGAGCAGGCCGCGCTGCAAGGCGGCAATGCGTGGCGTCGCCAGGCCGGGCGGCAAGGAACCGTAGCTTGCGGCGAAGTCCGTCATCACACGCTCATACTCTTACGCAACGCTTCGGCCATGGCCGTCTAGCAGTTCTCAGTAAGCATTTTCCGCCTTCAGAAGTGCGGTCGGAGTCTTCAGGAGAATGTAGAGATCGAACAATACGGACCAGTTTTCGATGTAATAGAGATCGAACTCGACGCGCTTCTGGATTTTTTCCTCGCTGTCCACCTCGCCGCGCCAGCCATTGATCTGCGCCCAACCGGTGATGCCCGGCTTGACGCGATGGCGCGCGAAGTAGCCGTCCACTGTTTCGTCGAACAGGCGGCTTTTCAACTTGCCTTGCACGGCATGCGGTCGGGGGCCGACCAGCGAGAGATTGTTCTTGAACACGACGTTGAACAGTTGCGGCAGTTCGTCGAGACTGCTCTTGCGAATGAATTTTCCGACGCGGGTGACTCGTGGATCATTCTTGGTCACGACTTTACTTGCCAGCGGATCGGCCTGATCGTGATAGAGCGAACGGAATTTGAAGACGTCGATGCGCTCGTTGTTGAACCCGAAACGCTTCTGCCGAAATAATACAGGTCCCGGGCTGTCGAGTTTGATCGCGAGCGCGATCAGCGCCATCAGTGGCGATAACAGCAGAAGAAGGATGCCGCCGACGATATGGTCGAACAGCGATTTCATCACCTGATCCCAGTCGGTGATCGGCGCTTCAAACACGTCGAGCGTAGGCACTTTGCCGAGATAGGAATAAGAGCGCGGCCGGAAGCGCAGCTTGTTGGTGTGCGCGGAGAGCCGGATATCGACCGGCAGCACCCACAGTTTCTTCAACATGTCGAGGATGCGCGTTTCCGCCGAGATGGGCATCGCGAACAACACAAGATCGAGGCGGGTGCGGCGTGCGAATTCTGTGATGTCGTCGATCTTTCCCAGCTTGGGAAGACCTGCACAGGTGTCGAGCGTGCGGGAATCCGCGCGATCGTCAAACACACCGAGGATTTCGATATCGGTATCCTCGTCAGCCTGGAGAAGCCGGATCAGTTTCTCGCCGTTTTGGTCGGCACCGATGATGATGGTGCGGCGATCGAGACGACCCTCGCGGGCCCAGCGCCGAACCAGCGATCGCAGCACTAGTCGTCCGGCGATCAACGCGGCGAGACCGACGACGAAATAGGCCGACAGCCACAGGCGCGAGAAAGAGTTGCCCATCTTGAGGAAGAACGAGGCACCAATGAACAGCAGAAATACCAATCCCCAGGCGGAGATCATTCGTGTCATCTGCCGCAGCGTTCCGCGGAACATCTGCACTTCGTAGAGATCGGCGGCCTGAAATGTCGTTACCGAGGCGAGCGTCACGCAGAGAATGGAAGCGGGATAGAACCAGCTGAAATCGTCGAGACGGGCGACATAGCTGAAGTAGATCGCGAAGCCGATTGCCGCGATCAGGACGAAGTCGGCGAGACGTACCAGCCCTGCAATGACGATCGGAGAGTAGGCATTGCGAACCTTCTGGTTGGTCACCGCCAGCGCCGCGGGCGACAGGCGACGCCGACGCTCGACACGGGGGCCCCCCCCGGAAGTCGAGGCGGCGTCGATCATGGAGCGGGCGTTGAGAGGTTCCACGTTATGTCGTCCACATGGTTCGCGAGCGGTCGTTCTGCGCGCGCGACTGTAGGGAGTTGGTTCCCACCACTTAGTGAACGTGATCGAAGAATCAGGGCCGGCCCGTCACGAACGGTTAACGCTTTGCAAACGCCTCGCGGTAACCGGCAATCACCCCTTCAACCATGCTTTTCTGGGAGAAATGCGTGAAAATGCGTTCCCGCAAGGCTTTCGCGCGTTCCTGTGCCGCATCGCGATTTGCCATTGCGGCTGCAATGGCCGTGGCAATCCCACTCGAAGAATTGGGGGCGAACAACGCATTGTGATGAGGGCCGAAGATTTCGGGAATGCCGCCGACATTCGCTGCGATCATCGGAACGCCTGCGGCCGCCGCCTCGATCACCACGTAAGGCATCGAGTCGCCGCGTGAAGGGACCACCAGCAACCGGCCCTGAGCGAAGCCGTGGCGCGCCTGAACGTGACCGACAAAGCGAACGGCTTGATTGAGGCTGAGCCGCTCGACCTGCGTCTTGATCGCGGCGGTTTCCTCTCCATCGCCCGCGAGCGTCAACGTCACTGGCTTACCGTGCGCGCGGAGTTCAGCAATGGCATCGACCAGAAGATCGGCACCCTTGATATGACGAAATTCTCCGACATACACCACGTCGGTGGCTTCGCTTGCCACGGTGATCGGGTCGAATTCCCGCGCGGTGACGCCGTTAAAGACACAGCGCACCAGCCCCGACGGCTTTCCGATAACACGCTGGAAGGTGTCGCGTGCGAACATGCTCTCGAACAGGAACAGATCGATGTGATCCATCAGTGCACGTTCGAGCCGGCTGTAGAATGCGCCTGCCAGTGTGTTCGGCGGGAAGTGCAGCGAGCCGCCATGCGGCGTATAAACGCGGATGCCGCCATCCGGGCGCGGCGTCAGATTGATGAAGACACCGGCCTTCGCGCCGTGGCCGTGCAGGACCTGCGGCTTGAGGTTGCCGATCAGGTTGCGCAGCTTGAACCCCGCCATCAAGTCCGCCGGATGCGGTTGACGGCGAATGGCGAGGCGATGAACACCAAGCTTCAGGCGCGGCGCGATTTCGGCGAGCAATGCATCGGCGCGTGCGCCGCCGGTGAGGCTGTCGGCTACGATGCCAACCTGGTGGCCGCGATCGATCTGGCCATTGGCGACATCGAGAATATGCCGAATGATGCCGCCGACCGGCGCGCGGACCACATGAAGGATGCGCAGCGGCGTGTTGGATATCTCGGGCATCGTCTAGAACCAGCGTTCGCCGACGACGATGGTGTCGCCCGGATTGATCGGGGTTATGGGGGGGACGACGGCGCGGACGGTGCCGGCGCTCGAGGTGTGGGTGAGGGTGACGCTGTCGCGCTTGGCGCGCGG
>JBARXT010000230.1:0-25972 GCA_049647485.1 Xanthobacteraceae bacterium
CTTCTCGTTACCCATCCTGCATGTCTCGATCATGTGATGCCGCCCGGACATCCCGAATGTCCGGATCGGCTGCGCGCCATCGATGCAACGCTCAGTGAGGATCGTTTCGGCCCCCTCGCCCGTGCACTGGCCCCGGAAGGATCGCTCGACGCGGCGGCGTTGTGCCACACCGATCACCTGATCGATGAGTTGCGCCACATTGCGCCGAGCCAGGGCTTTGCTTTCATCGATGGCGACACCTCGATGTCGCCCGGCACCTGGGAAGCGATCCTGCGCGGCATGGGCGGCGCCATCGCCGCCACCGAAGCCGTGCTGTCGCGCGCGCATGACAATGCCTTCGTCGCGATCCGGCCGCCGGGCCATCACGCCGAAATCGGCAAGCCGATGGGCTTCTGCTTTTTCGACAACGCCGCGATCGCGGCACGCCATGCGCAACGCAAGCACGGCATCGGTCGCGTCGCGGTGGTTGATTTCGACGTGCATCACGGCAACGGCACGCAGGATATTTTCTGGGCCGATCCCACGGTGATGTATTGTTCGACGCATCAGATGCCGCTGTTTCCCGGCACCGGCTCCCGCTCCGAGCGCGGCGAGCACGATACCATCGTCAACGCGCCGCTGATGTCGGGCGACGGCGGCGTGCGGTTTCGTGCGGCCTTCGAGGATATGATCCTGCCGCGCCTTACTACTTTTGCCCCGGAACTGATCGTGATCTCCGCCGGCTTCGACGCACATCGCCGCGATCCGCTCGCAACCCTTGAACTCGATGCCGAGGACTTTGGCTGGGTGACGCGCCGACTGATGGACGTCGCCGACGCCAGCGCCGGTGGCCGCGTGGTCTCGGTGCTGGAAGGCGGCTACGATCTTCGCGGCTTGCAGGAATCCGTCGCGGCCCACGTCACCGCACTGATGGGAAAATGACGTCCCGCCACATTCCGTCCTCACACGTGCTTATCATCTCGCGCGACCGACATTCTGCAGGAACCCGACCATGGCCGAATCCAACCATGCCGACATCAAGAAGCTGAGCTTCGAGCGCGCGCTGGAGGAACTCGAATCGATCGTCACGCGCCTCGAGGGCGGTCAGGTCGCGCTGGAGGAATCGGTTGCGATTTACGAGCGCGGCGAAGCCTTGAAGCGGCGCTGCGAGGAGTTGCTGCGCCAGGCCGAGGCACGTGTCGACAAGATCACGACCGATGCCAAGGGGCAGCCCAACGGCACCGAACCGCTCGACGTGCCGTCGTGACCACAAGCCACGCCGATTGAAACGGTAGCTGTCGACCGAAGGCCTTTGATTTCACATCCGATGTCGGCTTTACTATTGAGCGCGAGGCGAAAGCCTTCGCGCCGGTGTTCCGTTTTGATTTTTACATGAGCGCAAGATTGTCGAACGCGTTTCTCTTTGAGATTTGCCGGGTGTGCGTCCTACGGGTTGCGTCCTTTCAGGCGAGACACTGAGCGTGCGCATTCAACGCCGTCACGTCATTTATGTTCAGGGCTACGACCCTCGCGGACTGGCGCAATATTATCGCCTGTTCCGCACCGAACTTCGCAAATTCGCGAACCTTTATGGCCTGCAGGCCCACGTCGGCCGACCACAAAGCTCCGATGACGGCACGATGGCGTCGTGGTCGATTGCGACTGAAGGCGACGGTTGGCGCACTCATGTCGCCTACGATTTCCTGCGCTGGGAAGACCTGATCAAAGGCGACTTCGCCGTTCCGATCTGGCGAACCGCCCTGCATGGGTTCGCCATCTACTGTCGCGCATTTCTCGCAGGCGCCATTCCGCGCATGTGGAAAGCGCACTGGCGCTTCGGGATGTTCATCACCTATCCGCATTTCGTGCTGCTGAATCTGGCGATCTGGTCGGCGCTCGCGGCATGGGGCGTTGCCGCCGGCGCGGGCTATCTCGGGGCGACGGCGCCTTTCAAATGGATCACGGCCATTGTCGTATTTCTTGCCGCGCTGTGGGCGCTGCTGAAATATACCGAGAAGCGCACTTATGCGCTCTACCTGATGTCGGACACCATCTTCACCTGGCAATTCGCGCATCGCGCACGCCCGGAATGGGACCGGCGCATCGATCGCTTCGCGCAGCATCTGGTCGAGGTCGCGCGCACCTCCGACGCGGAGGAGATTGTCGTCGTCGGCCACAGCTCCGGCTCGTTCCTTGGCGTCGAGATCATGGCGCGGGCGCTTGCGATCGATCCCGATCTCGGCCGTCATGGCCCGCGCGTCGTACTGCTGACGCTGGGCGCCGACCTGCCGATCGTCGGCTTCTTCCCGGTCTCAAAACCGTTCCGCGAACACCTTCGGCAACTTGCGGTCACGCCCGCGATCGACTGGATCGACGTCCAGTCACGCAAGGACGTGATGAACTTCTACCCGTTCGACCCCATCGCCGGCCACGGCATCGACGTCGGCGCCGCACGGCGCAATCCGGCGGTCGTGCCGATCCGGTTCCGTGACATGATCGATCCGGGTCACTACAACCGATTCCGCTGGCAGTTCTTCCGGGTGCACTTCCAATTCGTCATGGCCAGCGAACGGCCGCATCCGTTCGACGTCTATATGATCGTGTGCGGTCCGGTTGCATTGCCCGACCGCGTTGCCGATCCTGCGGCCGCACTTGCCCTCGCGATCGGTCCTGCCAAGCCAGCCATCGCTGCCCCCCTTTCCCCGGCCTCTGTCCCACGATAAAAAGGGAACATCGGCCCCCTCCCGGTCGTTAAGTTCTAGGCGCGTTGAACCAATGCGCCTTGCGGCCTGACCAATAGCTACGCCGAAAGTTGGCTTTGGGGAGGAGGCTTGGTATAAGATTGGAAACACTATACATTTGCACACTCGTCTCGGCTGCCTGAATTATCGGCTAAGAGACTGAAAGTGCTTGTGTAAACGCCGAAAATCAGACCGCGCCGCGGATGTGATATACATCACGGTTCACAGAAGCAGCGCGCGATAGGCTCGAAACCGTTTTCCCTGTTCAGGGGCTTTAGGATGTGTGGGGTGTCCGATGCGCAAGGGTTGCGCAGCACCCATATTCATCCTTGTCGCCAAGCCTGACATGCAAATTGGAACTCTGCCGTGACCAGCTTCAGTAAGACACCGCTCCTTGACACGATCCGCACTCCCGACGACCTGCGCAAGCTCAAGGTTGAACAGGTCCGCCAGGTCGCCGACGAGTTGCGGCAGGAAACCATCGATGCCGTGTCCGTGACCGGCGGCCATTTCGGCGCGGGCCTCGGCGTCGTCGAACTGACCACCGCGATCCATTATATCTTCGACACGCCGCGCGACCGGCTGATCTGGGATGTCGGCCATCAGGCCTACCCACACAAGATCCTCACCGGCCGCCGCGACCGCATCCGCACGCTGCGCACCGCCGGCGGTCTGTCCGGCTTCACCAAGCGTTCCGAGAGCGACTACGATCCATTCGGCGCGGCGCATTCCTCGACGTCGATCTCCGCCGGTCTCGGCATGGCGGTCGCGCGCGATCTCTCCGGCGGCAAGAACAATGTCATCTCGGTAATCGGCGACGGCGCGATGTCCGCGGGCATGGCCTATGAGGCAATGAACAATGCAGGCGCGATGAATTCGCGACTGATTGTCATCCTCAATGACAACGACATGTCGATCGCACCGCCGGTCGGCGCGATGTCGAATTATCTGTCGCGGCTCTATTCCGGCAAGACTTATCGCACCATCCGCGAGGCCGCCAAGCAGCTCGGCAAGCACCTGCCGAAAATGATCGCCGACCGCGCCGAACGCGTCGAGGAATATTCGCGCGGCTTCATGACCAACAGCGGCACGCTGTTCGAGGAGCTCGGTTTCTACTATGTCGGCCCGATCGACGGTCACAATCTCGATCACCTGTTGCCGGTGCTGAAGAACGTCCGCGACATGGAGGACGGTCCGATCCTGGTTCATGTCGTCACCCAAAAGGGCAAGGGCTACGGTCCGGCGGAAGCGGCGGCCGACAAGTACCACGCCGTCGTCAAATTCGATGTCGCCACCGGTACGCAATCAAAAGCCAAGCCCAACGCTCCCGCCTATCAGAACGTGTTCGGCCAGTCGCTGGTCAAGGAAGCCGAGAAGGATGACAAGATCGTCGCCATCACCGCGGCGATGCCGTCCGGCACCGGCGTCGACATCTTCAACAAGGCATTCCCGAAGCGCACTTTCGACGTCGGCATTGCCGAGCAGCATGCAGTGACCTTCGCCGCCGGCCTGGCGACCGAAGGCTACAAGCCATTCTGCGCGATCTATTCCACCTTCCTGCAACGTGGCTACGATCAGGTGGTCCACGACGTCGCGATCCAGAACCTTCCGGTGCGCTTCGCCATCGATCGCGCCGGTTTGGTCGGCGCCGACGGTGCGACCCACGCCGGCTCGTTCGACAATGCCTATCTCGGTTGCCTGCCGAACTTCGTCATCATGGCGGCGGCCGACGAGGCCGAGATGGTGCACATGGTCGCAACGCAGGTCGCGATCAACGATCGCCCGAGCGCGTTGCGCTATCCGCGCGGCGAAGGCCGCGGCGTCGAGATGCCGGAAGTCGGCATTCCCCTTGAGATTGGCAAGGGTCGCGTTGTCCGTCAGGGCAACAAGGTGGCGCTACTGTCGCTCGGCACCCGTCTCGCGGATTGCGAGAAGGCCGCCGATGAACTCGCCGCACACGGCCTTTCGACCACCGTTGCGGATGCGCGCTTCATGAAACCGCTCGACGTGGAGTTGGTGCTCAAGCTGGCGCGCGAGCACGAGATCCTGCTCACCGTCGAAGAAGGTGCGATCGGCGGCTTCGGTTCCCATGTGATGCAGACACTGGCCGACCACGGGATGCTCGACAGCGGGATGCTGCGTTTCCGCTCCATGGTGTTGCCTGACGAATTCATCGACCATAACACGCCGGCGGCGATGTATGCCTATGCCGGCCTCGACGCGAAAGGCATCGTCGCCAAGGTGTTCGAGACCATCGGCAAGGACGAGGCCGGAACCATCAAGCTCGCCGGCGCATAAGCATCAAGCCGGACGGCATCGAAAGCCCCGCTTCCGACGCGCTGGAGGCGGGTTTTTCATTTGCCGCGGGACCGCGATAGACTGTTCGCGATATGACACAAACACGCAAACGTGCCGACATTCTGCTGGTCGAGCGCGGCTTGTTCGAAAGCCGTGCGCGGGCGCAAGACGCGATCGCGCACGGCCTCGTGACCGCCAACGGCAAGGTCGTCGCCAAGCCCTCCGAGGTGCTCGAGAATAGCGCTGTCCTCAAAGCCGAACTCGCGCACCCGTGGGTATCGCGCGGCGGGGTCAAGCTTGCGGGCGCGTTGACGCAATACCCCATCGAGATCGAGGACCATGTCTGCCTCGACGTCGGCGCCTCCACTGGCGGCTTCACCGAGGTGCTGCTGAGCGAAGGCGCGGCACTGGTGTTCGCCATCGACGTCGGCACCGGCCAGTTGCATGACAGCCTGCGCGGCCACCCGCGCATCGTCTCGATGGAACAGACCGATATCCGCGATTATGACGGCAAGCGCCTGCCGCAACGCCCGGATGTGGTGGTGATCGACGCCAGTTTCATCTCGCTGAAGCTGATCCTACCGGTGGCGCTGCAACTCGCCGCCGCGCCGATGAGCCTACTCGCGTTGATCAAGCCGCAGTTCGAAGCGCCGCGCGCGGCGATCAAAAAAGGCATCGTGCGCGACGCTGCCGTTCATAAGAGCGTGTGCGACGACCTCGCCGCCTTTGCCGCCACACAAGGCTGCATGGACATTCAGGTGTTTCCATCCAGCATCGCCGGCGGCGACGGCAACGTCGAATTTTTCCTCGGCGCGCGTCGTGGCTGAGACGCTTGTCATCGATCACGTCGGTCAACGGGGCGATGGCGTCGCGCGCGTCAACGGCGCTGCGCGCTATGTCTCCTATACATTGCCCGGCGAGACGGTGGATGCCACCCCGTTGGCGGCATCGGATCGGATGCAACTGGTCGCCGTCCGGACACCCAGCGCGCAACGGGTTGATCCGTTCTGCGTCCATTTCGGCACCTGCGGTGGCTGCGCGATCCAGCACTGGCAGCCCGATGCCTACCGCGCATGGAAACGCCTGCTTGTCGTCGACACGCTGGCGCGCGCCGGCATCGACGTTGACGTGGCCCACCTGATCGACACCCACGGCGCGGGGCGCCGCCGCGTCACACTGCACGCGCGCCGCGCGGCCGATGGCAGCTTTCCGGTCGGCTTCGCCGCACCCAACAGCCACGCCGTGATCGCCATTGATGCCTGTCCGATCCTCGATCCGGCGCTCGACGGCGCACTCGACGCTGCTCGCGCCATCGCCGCGCTGCTGAAACACGTGGCGAAGCCGCTCGATATCCAGATTACCGCAGCCGACAATGGTCTCGATGTCGACGTGCGGGGCTCCGGACCGCTCCCGGCCGAAACCGTTACGACGCTGTCGCGCCTCGCGGAGCAATACAAATTGGCGCGGTTGACGCGTCATGGTGAACTGGTGCTGATGCGGACGCCGCCGGTCGTCATGATGGGCGCAGCAACGGTGCCGCTGCCGCCAGGTTCGTTTCTGCAAGCGACGGTTGCCGGCGAGAAAATGCTGGCGGAGCTGGTGACAACTCACTGTGGCAAGGCGAAGCGTATTGTCGACTTGTTCTGCGGCGTAGGGCCGTTTGCGCTACGGCTGGCGGCGAAAGCACGCGTGAGCGCCTTCGACAGCGACAGTGGCGCGATTGCATCGCTACAAAAAGCAACCGCGTCAGCGCACGGGCTGAAGCCGATCACCGCGACCGCGCGCGATCTGTTCCGGCGACCGCTAGTCCCGCAGGAATTGCGCGACGTCGATGCGGTGGTGTTCGATCCGCCACGTCAGGGTGCAGAGGCGCAGAGCAAACAACTCGCAGCCAGCAAAATTTCAGCAATCGTTGCGGTGTCATGCAATGTCACCACCTTTGCGCGCGATGCGAGCATCCTGATCGAAGGCGGCTACAAGCTCGAAGCCGTCACGCCCGTCGATCAGTTCCGTCACACGTCGCATATCGAACTCGTAGCAAGATTCACACGCAGGTGATGGGAACCACCAACGGGTCACCAATAGCGCGCCTAATCTTGGTCGACCCCTCGTTAATCACGAGAACGGTGTCCGCCCAAAATAGCGAAAATAATCCGCCGCCGGGTTCATCGCTCTTTCCGCTGTCGTCTCTACGCAGGAGCACCGCATGATGACGTCGCTCTTCGAGTCGCCAGCCGCGATTGCAGTAGCCTCCCGGCAAATCTACCGACCGCTTTTCTCGTCAGTTCAGCTCCTTGCGAACCAAAGCTGCAGCGTCGCACATCGTTCGCAGCTTGCCGAACGCAATATGCCGCGGCATGTATTTCATGCCGCAATCCGGCGCCGGCACCAGGCGCTCGGCCGAAACATGCTTCAATCCATTCCTGATACGTGCTGCGACGGCATCGACCGTCTCGATCTCTGGATTTCCGAGATCGAGAACCCCAAGCATGATTGTTTTGGATGACAGATCCTTGAGCACGCCAAGGTCGAGATTCGGTTGCGCGGCTTCGATCGAAATCTGATCGGCTGTGGTATCGGCGAGCTCGGCGAGAAAGGAATAGCCGGCCGGTTTATTGGATCCCGGGACGACGGCGGCATAACCGAAACAAAGATGGACCACGGTCGGAACCGAAATTCCCTTGAGCGCGCGGTTGATCGCCTTTACCGCATAACGCCGGGCCGAATCCGGATTGTTGCGGACCCAGGGTTCGTCGATCTGGATGACGTCGGCGCCTGCCTTTTGCAGGTCGAGTGCCTCTTCGTTGACCGCCTCGGCAAACGCCATCGCCAGTTCTTCGTCATCCTTATAGAATTCGTTCTTGGCCTGCTGACTCATGGTGAACGGACCTGGCAGCGTGATCTTGGCTGCCCGATCGGTATTGCGTCGAAGGAATTCCATATCGCTCAATTCAACGGGGCGAGTTCGACGGACCTTGCCGACCACGCGCGGTACCGCCGTCTTCTGGTGGCCGGTTCGAGCCACGATGATCGCTGGGTTTTCCGCATCGATACCCTCCAAGGCCGTTGCGAAACGGTTGGAGTAGCTTTCCCGGCGAATTTCCCCGTCGGTCACTATATCGATTCCGGCGCGCTCCATATCGCGGATGGCAACAACGGTCGCGTCATTCTGTGCCTCCTCAAGCCGTTCGGCCGGAACGCGCCACATTTCGTGCATGCGGGTGCGTGGGACGGATTTCGACAACATCGCACGATCGACCAACCATTCCGGCTGCGGGTAACTTCCAACGACAGTGGTGGGAAGGAGATGCTTCGGTAAACTCACGATCTATCGCCTTTTCGATTGAGTGCTCTGATCAAGCGGCCTGACCCGACGCGGCGGCGGCCTCGTCTACCACTGAGTTCCGCAGAATCCCGATCCCCGAAACTTCAACTTCGACGATATCACCGTCCTTCATCCAAAGCGGCGGGTTGCGATAGGCGCCAACCCCCCCTGTCGTTCCGGTCACGATGACGTCGCCGGGAGCAAGCTCGGTGAACGTCGAGCAATAAGCCAGCAGTGTTGCAACGTCGAACACGAGATCCGAGATTGGAGCACGCTGCACCACAACGCCATTCAGACGCGTCGCGATGGTTTTGGTACTGATGTCCGGAATCTCATCCGTAGTCACCATCCAGGGACCAAACGCACCGGTGCCGACAAAATTCTTGCCAGGCGTGAACTGCGAGGTATGACGTTGCCAATCCCGGATGCTGCCGTCGTTGTAGCAGGCATAGCCTGCAACATGCGACAGTGCCGTCTCGCGCGGAATGCGGCGGCCGGCCTTGCCGATGATTACGGCCATTTCGCCCTCATAGTCGAAGCGTTCGGACTCCAATGGCCTGACCATTGGCTGGCCGTGACCAACTTGGCTGTTGGCGAAACGCGTGAAAATCATCGGATGCGGCGGCGTAGGATGGCCGCTTTCAGCCAGATGCGTCGCATAGTTCACGCCGATGCAGAATATTTTCTCGGGATCGGGGATGGTCGGCAGCAACTGGATTGCGGAGAGTGCATAATCAGCCTTCTCGCCCCGCAGGTCCTTCAATTGGCCCAGAGCGCCGCCCGCCAGCAACGCTCGCAACGTCGGATAGTTCGGCAGACGTCGCCCGGCGTCGATGATTCCGCCATCCGTGACAAGGCCGTAGCTGCCGGTTGAGTTCGCGTTGAAACTCGCAATCTTCATAAGTTGCTCTCTTCGATGTTTGAGACATAAGAATCGATCGGAAGGACGATCTCGCCCGAACGAATCGGAACGCAATCTGGTGGAAATTCCTGATTGAAGCGCACGCCGGCTGCACCCGCGCGATCAAGAAAGCGATCGAGATGAAACATCGCCCCGGTTGGCAGGTCATGCAAAACCATCAGGGTGCGCGCTTGCGAGGTGCATTGCGCCAACGCGCGATCAACCCATCCATCTGGATCTTCCCAATCACGCGGGATCGCACTCCAAAGCACGCAACTGTAGCGGCCGGCCATGAGATGGTTGACGACATGCGGTCGGAGCAAACCGTCGTCGAGGTTTCCTCCGCCACCAAACGGCCGGAACCAGCGCCGGGGGTGCGACAGGCCACCAAGTAACTGCTGGGTCTTCTCGATTTCACGTTCACTGACGTCGTCTCCCGGCAGGCGCCCGAGAGGAACCGAGTGGGTGTAGGTATGATTGCCGAGCCAGTGTCCTTCGTCATGGGCGCGCTCCGCCAGCCAGAGGCGCCGCGGATCGGCAAGTTTCTCACCGATGACGAAGAACGTCGTCTTGATACCGCGTCGCGCGAGCACATCGAGAACCAATGGCGTCACATCCGGCTCGGGGCCGTTATCGAATGACAGGGTGAGATCGAACAACGCAACTCTCCTCACGCCGCAGTGGCGACAACTCCGGCCCGTACACCGGTGGCATTCTGTCCGACACGGCTTCCGGTCTGCCAGATTGCGACCTTGCACTCGATCCAGCGCACCAACGCGCTGTATGCCATCGTCAGCATCAGAACCAGCAGAACGCCGGCGAAGACGTGTGGACTGTCCAGAATGGTCCGATAGCGGGAAATCAGGAATCCGATTCCGGCGGACGAGATCAGCATCTCGGATACCACGACGCCGACGATGACAAGTGCGCCGCCGATGCGAAGGCCAGTCAGGACCGTGGGGATTGCCGCCGGCAGAATGACGTAGACCAGGCGCTGAAAGAAGGTCGCTCCCATGCTGCGAGCGGCCACGAGAAGTTGCGGGTCAATGGTCTGGATACCGGCGGCCGTTCCCAGCATCGTGGGCAGGAATCCATAGATTGACGCGAACGCGATTTTTGATTCGGAGCCGATGCCGAACCACACGTTGAAAACCGGGTAAAGGATCACCAGGGGGATCGCATAAAGGCTCGAGACGATCGGCATCATCAACATTCGCAACTTGGGAAGGCTGCCGACGATCGCTCCGCACAGGATGCCACCGCCGCACGCCAGCACCATCGAGATCGCCACCTCGGACAGCGTCACCATGAGGGCATGGCCGTACTCCGCGATGTCATTCCAGCCCGCCGCGAGCGTGGATGACAACGACGGCAGAAAAAGCTCGGGAATCAAACCGAGCCGCGGCAATAGTTCCCACAGGACGATCAGGGATATGATGATCAAACGTCTGAGTGTGTGTGCGGACATCGACTGCCTCAGGCCGATTTACGGATATGACGCCAGATCCGATCCCGCAGGCTGCCGAACGTATCGCCACTCAGCATTTCATAGGTGCGAGGACGCGGCAACGACACCTGCAATCGGTCGACAATTCGCCCCGGACGCGCCGACATCACCAGGACTTCGTCGGCGAGGTAAACGGCTTCCGTCAGACTATGGGTGACGAAGACGACGGTTTTCCCGGTTGCCGCCCAGATGCGGAGCAGTTCGTCGCCCATGGTCATGCGGGTTTGCTCATCGAGCGCAGCGAACGGTTCGTCCATCAACAGAACCGGCGGGTTTTGAACGAGGCCGCGCGCAATCGACACGCGCTGCTTCATGCCACCGGATAGTTCATGCGGATGTCGCTTGCCGAATCCGTCCAGGCCAACCAGTTTAAGGGCGTCTTGTGACTTGGCGCGACGCTCAGCCTTGGATGTTCCGCGCAGCGTCAGCGGAAATTCAACATTCTCCTCCGCCGTCAGCCATGGAAACAGGCTCGCTTCCTGAAACACGACGCCGACACGATCGGGATCGGGCTTTGACATCGCGGTGCCACTGACGATGACCGAACCGGACGTCTGCTGACGCAGTCCAGCCATCATCATCAGAAGCGTGGACTTGCCACATCCGCTCGGTCCCACCAGCACCACGAAGCGGCCCGGCTTGACCTCCAGCGAAACATTGTCCAGTGCGACCACGTCCTGCGAACCAGTCCTGAAGATCTGGCTGACATTCGAAACCTGGATAGCGCCCGCGCTTGCCGCCGGCTTGAGCGGGGTTACGTTCGCCAATGGCTGCATCGTGTTTCTACCCATCTGACGAGTTCATTGAAAATAACGGCGATCACCGAGATCAGAACGACACCAGCCAGCAATTGCTTCATCTGGAAGTTCTCGCCCCAGTTCGCGATCATGTGACCGATGCCTTCTCGCGACGCATACATTTCCGCGAGGATGACGCCCGTCAGATTGAAGATCATGGCAATGCGGAGTGCCTCGAGAAGAACCGGCAACATGCTGGGAAGATAAATCCGGAAGGCGGTCTGCAGAGGCGTCGCTCCGTAGGAGCGGGCAACCGTCAGATGTTCCATCTTGACCGATTCAACCGCCGTCGTGGTCGACATGATGACGATGAAGATCGTCGAAAAGAAGCCGAAGCTGACCTTCTGCGCGAATCCGACTCCGAAGACGAGAATGAACATCGGCAGAAAGATCGACTTTGGAATGCTGAATGCGAAGAACAACAGTGGCCTCAGGACGTCCGAGACGTAACGGTTCTCCGCGATCAGGACCCCGATTGCCGCTGCAAGCGGCACTGCGAGAACGAACGCGAGCAACACCTCGCTTCCGGTAACGCCGAGGGCATGCAATACGCTCGTGCGTTGGAGCAGGTCTGCGAGCATCAGCAACGTGTCCGACGCAGAAGGAAGCAGACGAGGATTTACGGCGCCCGTGCGTGAAAGCGTCTCCCACAACAGGAAGAACGCAATCACGACGCCAGCGCGAGCCGCCCTGAATCCGAATAGCCCCGTCATGACTGCTTTTGCTTCAAGGCTTGGTCGGAACGGGCTTGAATTCAGTCGAGATGATCTCTTCGGCCGGAGCGATATCCTTCAGTCCCCCCAGCTTTGCCAGTTCGATCGACTTGTTCACCGCCGCCAACACATTGCCACCGGACATGCTGCCATCCGTTTCAAGCTTCATGATCGTGTTCTCGTACTCGGCAGCCGCGATTTCGGGGGGCACTTCGTACAAATCTGCGATCAGCTTGACGGTAATGTCTCGATTGTCGCGCATGAACTGCAGCGCGCCGTAGATCGCATTGATGGCTTTCTGGGCAACCTGCGGCTTTTCTTTCGCGAACTTGTCGAGCACGATCCATCCGGACGTCATATTTGGCGGCACAGCCCCGGCGTAATCGAGGATCGTCTTCGCTTCACCGGACTTGCTCACTTGGAAGCTCAATGGCGAATAAACCACTGCTGCATCGATATTGCCGGCGAGAAGGTTCGGCACGAGTCCGCCGCCGCCGACCGGTACCCGCGTGAAATCAAGCTTTTTGTCCTGGAGGGTCCATAGCGCAAGCACATCGGAGCCGGATCCCGCCGACGTGATTCCGACCTTCTTGCCGTTCAGATCCTGCAGGGTAAGCGCGGAGTTAGCCTTCACCATCAACTGCCAGCCGAAGCTGCCCATCGAAGCGTTCGCGATGACCTTGGACATCACTCCCTTCTTCCGGCCAGCCGCAACCAGCGATGGCGGATCAAGGATGATATCGGCCGCACCGGCAGCCATGGCCTCGAATGCTTCGGCACCTCCGCGATAGATCGTCAGTTCCGCCTTCAGGCCTTCCTTTTCGAACAGCTTCTGCCGCACGGCGGTTTCGGCAACGGTGGTCGGCCAATAGGTTTTGGTCGGAAGCCCGACTCGAATCGTATCGGCGGCCAAGGCAAGGCCCGACTGGGCTAGAAACGCGGCCCCGCATAGCGATGCAAGCATATGACGACGTGAAATAACCATGGTCTCCTCCTCCTTTTTTGTTTGATTACCGTGGGATGGTACTGCCCGTTACCCGGCGCGGTGCATTCCCAGACTCGGCTCATTGAGCTTTACGAATCGCATTGTTGTCATGAAATGATCCGACAGCGCCGCAACCGCCGCCTCGACATCGCGCCGCCGAACCGCCTCCATGATCCGGGCGTGCTCGGCCTCGACGTGGCGCGGCTTGTTGTTCTCGTGGCGAATGGATAGCCGGCGATAACGTTCGCTTTGCTCGTGCAGGACGTCCCGGAAGCCGAGCAGCCAGACCGAACCGCACGCATTGACCAGTGCCCGATGAAAACTGCGGTGCTGCACGACCCACGTCTCGTTGTGCATATTCAAGCCATCGATATTGCGAAAAGGGATTGCGGATAACGCAGCGAATTCCTTTTCAGCCGAATTCAACCACGCCGCATCCCCGCGCTCGATGGAACGCCGCAGCGCAAGACCTTCGATGTCAATGCGGGTTTGCGTGACATCTTCCAGATCGGCTTGGGATACCGGACTGACGCGAAATCCCCGCTGATCGGATGCCTGAACCAGACCGTCCGCAACCAGTCGCGACAGCGCCTCCCGTACCGCGGCGAGACTGACCGAGAACTTTTTCGCGAGGCTGGCGACGTTAAGCTTCTGCCCGGGCAGCAAAGCGGTTGTCAGGATATCAGCCCGCAACCGCTCAAGCACTGCGGACGTCAGGGTGCGCGGCCCGCGCCCTCCGTCAGAACGCAAAAAATCGAGGTGAATTTCGCTCATGAGGCCCATTCGGTCACGTGGCCCACACATTGTCAATCGAAAATCGATTATCGTTCAAAAATCCATGACGCAGCCGAAAACGAGAGGCTGGAATATCAATTTCGATGACGATAACGCGAACCTGGCTGGACCCGCATGTCGGCCGCCAAATCCATCCGCCCTGCTGAACCTTCCATCCGACATGGCGACTGACGTCCGAGCGACTCCGCCCATCAAGCAGGCGCTGATTTATCGCTCCTCTTGACGCCACGGCCGTTCCGCCGGCACAGCGTTGCGCCGCTGGAAACGCCGGCGCCGCCTGACTTCACGTGTTGCATGTCACGCGAGCATGATTCCCGAAAAGTGGGAGCTGGTTTCCGGAAAGAATCATGCTCACTCAAAAGACGAGTGACGGGTTCGTTTCACCACGAAACGGAGACAATCCTTCACAGGAGGCTTTCATGGACGTGAACGTGAATATGGATCGACTGAATGAATTCATGGGCAAGATGGTCGGCGACGTCGGAGCCGCCACCAACGCCGCATTGATCCGGACCGGCGACCGGCTCGGTCTCTACAAGGCATTGGCCAAGAAGCCGATGCCCCCCGCGGAACTTGCGCAAGCCACCGGCACTACCGAACGCTACGTGCGCGAATGGCTATCGGCGCAAGCCGCATCGGGCTACGTCGAATACGATGCCACGACGAAGAAATTCTCGATGCAACCCGAGCAGGCGATGGTTTTTGCCGACGACGACAGCCCCGTATTCATGGGCGCGATCGGCGACTTGATGGCGGCAATGATGCTCGATGAACCGAAGATCTCGGACGCTTTCAAGAGCGGCAAGGGTGTCGGCTGGGACGACCGCGCCGAATGTCTGTTCTGCGGCACGGCGCGTTTTTTCCGCACCACCTACAAGCATCATCTGGTGCAGGAATGGCTTCCGGCACTCGACGGCATGGTGGCGAAACTCGAGCGCGGCGCCAAGGTTGCCGATGTCGGTTGCGGGCACGGCATCTCGACATTGCTGATGGCCAAAGCCTATCCGAACTCGCATTTCTTCGGTTTCGACGCGCATCCGGGATCGATCGCGGCCGCTCAGGCAGCGGCGGCCGACGAGGGCTTGAGCCAGCGCGTCGACTTCGCCGTCGCCACCGCCAAAACCTATCCCGCGAACGACTACGATCTCGTGTGCTTCTTCGATTGCCTGCATGACATGGGCGATCCCGTCGGCGCGCTTCGTCATGTCAAGGAGACGCTGGCCAAGGATGGCACCTGCATGCTGGTGGAGCCGTTCGCGCAGGACAAACTCGAGGATAACCTCAATCCAGTGGGCCGCTTGTTCTATGCCGCCTCGACCATGGTATGCACGCCCGCATCACTGGCTCAGGAAGTCGGCCTCGCATTGGGCGCGCAGGCCGGCGAAGCACGATTGAGCGAAGTCGCCAGGACAAGCGGCTTCTCCCGGGTTCGCCGTGGCGCAGAGACGCCTTTCAATCTGGTGCTGGAGGCCAAGGCGTGATGCCGTGATGCGCTCCGGTTCCCTATTACGATGAATGACGTGCGAATTGTTCGTCATTGCATCTTCGGCATGGCTGGATTTCCTTTCAGCCATGCCGAGGCAGGTGCGCGTCCGCCTCTCACCTCACCGCCCCCACCGCTCCTGCCAGATCTTCTCGCCGATCATGCAATTGACCCGCGGCTCCTTGGTCGCAGCAGGAACGACACGGCGCTCCGGCACGCGGCCCGCCACCTCCATCACCAGCTTGGTGTGGATCGCTTCGCGAAACTTTTCGCGATTTTTGATCGGCACCACGAACGAACCCGGACCGCCGATGACGCAGTCTTCGTAATAATAATCGAGATTCTCGATATCCATCGTGGAGTAGCTCGGCGCCTTCACCATGATCGGCAGACCATTGATGACGATGCCTTTCTCCAAGGCTGCGTCTCGCGCGACAGTAACCGGCATGCCGTTGTTGTTGGGTCCGTCCCCGGAAATGTCGATGACGCGACGAATACCCCGATATTGGTTCTGTTCGAACAACGGCATCGCGAAATTGATCGCTCCCGAAATCGAGGTGCGCGATGCGCGACGCACCGGTGTTTTCATGATCTCGGCGGCGACTGCGTCAGCGGATTCCGGTCCGTCGATGATGCGCCACGGAATGATCAGTTTCTGGTCGGTCGAGGCTGCCCATTCGAAATAGGTAATGGCGACTTTTCCGGTCGGCCCAGCCTTCAGCGCTCCGAGAAATTCCTTCGAGACGATGGCTTGGGCGTAGCCCTCGCGCTGCACCGTCAATTCCTCGATATCCATCGAATAGGAAACGTCCACCGCCAGTACCAGTTCGACATCGACGGTGATATCGGCCGGCTTGGCCTGAGCCACATGCGGCGGGGCCTGCGGGGTGGCATTGACGGCCACGTCGCCTGCCATGGCGCCGATGGCCAGCAGTATTCCGATCGAGACGTACCAGCGCATCGTGGCCTCCGTCACCCCTCGGCAATGGTGCCACAGCGCTGCAAATCCGCAAGGCTGAACCGCTGCGGAAACTGAGCGCAAAGCCAGCGCAATCAGCACCTTGCTGGTGCCGGGAACTCATTTACCAAGACTTTACCGCAATATTTTACAACCAATGGTGAGCCCGCCCTGAAAACGGGACCGGCTCCCCGACTGGAAAAAGCCCAACAGCACCAAGCCGGTTCTAACGCCATGGCGACGCACGTCCATGCGCCTGCCGACCATCGCGGGCAATGCGCTCGCGATCATCTGAAGGACGACGAAATGCTTTCGCGATTCTCCATCAAGGCCAAGCTGATCACCCTGGTTGCAGTCCTGTTGCTCGCGCTCACCGCGACAGGCACCTTCGCCGTGATCGAGATGCGCGCGATAAACACCGCGGCCCAGGACATCAAGACCAACTGGTTGCCGAATATCCGTCTCGTCAGTGAACTTCGGGTCCAGTCGGCGCGCTATCGGGCCGTGCTGCGTGATTACCTGACCGAACCGGACGACACCTTCATGGTCGATATCCAACGCAACCTCGATGCCCGTGCCAGGGACTACGAGACAGCCGACAAGGCCTATGCCCCGCGCATCACGTCCCCCGAGGAAGCGGCGCTGTACCGGGAACTTTCGCAGACCTGGAAGACCTTCCGCGCCGCCGCCGACGAGGTCGTGGCCCACGCCCGCAAGCATGAGGTCGCTCAGGCGCGCACCGTCAACGCCACTCGCGCCACGCCGGCGGGCCGCAAGATGGATGCCGTGATGACCAAGATCGTGGCACTCAACGACAACGGCGCCAGCGTATCCGGCCAGCATGCCGAGGGTGCCTACGCCACGGCCTTCGGCGTATTGCTTTCCATTTTGTCCTGCATGGTGCTGCTTGGGCTCATCGCCGCGGTCCTTGTGGTCCGCGACATCTCCCGCGGCATCGGCTCGGTACTGGAGCCCATGCACGCGCTGACAGCCGGCAATCTCGACGTCGAAATTCCGCATCGGAGCGAACGCACCGAGATCGGCGAGATCGCCGATACGCTGCATCTGTTCAAGGCGGCGCTGATTGCCAAGAAGGAAGCTGACGAGGCAGCCGCCGGCGAGGCCAACGCCAAGCTGCGCCGTGCCGAAACCATGGACAAAGTAACCCGAAATTTCGAAACCATGGTTGGCGAAATGATCGGCTCGCTGTCGTCGGCTTCGAACGAGATGGAAGCGACCGCAACGGCGCTCACCGGAACCGCCGACACCACGCGGCGGCTATCCACCTCGACCGCCAACGCATCGCACGAAGTTTCCGAGAGCATCCAGTCCACCGCCGCCGCCACCGAGGAGATCACCTCCTCCGTCAACGAGATCAGCCGCCAGGTGCAGGAATCGAGCCGCGTGGCGCAAACTGCGGTGGCTCAAGCGCAAAAGACCGATGCCAGCATCCAGCAACTGTCCCAGGCCGCGGCCCGCATCGGCGATGTCGTCAAGCTGATCACCGCGGTCGCCGAGCAGACCAATCTGCTCGCGCTCAACGCCACCATCGAGGCCGCCCGCGCGGGCGAGGCCGGACGCGGCTTCGCCGTGGTTGCCTCCGAGGTCAAAGCGCTGGCATCGCAAACCGCCAAGGCCACCGACGAGATCGGCACGCAGATTGCCGGGATGCAGGCTGCGACACAGGATTCCGTGGCGACCATCCACGAGATCAGCACCACCATCAACCTGATGTCGGAAATCTCCTCCACCATCGCCGCAGCTGTCGAGGAACAGGGGGCTGCGACGCAGGAGATCGCCCGGAACGTGCAGCAGGCCGCCGATCTTTGCGGCAATGTCGCCAGCAACATCACCGAGGTCGACCGCAGTGCGGGCGAAGCCGGTGCGGCTTCGTCGCAGGTGTTGGCCGCCGCACAATCGCTATCGATGGAAAGCCACCGGTTGCAGACCGAGGTGCACAATTTCCTCGAGACGATCCGCGCCGCATAAGCGGCGTCGGCAACGGATCATAAGGGCAAGCGGCGGGCATAAGCCCGCCGTTTCGCTTTGTCGGACCGCAACGATCACACGAAATCCACCATCGCCCAGCCGATGAAATCCGGCTAGTCTCAGGTTCACGATCATATGGCGATGCGCAATGGGCGATACCGTCATCAAACCACGCGGCAGAACGCGAACCAAGAGCGCCCCGAAGACCGAGCGGCCGCGCCTGCACAAGGTGATCCTCGTCAACGACGACTACACCCCGCGGGATTTCGTGGTGAGCGTGCTCAAGGCGGAATTCCGCATGACCGAAGACCAAGCCTATAAAGTGATGCTGACGGCGCATCAGCGTGGCGTCTGCGTCGTGGCGGTGTTTACCAAGGACGTTGCCGAAACCAAGGCTACTCGCGCCACCGATGCCGGTCGTGCCAAAGGTTATCCGCTGCTCTTCACAACTGAACCGGAGGAATAGCGTGAAGTGGCCTCAGCCCTGATGGTGGTGGCCGCGTCAGCATTCGTCGTCGCGCCGCAGCATAGCGTACCGCCGCCCCTGCCAGCCGCCACCGACATGGATCAAGTTGCCAAAGTCGATCGGATTTGCGTGCCGATGAATCAACGTGATTTTGCCCAAACATTGAGCGTCACTGCCAAGAACTCAACATTCATTTTGCGCAAATTCTAGTCTCGCATAAAAATTGAGCAATCGAGAAAATCGGAAATCTATCCGGTTTTTCATAATCTTAGCCACCTTCGGGGCTGTGGCATGCTTCTTGCGATCCCTCCACTTGGGCGACCTGACAAATATCTGCCGGGTCCACACGCCGAGGAGATTTGCCGCATGACGCTTTCATTGAAGTTGCTTATTCCAGGACTGTTAACCCGCCGCAGTTGGCTCGCGGCGGCAGCCGGCCTTTGCATTGGTCTATCGACGTTGGCGCCCGCAAGCGCGGCGGATGACACCATCAAGGTCGGCATTCTGCATTCGCTCTCGGGCACGATGGCCATCAGCGAGACGACGCTGAAGGACGTCATGCTGATGCTGATCGACGAGCAGAATAAGAAAGGCGGCGTGCTGGGCAAGAAGCTCGAAGCCGTGGTGGTCGATCCGGCATCGAACTGGCCTTTGTTCGCTGAAAAGGCGCGCGAACTGATCACCAAGGACAAGGTCAGCGTCGTGTTCGGTTGCTGGACCTCCGTGTCGCGCAAGTCCGTGCTGCCGGTTTTCAAGGAACTGGATTCGATCCTGTTCTACCCGGTGCAGTACGAAGGCGAGGAAAGCGAGCGCAACGTATTTTACACCGGCGCGGCGCCCAATCAGCAGGCGATTCCCGCCGTCGACTATTTGATGAAGGAAGAAAAGGTGAAGCGCTGGGTGCTCGCCGGCACCGACTACGTCTATCCGCGCACCACCAACAAGATCCTGGAAGCCTATCTGAAGTCCAAGGGCGTTTCGCAGGACGACATCATTATCAATTATACGCCATTCGGTCATAGCGACTGGCAGACCATCGTCTCGGACATCAAGAAGTTCGGCTCGGCTGGCAAGAAAACCGCCGTCGTCTCCACCATCAATGGTGACGCCAACGTGCCGTTCTACAAGGAACTGGGCAACCAGGGTATCAAGGCCACGGACATTCCCGTCGTCGCGTTCTCAGTAGGCGAGGAAGAACTGGCCGGCATCGATACCAAGCCGCTGGTCGGCCATCTTGCGGCGTGGAACTACTTCGAATCGATCAAGACGCCCGCCAACACCGCGTTCATCAAGGAATGGCATTCCTTCACCAAAAATCCGAAGCGCACCACCAACGATCCGATGGAGGCCCACTACATCGGCTTCCACATGTGGATGAAGGCGGTCGAGAAGGCCAAGTCGTTCGATCCGGACAAGGTGATCGAAGCATTGCCCGGCATCAAGCAGGCCAACCTGACCGGCGGGGTCTCGGAAATGCTGCCGAACCATCACATCACCAAGCCGGTGTTCATCGGTGAAATTCAGGGCGACGGACAGTTCAATGTCGTCTCTCCGGATGATCCGACGAAAGCCAAGCTCGTCCCCGGCGATGCATGGTCGGATTACCTCGAAGGCTCCAAGGATCTCGAGGCCGATTGGGTGACCCTGAAGTGCGGCAACTACAACAAGATCGCCAAGAAGTGCGGCGGTCAGGGGTCATAGCGACCACGAGCTGATCCGGGAAGGCGGCCACCGCCGCCTTCCCTTTCTTCTGCCGGGGTATTGCCGTGCTTTTCAGTTCAGACACTTTACGCCAGATCGCTGGCCGCATCGGGCGCATGGGTGCGTTTCTCGCACTTTCCATCGCGGTATGGTCGAGCGCATCTGCCCACGCGGCATCGTTCGAGGACGATGTCGCCTTGTTCGCCGCTCGCTCCTTCGCGAATTCCGAAGACGCCGTCTCTCGCCTCCAGGTCAGCGGCAATCCGCGGGCTTACCCTATTATCGGCGCGCTGAAGGATGGGCGGCTCTACGCGGATGACGACAGCAAAAAGGTCTTCATCAAGGGTATGGACGGCAAGATCGTCGACGCATCTAACGGCCAGGTTGTTGCAGCATTGCCTGATAGCGCCAGCCCCGTACGTCTCAATAACCGCCTGCGCCGCACCATCGACGCCGCGTTGGGCAGCCTGACGTTGCTTTCGCCAGACGCCGCTGTCCGCATTCGAGCGGCGCAATCGGTCTTCAAAAGTCACGATGAAAACTCACTCGCGCCGCTCGATGCCGCATTGAAGAACGAGACCAATGACGCGGCGCGAAATGCCCTCACCGCAGCCCGCGCAGCTATCGTTCTGTTCAAGGCCGATGCCAGCGAGGCCGACAAGCTCGATGCCGTCGCCACCATCAAAGCGCGCGGCGATCGGGAAGCCTTGGCTTTGCTATCCGGTTTGCCGGGAGACGCGACTCAGGCTGTCGCACACGCCGCGACCACCGCCATGTCGTCCATCAAAAGCAACCTTGCGCTGTGGTCGACCGTGCAAAATGCCTGGTACGGCCTGTCGCTTGGCTCGGTGTTGCTGCTCGCCGCCATCGGCCTCGCCATCACTTTCGGCGTGATGGGCGTCATCAACATGGCGCATGGCGAAATGGTGATGATCGGCGCTTACACAACCTTCGTGGTGCAGGAGACGATCCGCACCAGCTATCCCGCGGCCTTCGATTATTCGCTGCTGATCGCCGTACCGCTCGCCTTCGTCGTTGCCGGTGCAGTCGGAGTGTTGATCGAACGCATCATCATCCGCTTCCTTTACGGTCGCCCGCTGGAAACCTTGCTGGCGACGTGGGGTCTGTCGCTCATCCTTCAACAAGCTGTCCGCACCATCTTCGGTCCCAACAACCGCGAAGTCGGCAATCCCTCATGGATGAGCGGCGCCTTCGACGTGGGACAGATCACCGTCACCTACAATCGGCTCTGGATCCTCTGCTTCGCGCTGGCGGTTTTCATTATCCTGCTCGCCATGCTGCGCTTCACGCGCCTTGGCCTGGAGATGCGAGCGGTGACGCAGAACCGCAGGATGGCAGCCTCGATGGGCATCGCGACGTCGCGGGTCGATGCGCTGACCTTCGGCCTCGGCTCCGGGATTGCCGGCATCGCCGGTGTGGCGCTGTCCCAGATCGACAACGTCAGCCCCAACCTCGGACAAAGCTACATCATCGACTCCTTCATGGTGGTGGTTTTCGGCGGCGTCGGAAACTTGTGGGGGACGCTAGTCGGCGCATTCACGCTCGGCATCGCCAATAAATTCCTCGAACCGGTCGCGGGCGCGGTGCTCGGCAAGATCGCGATCCTGGTCCTCATCATTTTGTTCATTCAGAAGCGTCCGCGCGGTCTGTTCGCTCTCAAGGGCCGGGCGGTGGATGCATGACGTCGCACTTTCTGACCCGCGCGCTCGACCGCAGCACGACGATCTTTCTTGCGATCGTTGCAGCCGTCGGCGTGCTGTTGCCGCTGCTCAATCTGCTGCTTCCCGACACGTCGATGCTTCACGTGCCGACGTATCTGATGACGCTGTTCGGCAAATACGTCTGTTACGCCGTGCTGGCACTCTCGATCGATCTGATCTGGGGCTATTGCGGCATTCTTTCGTTGGGGCACGGCGCGTTCTTCGCGCTGGGCGGATACGCCATGGGCATGTATCTGATGCGCCAGATCGGCACGCGCGGCGTCTATGCCGATCCGGTGTTGCCGGATTTCATGGTGTTCCTGAACTGGAAATCCCTGCCGTGGTACTGGCAGGGATTCGACATGTTCTGGTTCGCCGCCCTGATGGTGGTGCTGGTGCCGGGATTGCTGGCCTTCTGCTTCGGTTGGCTGGCATTCCGCTCACGCGTGACCGGCGTTTACCTGTCGATCATCACGCAGGCGATGACCTACGCCTTGCTGCTAGGTTTCTTTCGCAACGATTTCGGCTTCGGCGGCAATAACGGGCTGACGGATTTCAAGGACATCCTCGGCTTCAACGTGCAGGCGGACGGCACGCGCGCGGCACTTTTCGCGCTCAGTTGCCTTGCGCTTGCGATCAGCTTTCTGATCTGCCGCGCCGTGGTCGGCTCCAAGCTCGGCAAGGTATTGATCGCCATTCGCGACGCTGAGTCCCGCACCCGGTTTCTGGGATATCGCGTAGAATCCTACAAGCTGTTCGTGTTCACGCTGTCGGCCTGCCTTGCCGGTGTTGCGGGCGCGCTTTATGTGCCGCAGGTCGGCATCATCAATCCGGGCGAATTTGCGCCGGGCAACTCCATCGAAGCGGTGATCTGGGTGGCGGTCGGTGGCCGTGGCACCCTGATCGGCGCGGCTCTCGGCGCGATCGCAGTCAACTACGCCAAGACCGTCTTCACGTCGGGCATGCTGGCGCCCTACTGGTTGTTCATGCTCGGCGCTCTGTTCGTTCTGGTCACATTGCTGCTGCCGAAGGGAATCGTCGGCACCTGGAATGCCTGGCGGGACGCGCGGCAAGCGACCAGATTCGCGGAAGATGCCCACAGTGCCGCTTTCGAAGACGGCGCTGTCAAACCTCACATGGCGGAGTGAGCGGATGAATGCACCGGATACCCGTAAGACATCGGCGATGCTCTATCTCGACGGCGTGCATGTCTCGTTCGACGGCTTTCATGCCATCAACAATTTGTCGATGACCATCGCGCCCGGCGAAATGCGGGCGATCATCGGCCCCAACGGCGCGGGCAAGACGACGATGATGGACATCATCACCGGCAAGACCAAGCCGGACAGCGGCGACGTGCTGTTCGATGGCGTCACCGACCTGACGCGGCTGGACGAAACGCAGATCGCCGAACTCGGCATCGGCCGGAAATTTCAGAAGCCGACCGTATTCGAAAGCCAGACGGTCGAAGACAACCTGCTGCTGGCTCTGAATGTCGATCATCGTGTCCGCACGACTTTGTTCTGGCAGGATTCCCGGGCCGACGCCGAGCGGATCGATCAGGTTCTCGAAACCATTCGCCTGACCGGCGCGCGGCACCGACTGGCGGGAAGCCTGTCACATGGCCAGAAACAATGGCTCGAGATCGGCATACTGCTGGCGCAGGATCCGAAACTGTTGCTGGTCGACGAACCGGTCGCCGGCATGACCGACATCGAAACCCATCAAACCGCGGAACTGCTCAAGACCATCAACCGCGACAAGACCGTCGTGGTTGTCGAACACGACATGACGTTCATTCGTGAGCTCGGCGTTCGGGTTACCTGTCTGCACGAGGGATCGATGCTGGCGGAAGGGACCATCGATCAGGTTTCCGCGAATGAGCGCGTGATCGAAGTTTATTTGGGACGCTGAGCCAATGCTTGATATCAAAGACATCAATCTTTTCTACGGCGCAGCGCAGGCCTTGCGCGGAATCTCGCTGACCGCCGAACCCGGCAAGGTGACCTGCGTGCTGGGGCGTAACGGTGTCGGCAAAACCAGCCTGTTGCGTGCTCTTGTCGGCCAGCAGGCCATCGCGAGCGGCTCGATCAACCTTGATGGCAGCAACGTCTCATCGCTCATGCCTTATGAGCGGGCGAGACGCGGCATCTCACTGGTGCCGCAGGGCCGCGAGATCTTCCCACTGCTGACCGTCGAGGAAAATCTCAAGACCGGCTACGCCTCACTGAAGCGGCGTGACCGCAGCATCCCCGATGATGTGTTCTCGCTGTTTCCTGTGCTGCAATCGATGCTGACGCGCCGCGGCGGCGACCTGTCCGGGGGACAGCAGCAACAACTCGCGATTGGGCGCGCGCTGGTGATGCGGCCGAAATTATTGCTGCTCGACGAGCCGACCGAAGGCATCCAGCCCTCGATCATCAAGGACATTGGACGCGCCATCGCCTATCTCCGGAATCTTGGGAACATAGCCATTATCCTGGTCGAGCAGTATCTCGATTTCGCATGTGAGCTGGGAGACGATTTCGTCGTGATGGATCGCGGCACCGTGAAATATCGCTGCGACCGGGCAACGCTCGATCCGGCCGAGATCGGCCGGCAGATGGCCCTATGACGCGCGACGCGCGATCGCCTCTCCGCGTGACACGATCGGCGCAAAACCTCACCAACCGCATTGAGGTCATGGCCCAGGGCGCGATAGTCTCCCTTTGCGAAGCCATTGCCGGGACGATCCCGATGTACCTCGTCGACACCTCATGTTCTGACACATCGGGCCGACTACAGCGTGCCGAAGGGCGTGCGCGCGTCACCTTTGACATGCGCGATGGAACATGCCGGCTGCACACACTCTTTCAGGAAGGCTGTGCCAAGATCAGGTTGCCGACGCCGCTGCCGGGTCAGTGCCCCGAGGCTATTGTCATCAATACCGCCGGCGGACTGACCGGCGGCGACCGGTTCAGAGTCGAGGCGGAGCTTGGCGTTCACGCGACGGCGATTCTGACCACGCAGGCTTGCGAACGTATTTACCGCTCCATCGGCAACGATGCCGTCATTGAGAATAGCCTGCGTGCGGCTCCCGGCGCCCGGCTGGCCTGGCTGCCGCAAGAGAGCATCCTGTTCGATGGCGGTCGACTGGCGCGCCGTCTCGACGTGGATTTGGAAGGCGACGCAGAATTCGTCGCGGTAGAGGCGGTGCTGCTCGGGCGCACGGCAATGGGCGAGCGCGTGCATACAGGCTCTCTGCGCGACCGCTGGCGTGTTCGCCGCGACGGCAAGCTTATCTTCGCCGACGACTTACGGCTGAATGGCGATATTGCCGGGATGACGGCAAGCGCGGCGACATTGGGCGGTCGCTCCGCCTTCGCGACCGTATTCTATGCCGGGAGCGAATCCGAGCGGTTGCTGGCTCCGGTGCGCGTTGCACTTGGCGAAGACGGCGGCGCCAGCGCCTGGAACGGCAAGCTCGTCGTTCGACTGGCCACGATCAGCGGCCTGATACTGCGGCGAAGGCTCGAACCTGTACTGACGCTTCTGTTGGGCGGACAACCGCTCCCCAAAGCTTGGCAACTCTAGGGATTCTGAATGAACCTCACGCCGCGAGAAAAAGACAAGC
>JBARXT010000231.1:0-11749 GCA_049647485.1 Xanthobacteraceae bacterium
CCTTCGACGACCGGAGTGGTCCGCCGCGCCCGGCGTCAGTGCGTGGGGAACGGTGAGCGTCGCGCGCAATCACAGATGAACGCTTCGTCGAGCGCATCCTGTTGCTGCCGCTGCATCGTGAAGCAGACGCCGAAGCCGTCGGGCGTGCGCAAGGTGACGATGCTGATGCCGGGGTCGGGCGATTGTTCCACCGCCCAGGAGCCGAGCGGAACGTGAAGCGCGGGCTCGTCGACAGCGCAACTCGACAAGGCGGTGGCGGCGGCCAAGGCCGCATTTCCAATGACGATGTCATCCGTCGCGCCAACGCCACCAACTACGGTTTAGGTGCATCGGTCTGGCCGTCCAATTCCGAGCGGGCGCACAAGGTTGCCAATCAGATCGAGGCCGGAACGGTGTGGATCAACAAGCACCTCGATATGGCGCCGCATATTCCGTTCGGTGGTGCCAAGCAGTCCGGTATCGGCACCGAGTTCGCCGAGGAAGGGCTTGCGGAGTTTACCCAGCTTCAAATCATCAACGAGGCGCGCTAAACTCGCAAAGTGATCGGCGCTCCGGCGGTGCGCTGCGTTGCCGGAGCGGTTTCTTTTTGATGGCTCGCTGTCTGGCGAGGAAGAATCAATGTTCGATGCGCAATGCGATGTTGCCGCGCTGGTCTATGAGGCGCATCAGCAGCCGGACAATGTGCTGCTGGATTTCGTCGCCACGTTGAAGGCCGAAGGGCAACGGCCCGTCGGTCTGGTGCAGTTCGGCCATCACAACGCCGGCGCTGCGGAACTGTCGGCGATGATGGTTCACAGCGGCGAGCGGGTTGATCTGTTTCAGGAGGCGGCCGCCTACACCCAGGGTCGCAGGCTCGATCTCGACAAGCTCGCAGCGGCGCGCACCGCGATGATGGCGGCCGTCGACCGGCGTGCGGATCTACTCATCGTCAATCGTTTCGGACGGCAGGAGCAGCAAGGGCGCGGCCTGGCGCGGCTGATCGAATACGCGCTCAAGGCCGATGTGCCCGTGGTGGTTCCCGTTCCTGCATTCCGTTTCGATGACTGGATCGCCTATATCGAGGGCATGTGCGTGAAACTGCCCTGCGACAGCGCGTCATTGCGGACGTGGTGGAATGGATTGGCCGAGCGCGACCGCACGCGGCATGTCCAGCACAATGCATGCGAAGTACTCAAGTAAATCGCTGCGACGACATATCCGATTGAATCGCGTGCCGTTGGTGCATTACGATTTCGTCATGTTGATGCGGATGTTTGGTATTCGCGTATTCATGGCAGCGAATGCGAAGTGTCGCGATCATGATCGTGCGGTTTGCTGGAATCGTTTCAAATTCTTTGCGACATCATCACTGCCGACTCACAATTAAGTGAGTCATGCAAAGTTGCTGCGACTTCAACGCTGTAACGCGCTGTGGCATTGCGCCGCCGCAAAATTTGTTGCGTCGCGCTCCCGCTGAGTTACTTTTGCGAAATCAAATGACGTCAGAGTCGAATAGACAACGCCGCGCGGCGATGCTGTCGCGGCTTGCTTTTGATTCATGTCTGACGAACGGGATAGCGAGGCAATGAAACTGACCATGCGACGAGGAATGCGATCTGGATTCGGACTGGCGTTGTTGCTCGCGGTGAGCCCCGTGCTGACTGGTTGCGACGAACCGGCGTCCGCCGTCGCCGCGCAACCGGTTCAGACGCCTGAAGTCAGCTTCGTCACCGTCAGGCAGCAGCCGGTCGCCGTGGTCCGCGAGTTGCCCGGCCGCATCGCGCCGACGCGTATCGCCGATGTCCGTCCGCAGGTGTCGGGCATCATCCTCGAGCGCCTGTTCCATCAGGGCACCGACGTGAAGGCCGGCGATCCGCTGTACAAGATCGATCCGAAGCCGTTCGAGGTCGACCTGATGGCGCAGAAGGCGGCGCTGGCGAAAGCCGAGGCTGTGCTCGATCAAACCACGCGCCATGCCAAACGAATCGAAACGCTCACGCATCAGCATGTCGCTTCCGAAGCGCAGCATGAAACCGCGATCGCGGCGAAGCGGCAGGCGGAGGCGGACGTCGCCGCGCGCAAGGCCGATGTCGCCCGCTCCAAACTCAATCTCGGCTACGCCACCATTCGTGCGCCGATCAACGGCCGCATCGGCGCGGCGCTGGTCAGCGAGGGTGCGCTGGTAGTGCCGAACGACACCACCAATCTGGCCTCGATCCAGCAACTCGATCCGATCTATGCCGACTTCACCCAGTCGGTCAGCGATCTCAACAAGCTGCGGCGGGCGTTCGCGCGCGGTGATCTCGAACAGATCGAGCCGGGTGCCGCCAAGATCCGCCTCGTCGTCGACGACGGCACCTATTCGCACACCGGCAAACTGCTGTTCTCGGAAGCCAAGGTCAACGCCGAAACCGGGCAGGTGACCTTGCGCGGCGAGTTCCCGAATCCCAACGGCGAGTTGCTGCCGGGCATGTATGTCCGCGTGCTGATCGAGCAGGGCATCGACAACGATGCCATTGCGGTGCCGGAGCAGGCGGTGCAGCGCAGCCACGACGGCGGCAGCGAGGTGTTCGTGGTGCGCCCCGATAATCGCATTGCCATGCAGCCGGTGCGCACCGGCGCGGTTCACGGCGGCAAATGGGTGATCACCGATGGCCTCAAGGCCGGCGACCGCGTCGTGGTCGAGGGCTTTCAGAAGTTCGCCGCCGGCGACGAGGTGAAGCCGCTGCCGCTGCGCGAGGTGGCGACCGGCTCGATCGCGTCGGACGACAGCAAGGTGACGCCGGTCTCGGTCAGCGATTGAACCGCTGATGCCGTCATTCTTTATCGATAGGCCGATTTTCGCCTGGGTCGTCGCGCTGTTCATCTGTCTGGTCGGCGCGATCTCGATTCCGTTTCTCGCGGTGGCGCAGTATCCGATCATCGCGCCGCCCTCGATTTCGATCTCGACCGCCTATCCCGGCGCCTCGCCGGAGAACCTCTACAACAGCGTCACGCGTCTGATCGAGGAACAGCTCAACGGCGCCTCGGGCATCCTCAGTTTCGAATCCACCAGCGACTCCCTGGGTCAGGTTGAGATCACCGCGTATTTCGTTCCCGGCACACAACTCGATATGGCGTCGGTGGACGTGCAGAACCGCATCAAGCGCATCGAGTCGCGCCTGCCGGATGTCGTGCTGAAGGAAGGCATTCTGGTCGAGGAAGCGTCCAGCGACACGCTGCAGATCGTCACGCTGCGCTCGACCGACAACAGTCTCGATGAGGTCGGCCTCGGCGATTTCATCGTGCGCAACATCATCGGCGAGATCCGGCGCCTTCCAGGTGTCGGCCGCGCTACGCTGTTTTCCACCGAACGCTCACTGCGCGTCTGGGTCGATCCCGATAAGCTCGTCGGCTACAATCTCACCTCGGACGACGTCACCAAGGCGATTGCGGCGCAGAACGCGCAAGTGGCCTCGGGCAGCATCGGCGCGCCACCGAGCCGGGCCGGGCAGAAAACCGCGGCGCTGGTCCTGGTGAAGGGGCAACTCACCACGCCTGAGGAATTTGGCTCCATCGTGCTGCGCGCCAACCGCGACGGCTCCACGGTGCGGCTGCGCGACGTGGCGCGGGTCGAGGTCGGCGGCATGGACTACCGGTTCACCACCCGCCTCAACGGCAAGCCGACCGCGGGCCTCTCGGTGATGCTTGCGCCGGGCTCCAACGCGCTCGCGACCGCGAGCGCGGTGAGAGCCAAGATGGAGGAGTTGTCGAAGTTCTTCCCGGCGACCATTGCCTACGATATTCCCTACGACATTACGCCGGTGGTGGAGGCCTCGATCGAAAAGGTCGTGCATACCTTGATCGAGGCGGTGGTGCTGGTGTTTCTCGTGATGTTCCTGTTCCTGCAGAACATCCGCTACACCATCATCCCGACCGTCGTGGTGCCGGTGGCGCTGCTCGGCACCTGTTCTGTCCTGCTGGCCGCAGGCTACTCCATCAACATGCTGACGATGTTCGGCATGGTGCTGGCGATCGGCATTCTGGTCGACGACGCCATTGTCGTGGTCGAGAATGTCGAACGCATCATGGCCGAGGAGGGGCTGTCGCCGAAGGAAGCGACCCGCAAGGCGATGTCTCAGATCACAAGCGCCATCATCGGCATCACGCTGGTGCTGATGGCGGTGTTCGTGCCGATGGCGTTCTTTCCGGGCTCTGTCGGCATCATCTATCGCCAGTTCTCGGTGACGATGGTGACGGCGATCGGCTTCTCCGCGCTGATGGCACTGTCACTGACGCCGGCCCTGTGTGCCACCCTGCTCAAGCCGGTACAGGCCGGGCACGCCCACGCGCGGCGCGGCTTCTTCGGCCTGTTCAATCGCGGGCTCGAACACACGCGCAACCGCTACACCCGCGTCGTCGGCTGGTCTCTGAAGCGCACCGGCCGGCTGATGATCATCTACGCGATCTTGCTGGTCGGCCTCGGTTGGGCCTTCGTGCGGATGCCTGCCGGCTTCGTGCCGGTGGACGATCAGGGCTTCATCACCACCGACGTGCAGACGCCGTCGGATTCGTCCCATGGCCGGACCGAAGCTGCGGTCGAGGCGGTCGAGAAATATCTGGCCAAACGGTCCGGCATTCAGGATGTCACGTTCCTCACCGGTTTCGCCTATTCGGGGCAGGGCATGAACACGGCGCAGGCGTTCATCACCCTGAAGGACTGGTCGGAACGACCTAAGAAGGATTCCGCCGCCAATATCGTGGCTGACGTCAATCGCGATCTGTCCGTTTCGCTCCGCGACGCCAAGATCACCGCGCTGCAGCCACCGCCGATCGACAACCTCGGCAATTCCTCCGGCTTCAGCTTCCGTCTGCAGGATCGCGGCCAGAAGGGCTACGCGGCACTGATGCAGGCGACCGATCAGCTGATCAAGGAGGCCAATGCCAGTCCGGTCTTGAGGAATGTCTATGTCGAGGGCTTGCCGTCGGCGCCGCAGATCAATCTCGTGATCGATCGCGAAAAGGCCAGCGCCTTCGGCGTCACGTTCGAGGCCATCAACGAGACCATGACGACCAATCTCGGCTCGACCTACGTCAACGACTTCCCCAACCGCGGACGGATGCAGCGCGTGATCGTGCAGGCGGACAGTGACGGCCGCACCACTGCGGACGACATCCTCAACTACAACGTCAAGAACAGCAGCGGGCGACTGGTCCCGTTCTCGTCGTTCGCCTCTATCGACTGGTCGAAAGGACCGACGCAGATCGTCGGCTTCAATTACTATCCGGCCATGCGCATCACCGGAGAGGCGCGGCCGGGCTTCACAACCGGCGCCGCCATCGCCGAGATGGAGCGGCTTGCGGGCCGTCTGCCGCGCGGCTTCGGCTACGAATGGACCGGCCAGTCGTTGCAGGAGAAGCTGTCCGGCTCGCAGGCGCCGTTCCTGCTGGCGTTGTCGATCCTCGTGGTCTTCCTCTGTCTTGCCGCGCTGTATGAAAGCTGGACCATTCCGCTGGCGGTGCTGTTGACGATTCCGCTCGGCATGGTCGGCGCGGTGATCGCCTCGACGCTGCGCGATCTGCCGAACGGCGTCTATTTCACCGTCGGATTGGTGACGATCATCGGTCTCGCGGCGAAGGACGCCATTCTCATCATCGAGTTCGCCAAGGATTTGCGAGCCGAGGGCAAGTCATTGATCACGGCGACGCTGGAGGCCTGCCAGTTGCGCTTCCGCCCCATCGTGATGACCGGCCTTGCCTTCGTTTGCGGCGTGTTGCCGATGGTTGTCGCGAGCGGCGCCGGCGCGCAGAGCCAGCAGGCGCTCGGCACCGGCGTGATGGGCGGCATGATCGCGGTGGTGATCCTCGCGCTGCTGCTGGTACCTGTGTTCTTCGTTGTCGTGCAGCGGCTGTTCTCGCGCGCCGCGCGGGAGGAAGGCCACGCGGAGAAGGCACGGCCGGAAGTTTACGGCCCGCCCGCGCCGACACACGCCTCCGCGGCGGAGTAAGTTATCGGCTCGAACCTCAGGATGACGACACGTCCTTTCCCACTCCCGCAAGGGGAGAGGGAACAAGCACGGGTCGCCTATTTCTTCAGCGGCCGCAGAATCTTCGTCAGTTCGGCATGAATGGTCTCGTTGCCGCAGACGACGTCGCCGGAGACCAGCGGATCGCCCGAGGTCTGGATGTCGCTGACCACACCGCCGGCTTCGCGGATCATGATCATGCCCGCCGCCATGTCCCACGGCTTGAGGTTGCGCTCCCAGTAGCCGTCGAGCCGTCCGGCCGCGACGTAAGCGAGGTCGAGCGATGCCGCGCCGAAGCGGCGCAGGCCCGCGACGCGCGGCTGCAACGCCGCCATTTCATCGCGCGACAGCGGCAGGTCGCCGCGCCCGATATGCGGCAGGCCGCAGGCGATGACGCAATCGTGCAACTGCTTGCGCCCGGCGACGCGCAGCCGGGTGTCGTTGAGGAACGCGCCCTTGCCGCGTTCGGCGATGAACAGGTCGTCGGTCGCCGGATTGTAGATGACGCCCGCAATGATCGTGCCTTCGCGTTGCAGGCCGATGGAGATGGCGAATTGCGGAATGCCGTGGAGGAAATTGGTGGTGCCGTCGAGCGGATCGACGATCCATGTGTGCGTCTTGTCGGCGCCCTCGCGGGGGCCGCCTTCCTCGCCGATGAAGCCGTAGCCGGGACGCGCCTTGGAGAGGTCACTGTAGAGCATTTCCTCGGCGCGCTTGTCGGCAGCGCTGACGAAGTTGGCCGGGCCCTTCAGCGACACCTGAAGATTTTCGACTTCACCGAGGTCGCGGCTCAGGCTGCGGCCGGCGCGGCGCGCGGCCTTGACCATGACGTTGATGAGAGCGGAATGCAGCATGAGCGTCTCGATTCATTGCGTCCCCGGTGGAACGCCTCGTGAGGGGATTGGGTGCCTTGCGGGGCGCGCCGCGTCAAGAGCGGTTCTTTGGCTCGATCTTCAGGGCGATCATTTGGCGCCGACCCATTTCCTGGCGGCGGCTTCGACCTTGGCGCGCTCTTCCGGTGTGAGCCGCGCTAAGGCCTCGTCGAGCAGCGGATCGCCCTTGCCGGCGGTTTTCGCCACCAGATGCCATTTCAGCCCTTCGATCATGTCGACCGGCACGCCCTTGCCCTGCGTCAGCACCAGCGCGAGCCGGTTCTGGGCGATGGGATTGTTCTGCCGCGCCGCCTTGCGCAACAACGAGACCGCCGCGACCTCGTTCTTGGTGGTTCCGGAGCCGTTGAACAGCGCGATGGCGTATTCGACTTCGGCGGCGACGTTGCCGGCCATCGCGGCGGCTTGCAGCAGCCGCACCGACTTGTCGATGTCCTTCGGAACGCCTGTGCCTTCCTTGTAGAAGCTCGCCAGCGCGTATTGCGCCTCGTCGTTGCCGGCGTCGGCCGAGATCCGCAGCAGTTCGGCGGCGCGCTTGAAGTCTTGCGGGAAGGTCTGGCCGTCGACGTAGAGCAGCGCCAGATTATAGGCCGCCTTGGGCTCGCCGAGTTTCGCCGCCGACGCCAGCAGTCCGGCGCCGCCTTCGCGATCGGCCGGACCACCCTGTCCGCCGATCTTCAGCATCGCCAGCGCGAACATCGCCTCGCGGTCGCCCTGGTCGGCGGCGCGCTTGTACCATTCGGTAGCCTTGGCGTAGTCGCGTTTGACGCCCTGGCCATTGGCGTAGAGTTCACCGAGCATGGTCATCGCGGCGGTGTCGTTCTTCTCCTGCGCGCGCTTCATCGCGAGGTTGAACGCCGTGCGATAGAAACCGCGCTGATAGGCGCCGTAGACCAGATCGACATTCGGCGGCTCGTTCAGCACGGCGTCGAGGTCGTTGCTCTCGGCCGCGGCCTTCGCCGCATCGGGGGCAGCGGGCTTTTCCGTGGTGGTCGATTTCCGCACCGGCGCAGGGGCGGATTTGGCCTCGGGCTTCGGGGTGGATTTCGGCGCTGCCTTCGGCGCGGGTTTTGGGGCGGATTTCGGCGCGGGGGGCGGCTCGGGTGCGGGCTGGGCCTGCGGTTGCGGAATCGCCGCCGGCGGCACCAGCGACATCTGCGCCTGCGCGCTCGTCGCAACCAGCACGGAACCCAGCAGAATCGTGACGCCGCGCAGCAGTCTCATGCCCGCGTCAACTCTGCCCGGTGAGAGGATGTCCCGCTGCCGCATAACCGTCCTTGAGCGCTGCGGCCACATTCGCAAGCGCCGCGGCCGATCCCGCTTGATCGGACCAAATCATGTCAGCGACAAGGACAAAATCCGCGCCGGCGGCGGCGAAGGCGCGCGCTTCGTCGCTGCTGGCGGCATAGCCGACGCAGGGCGGCTCGAACAGTTCGGCCCACCAGTTCAGCCGTTCGGCGACGGCTTCCGTCGACGGACGCTCGCCGCGCGCGTCCGGCTCGCCGAACAGCACGTAATCCGCGCCGGCTTCGCCCGCGACCATGGCGTCGTGGCGGGTATGCAGCCCGCCGACGCCCGCGATGCGATCGGGCTTCAGGCTCGGCAGCGTTTCCTGCATCGCTTCGAGCCCGGTGAGATGCGCGCCGTCCGCGCCTCCGCGCGCGACCAGATCGGCATGGCCGTCGAGCAACAGCGCCGCGCCGGCGTTCTGCACGATGGGCGCGAGCGTCTTGATGCGGCCGAGCAGGGTGCGTGGATCGCCGTCGGCAAGTCGCAGCAACACGGCGGCGATATCGGCGCCGGCGAGAACGTCAGGCAGTACGGCGGCCAGTGCCGCCGCGTCATCCACCACAGGCGTCGCGAGATACAATCGCGGCTTCGGGCGGGCAGGGGCGGATTTCGCGGACATCAAACGGTAGCCTTTGAGAGTCTGCGGGCAGAAGACGAATTTGTCGCGCGATCCCGGATACAAACGTCATTCGCGGGCTTGATCTGCGCATCCATCTTTTCAAGACGATGGATTGCCGGGTCAAGCCCGGCAATGACCAAAGGTGCGGAGCATGGCGGCCTTAAGCCGCTTTCTTTTCCAGATCGGCCTTCCATTCGCCCTTGGAGGCGAGGCCGTTCATGTGGGCGCGATGGGTGAAGGCCTGCTGGCCGGCGCCGAGATTCTCGGCCTTGCCGGACCACGCCTTCTGCGGCGCGGCCTGCAGCGCGCGGCCGTAGGAGAAGGTCAGCTTCCACGGCAGGCCGCCGATCCTATTCATGGCGTCGAGATGCGCGGTCGCTTCCTCGTCGCTCTGGCCACCGGAGAGGAAGGCGACGCCCGGCACCGCCGACGGCACGCATTCCTTCAACAGCTTGACGGTCTTCTCGGCGACGTCCTGCACGCCGGCGCGGCTCTTCGCCTTCTTGCCGGAGATTGCCATGTTCGGCTTCAGGATCATGCCTTCCAGCGCGACCTTCTGGTAATACAACTCCTGGAAAGTCTCCTTGAGCACGAACTCGGTGACCTCGTAGCAACGCTCGATCGAGTGATCGCCGTCCATCAGCACTTCCGGCTCGACGATCGGCACGATCTGCGCCGCCTGGCACAGCGCCGCGTAGCGCGCCAGCGCATGCGCATTGGTGCGCACGGCGGTGTAGCTCGGGATGCCCTGTCCGATGTCGATCACCGCCCGCCACTTCGCGAAACGTGCACCCTGCTTGTAGTAATCGGCGAGGCGGGTGGCGAGCCTGTCGAGACCGACGGTGATCAGTTCACCGGGGCAACCGGGCAAGGCTTGCGTGCCTTCGTCGACCTTGATGCCGGGAATGGCGCCGGCCTGCTCGATCAGTTTGACCAGCGGCGTGCCGTCCTTCGCCTTCTGCCAGATAGTCTCGTCATAGAGGATGACGCCGGAGATATACGTCGACATCGCGTCCTTGGAGCGGAACAGCATCTCGCGATAGTCGCGGCGATTGTCTTCGGTGGATTCGACGTTGATGGCGTCGAAGCGCTTCTTGATGGTGCCGGAGGATTCATCGGCGGCGAGAATGCCCTTGCCGGGGGCCACCATGGCCTGAGCGACTTTGTTGAGGTCAGCGAGGTTCATCGAGGTCTCCTGCATGCGTCTGATACGAAATGAGAGCGATAGCGTCGAAACTGAACAACGTGAAATCGGTTCCGCGAATATTGGCCCATGCCGCGGGTCGCCATTGAAGACGTCCTTCGCGGCAAGGGTAGGGCGCGTTATTTGGCGCGCAACACCTCGACGCCCGGCAACGGCTTGCCTTCCATCCATTCGAGGAAAGCGCCGCCTGCGGTCGAGACGTAAGTGAAATCCTGCGCCACACCGGCGTGGTTCAGCGCCGCGACGGTGTCGCCGCCGCCGGCCACCGACACCAGCTTGCCGAGCTTGGTGCGCTGCGCGGCATATTTCGCCGCGACCACGGTGCCGTGATCGAACGGCGTCAGTTCGAAGGCGCCGACCGGTCCGTTCCACACCAGCGTCGCCGCGTCATCGATGGCGGCATGGATGCGTTCGATCGATTGCGGGCCGACGTCGAGGATCATGCCGTCGGCGGGGATCGCGTCGAGGCCGTAGGCCTGCGACGGCGCATTGGCCTCGAAGTGGAATGCGACGATCGCGTCCACCGGCAGGATGATAGCGCAGTTGGCGGCTTCCGCCTTGTCCAGAATGCGTAGCGCGGTCGCGGCGAGATCCTTTTCAGCCAGCGACTTGCCGACATTGATGCCCTGTGCATGCAGGAAAGTGTTGGCCATGCCGCCGCCGATCACCAGCGCGTCGACCTTCTTCACCAGATTTTCGAGGAGATCGATCTTGGTGGAGACTTTCGCGCCGCCGATGATGGCGATCACCGGCTTCTTCGGCGCGTCCAGCGCCTTGTTCAGCGCATCGAGTTCGGCCTGCATGGTGCGCCCGGCATAGGCGGGCAGCTTGTGGCCGAGGCCCTCGGTGGAGGCGTGGGCACGATGCGCGGCCGAGAAGGCGTCGTTGACCCAGAGGTCGCCGAGCTTCGCGAGCGCGGCGACGAACGCCGGATCGTTCTTTTCCTCTTCCTTGTGGAAGCGGGTGTTCTCGAGACACAGGATACCGCCGTCCTTCATCGCGGCGACGGCCTTTTCGGCGGGCTCGCCGATGCAGTCGTCGGCGAATGCGACCGGGCGGTTGATGACCTTCGCCAGTTCGCTGGCGACGGGCTTCAGCGAATCCTTGGCGTCGCGGCCCTTGGGCCGGCCGAAATGCGCCAACAGGATCACCTTGCCGCCCTTGTCGGAAATTTCCGTAATCGTCGGGGCGATGCGCTCGAGCCGCGTGGTGTCGGTGACGCGCCCCTGATCCATCGGCACGTTGAGGTCGACGCGCAGCAGCACGCGCTTGCCCTTCACGTCGGCGTCGTCGAGGGTGCGGAAGTTGCTCATCGGATATCCTCAGAGGTCGTCATCCTGAGGTGCGAGCCACCGCTTGCGGCGAGCCTCGAAGGATGACCGCGTGATCCGCCATCCTTCGAGGCGCGCAAGCGCGCACCTCAGGATGACGGATCGTCGTCTCAGATCAGCTTGCCCATCGCAACGGCGGTGTCGCCCATGCGGTTGGAGAAGCCCCATTCGTTGTCGTACCACGACAGCACGCGCAGCAGCGTGCCGTTCATCACCTTGGTTTGGTCGAGGTGGAAGGTGGACGAGTGCGGGTCGTGGTTGAAGTCGATCGAAACGTTGGGCTGATCGGTGGTGCCGAGGATGCCCTTCAATTCCTGCGACGCGGCCCGCTTCATCGCCTCGTTGATGTCCTTCGCGGTCGTTTCCTTCTTGGCGACGATCTTGAGGTCGATCACCGAGACGTTCGGCGTCGGCACGCGGATCGCGACGCC
>JBARXT010000232.1:0-3359 GCA_049647485.1 Xanthobacteraceae bacterium
CAGCCGAGAAGCGCGCCACGGCCGCCGACGCCGAAGCGCAGACCGCGCGCCGCCTGCTCGCGAAGGTCGAGGATGCAATCCGCAGCCGGCTGTTGGGCGAAGACACTGACGTGCACCCGCTGCGCCGCGCCAGGGCTTGAAAGCCGGATGCCATCATTGCGAGCGACGCATTGCGAAGCGTCGTCCCCGCGCAGACGGGGACCCATACGCCGCAGCGAGTCGGCTCTATCATCAAGACGAGGTTATTTACGACCACCAATGTCAGGGGTTATGGGTCCCCGCCTTCGCGGGGACAATGTTGAGGATATTAGCGTGTCAGCTAGCGCCGCACGCGCACCTTGGCGAATTTCACGCTTTTGCCGTCCGTCATGCGCGTCGCGGTGAAGCCGGCATCCATGATGGCCTCGCGCTGCGGCATCCGCTCCTCCGGCGCGCGGGTGACATCCCACCACGCCGCGCGATGCGCCGCGCGCGGCAACGCGTCGTCGATGATCTCCTCGATCTCGTCGAAGCTCAGCACGAAATCGGCGCGCGTCTCAGCTGCCAGATAATCGCGCAACAGGGTGTAGTCGTTGGCCATGATTTCCGTCATACGCGAGCGTGGCCCGCGTATCCAATTAAAATGCTAACGCCTCCACGTCATCCTGAGGAGCGAGCGAAGCGAGCCTCGAAGGATCGCCGTCACACTTCGAGGGTCGCTTCGCGACCACCTCAGGCTGACGGCTCAGGAGCGCGGCATTTCCGCCTCTACTTCATCAACTCCGCCGCCAGCGCGGCGTAGGCCGGCAGCGTCACCGGATCGTTGTTGGCGTTGGCGGCGCGGGGATGCGAGGCGTAGCGCACGATCACCATCTCCGCTTTGGGATCGATGTAGATCGACTGGCCGTAGATGCCGCGGGCGGCGAAGGCGCCGTTGGCGTTCTCGCTGTGCCACCACATGTCGTGATAGGACCAGCCCGGCAGCGTCTTGTAGCCGGCCGGCGCGAACTTCGCCTTGTCGCCGCCCTTGGCGACTTCGACGGCGGCGACTTCCGGAATCACCTGCTGGCCGTTGAACTTGCCCTTGTTGCGGATCATCTCGCCGAAGCGCGCCAGATCGCGCAGCGTGGTGTTGAGCCCGCCGCCGCCCGACGATGTGCCGATCGAATCCACCATGAAGTAGGCGTCGTTCTCGGCGCCGAGCTTCTGCCAGATTTCCTTGGACAGCAGATCGGCAAGCGACTGGCCCGACGCACGCGCCACGATCCACGCCAGCACCTCGGCGTTGGGCGTCTTGTAGGCGAAGACCTTGCCGTGCTCGCCTTCCTTTTGCAGCTTGGCGAGGAAGTCGTAGAACGTGCGCGGGCCGCTGTAGTTGGGCGGCAACGGCATCATGCCGCCGGCGCGCGCATAGTCGAAAATCTCGGCCTTCGGATCGGAATAATTCTCCGAGTATTTGACGCCGATGGTCATATCCATCACCTCGCGCACGGTGGCGTCGCCGTAAGCCGAGTCCTTCAACTCCGGCACGTATTTCACCACTTGCGCGGCGGGATCGAGCTTGCCTTGCGCGACAAGCACGGCGGCCAGCGTACCCACGAACGATTTGGTCACCGAGAAGGCGACGTGCGGCGTGTGCGCTTCGCCGGCGCCGAAATACTTCTCGTAGATCACCTTGCCCTTGTGCATGACGAGCAGGCCGTCGGCATAGGTCAGCGCCGGCATGTCGCCAAAGGTGATCGCCTGGCCATCCATGGTGGTAACGGGAATCTTGTCGATGTCGCGCATCGCGTGCGGCAACTGCGATACGGCGCCCTCGCCGCGCCAGACATTGGCGGTCGGCACCAGTTCGCGGATGTGGCTGAACGCCCAGCGCGTGCCGGGGAATTTGCTGCTGCTGCCGTCATAGAAGCGCACCGTCTTGTCCGGTGGCGGCGGAAAGCCCTGCATCACCTTGCCCGCCACCGGATCGCTCTCGGCCGCGGTCGGCAGCTTCGGCGGATCGTCGGCGCGCGCTTGCGGCGCAAGCGTTGCAAGCACGAACAGGCTGGCGCCGGCGAGAGCGATGAAGCGGGTCATGGGGTTTCCTCGCGTGGTTTGATTTTAGATCGTCGCAAGATGCTTGCTGAAGAAAGCGCGCATGTCCAGAGAGACCCACGCCGAGTCACCCCTGCAAGGCAGGGACCCATACGCCGTGTCGTGACGGCGTCATCCAGAGGTGCGAGCGACGAATGTCGCGAGCCTCGAAGGATCGCCGTCACCCTTCGAGGCTCGGGCTGCGCCCTTGCACCTCAGGGTGACGCCGTCGCATGCGTCAGAAATACTTCTTCATCTCCGCCAGCAATCCATCGCGCAGGTCGGGGCGTGCCATGCCGTAGGCGATGTTGGCGCGCAGGAAACCGGCGCGCGAGCCGCAATCGTGGCGTTCGCCCTCGAATTCGAGGCCGTAAAACTTCTGCGATTCGGAGAGCTTCTTCATGCCGTCGGTGAGTTGGATCTCCCCGCCCGCGCCTTTCTCCTGCGTCTCGAGAATCTTGAAGATCTCCGGCTGCAGGATGTAACGCCCGGTGATCGAGAGGTTCGACGGCGCGGTGCCCTTCGGCGGCTTCTCCACCATGCCGTCGACGGCGAACACCTTGCCGGAGCGCTCGCCAACGCCGACCACGCCGTATTGATGCGTCATGTCTTCCGGAACGGCTTCCACCGCGAGCAGGTTGGCGTTGTCGCCGAGCGCCTCGGCGGCGGCGATCATCTGCTTCAGCACGCCCGGCGTGTTGAGCACCAGTTCATCCGGCAAGACGACTGCAAAAGGTTCATCGCCGACGATGTCGCGCGCGCACCACACCGCATGGCCGAGGCCGAGCGGCGCCTGCTGGCGAGTGAAACTCATGGCGCCGGCCTCGGGCTGGAATTGCGCCAGCAACTCCTGTTCTGCCTTCTTGCCGCGCGCGGCAAGCGTGGTGTCGAGTTCGAACATCTTGTCGAAGTGATCCTCGATCACGCCCTTGTTGCGCCCGGTGACGAAAATGAAATGCTCGATGCCGGCTTCCCTGGCCTCGTCCACCACGTACTGGATCAGCGGCCGGTCGACGATGGTCAACATCTCCTTCGGCATCGCCTTGGTGGCGGGCAGGACGCGGGTGCCAAGACCGGCAACCGGAAATACGGCTTTGCGGATTTTCATGAGCGCTCTTCGTTCAACGTCGAAAGGATGCCGAAACCGGCGAATGAAGTGGTAACCCGTTTGCAGCCAACAACAAAGGCGGATGTGTGGTGAGCGCCCCTGCGGCGCTTCGCCATGGTGCGGTCGCGAAAAACCTGCGATCTGTTAAGCTGATCGAAACCCTATCCGGGCCTCCTGAAAAGCGACAGATTTTCTG
>JBARXT010000233.1:0-5004 GCA_049647485.1 Xanthobacteraceae bacterium
TCGATCCGGTTGAGGCCGCCTACATGCGGCTGCTGACGCCGGTGGTGAAATACTGGACCTGCAAGAGCGCGCCCGGTTTCCTCTACGAGGCGATGGAGTGCCTCGGCGGTAACGGCTACATCGAGGAGGGTATTCTGGCGCGGCACTATCGCGAGGCACCGGTCAACGCCATCTGGGAAGGCTCCGGCAACGTCATGTGTCTCGACGTGCTGCGCGCGTTGTCGCGCGAGGCGGAAGGCGCGGAGGTGGTGATGACGCATCTTGCCGCGCAGGCTGGTGATCTGCCTGGCGCGAAGGAAACGCTGGGCTTTGTCGTCAAGGCGCTCCGCCGGCCGGACATCGAGCGTCTGGCGCGGGTCGCGGTGGAACGTCTGGCGCTGCTTGCCGCGGCCGCCGCGCTGCAAGAAGTGTCGCTTTCGAGCGCGGAACTGTTCGCCGCGACGCGGCTCGGCGCGGCGCACGGCAATCTCTATGGCGCTACCGACCTCAGCGCCGATGCCAGCCGCGGCCTGCTGGAGCGGGCGCTGGCGTAAATTCGGCCATGACGGATGGAGGGTTTGGTAATCATTGCCAACCACATTGGCCCGATGAGCACCTTCGACACCGACACCCCGCCGCTGCCGCCACCATCACCACGGCGAGTTTGGAAGTTCATCGGCACCAGCCTTTGGGGCCTGTTCATCTTTGCTGCGATGTTTCTCGGGCAGTCAGCCATCATCGGTTATCTGGTGTGGCGCAACGGCGGCGGTCTCGACAGCACCGTGATCCGTGCGGTGTCGAGCAGCGGCACCACTATCTCGTTGTCGGTGATCCTGGGTCTGCCGGCGGTCGTGCTGGCGATCTGGATCGCGACCCGTCTGGTCGGTGCGCGGCTCAGTGATTATCTGGGATTGCGCTGGCCGACATGGCGCGAATTCTTCGTCGGCCTGCTGGCCCTGATCGCCCTGGTCGGCGCGTGGGATCTGGTGGCCAACGCAATCGGGCGCGAGGTGACCGCGACTTTCATGGTCGAGGTGCTGAAGTCGGCGCAGGCCGACAATTCGCTGTGGCTCCTGCTGATCGCGTTCTGCGTTGCCGCGCCGCTCACCGAGGAGTTTTTTGCGCGCGGGTTTCTTTATCGCGGCTGGTCCGAGTCGTTCCTCCGCCCGTTCGGCGCCATCGTGCTGTCGTCGCTGGTGTGGACCGCGATGCATTTGCAGTACGACTGGTTCTTTTTCTTCGAGATCATGACCATCGGCCTGTTGTTCGGTTACCTGCGCCATCGCACCGGATCGCTTTGGCTGACCGTAATCTTGCACGGCATCAACAATCTCGCCGCCACCGTCCAGACGATGTGGCTGGCATCGCACTCCTGATTCCGGGAATTAGCCGGCGAGCGCGATGATCAGCGGCATGGTGAAGGCGGCAACCACCGTCTGCAACACCAGTATCTGTGCCAGCAGCGGCGCGTCGCCGCCCATCTGCCGTGCCAGCACGTAAGCATTGGACGCACTCGGCACCGAGGCGCAGCATGCCACCACCACGAGGTTCGAGCCCGACAGGCCGAAACTCCACCCGAGCGTGATGGCGATGATCGGCATTCCGATCAGCTTGAGCGCCACCGTCAATGCCGCTACCGCGTTGGGACGACGCAAGCCGTCGAGTTGCAGGCCGGCGCCGACTACCAGCAACCCGATCGCCAGCGAGGAATGCCCGAGCGATCCGGCGAAGTCGTAGAGCGGTTTCGGGATCGGAAGCTTGGTGATGTTGATGGCGATGCCGATCAGGCAGCCCCAGATGAACGGATTCTTCGCGATCGCCAGTAATGTCGCGCGCCACGAGGTCTTGTGCGGCGAAGCGAAGTGCGCCAGCACCGACACGCTCATGACATTGATGACCGGGATCATCGCCACCATCGCAACCGACGCGACGGCGAGGCCGAGGTCGCCGAGCATATTGCCGACGACGGAAAGCGCCACGAAGGTCTGCCAGCGCACCGCACCCTGAAACAGCGAGGTGAAGGACGGGCCGCTCAGCGCCAATGTGCGGACCAGCAGCGGACGCAGCGCGAGGCATAGTGCGCCCATGATCAGCACCGACAGCAACATCGCACCGCCAACGCCGGCGATCGGCACCGAGGCGAGGTTGGCGCGGCCGAGCGTCTCGATCAGCAGCGCCGGAAACAGCACGTAGTAGACCAGTTGCTCCAGCCCGACCCAGTGCTCGTCCTTCTTCAGCAGAATGCGGCGCAACGCGTAGCCGAGCACGATCAGCAGGAATACCGGGATCAGCGAGGCGATCACCGTCAGCATCGGTGTGCGCCCTTCAGCGGTTGAGCGTGGCGAGGCGGTCGAGGGCGCCTTGCAGGATGAAGATCGCGGCGTGTTCGTCGATCACTTTCGCGCGCTTGGCGCGGCTGGCGTCCGCGGCAATCAATTCGCGCTCTACCGCTGCGGTGGACAGCCGCTCGTCCCACAGCCCGATGGCGAGGTCAGTAAGGCGGGAGAAGTTGCGCGCGAAGGCGCGGGTCGATTGCGCGCGGGGGCCTTCGCTGCCGTCCATGTTGATGGGCAGGCCGATTACGAAGCCGACGGCGTCGCGCGCCTGCGCCAGCGCAACGAGCCGCGCGGCATCGGCGGTGACCGCGGTGCGCTTCACGGTTTCGACGCCGGTGGCGAGACGGCGATCGGGATCGGATACCGACACGCCGATGGTCTTGGTGCCGAGGTCGAGGCCGATCAGCGCGCCGCGCGCGGGCCAATGGGAAGCGGCATCGGTCAGGGGGAGGACGGGTGCGATCATGGCTTCGCATACCACGGCGGCGGCGACGGCGTCATGAGCGGAATGAGATGACCTCCCGCCCAAGGTCGCATGGTCGAGGCTCGTGACATCGTCGCGCAAAGTGGAATACAAAGCGCATCAATTGAGGATATGCTGCCATGTGGCCCGACCGCCGACTTCTCGACCTGTTCAAGATCGATCTTCCCATCATCCAGGCGCCGATGGCCGGCGCGATCGATACCGAACTGGCGATAGCGGCGGCCAAGGCAGGCGCGCTCGGCGCGTTGCCTTGCGCGATGCTGTCGGCGGACAAGGCGCGCGAGCAGGTCAACATCTTCCGCCAGCAGGTCGGCGCACCGGTGTCGATGAATTTCTTCGCCCACACGCCGACGGTGCCGGACGAGGCAAAGGTTGCGGCATGGCGCGAGCGTCTCGCGCCTTATTATAAAGAGTTGCAACTCGATCCGGCGATGCCGCTGCCGTCCGCCGCGCGTGCGCCGTTCGATGCGGCGATGTGCGAAATAGTCGAGGATGTGAAGCCGGAGGTGGTGAGCTTCCACTTCGGTCTGCCGGAGGCGAGCCTGCTCCGGCGCGTCAAGGATGCCGGCTGCGTCGTCATCGCGTCGGCCACCATCGTCAAGGAAGCGGTGTGGCTGGCGGAGCGCGGCGTCGATGCCGTCATCGCGCAGGGCGCGGAAGCGGGCGGCCATCGTAGTATGTTCTTGACCGACGACATCGCCAGCCAGCCCGGCACTTTCGCGCTGGTGCCGCAGATGGCGGACGCGGTGCGCGTGCCGGTGATTGCTGCTGGCGGCATCGCCGACGGGCGCGGTATCGCGGCGGCGTTCGCACTCGGCGCGGCCGGCGTGCAGATCGGCACGGCATTTCTGCGCACCCCGGAATCCAAGGTGAGTGCCATCATCCGCGCCAGTTTGGCTAAGGGCGACGACGGCTCCACCGCCATTACCAACGTGATGACCGGACGCGCCGCGCGCGGCATCGTCAACCGGCCGATGCGCGAACTTGGCCCGGTGACGGCGGAAGGTCCGGGTTTCCCCCACGCGTCGGCGGCGTTCGGACCGCTCAAGGCGGCGGCGGAAAAGACCGGCAGTTCCGATTTCACCAATCTGTGGGCCGGGCAGGCGGTGGCGCTCGGCCGCGAAACGCCCGCGGAAGACCTCGTCCACGCCTTGGCCGAGGATGCCTTGCAGCGGCTGCGCGCGCTGTCCGCGTGATCCGGTGCGGCGGGGTTCGGTTGCGGCACCGGAGCCCGGTTGCTATACGGCGGTAGCTGTTTGCATACGACGCTATCCGTCTACATATCGCGCCAAAGGCCCCTATATAATGTCCGTCGATGCCGCCACCGTCCGCCGCATCGCGCATCTCGCGCGGATCGCGGTCACTGATGCCGAGGTTCCGCACCTGCAAGGCGAATTGAACGCGATCCTCGCGTTCGTTGAGCAACTGTCGGAAGTGAACGTCGAGGGCGTCGAGCCGATGACCTCGGTGACGCCGATGGAGATGAAGAAGCGTGCCGACGTCGTCAACGATGGCGAGATCGCGGACGCCGTGGTCGTCAACGCGCCTGTGCGCGAGGATCATTTCTTCGTCGTGCCCAAGGTGGTCGAATAGAGCGGGAGAAAAATCCGATGTGCCTGCTGTGCGACGACGAGGCTGCCTATCAGGCCTACATGACCTATCTCGATGCGATGCGGCGTCAGGGCGCGGAAGCCGATCCCGACAAGGCGATGGACGCGGTGCTCGACGCGATGGAGCAATCCGTCAAACAGCAGCCGCGCCGCGACGATCCGGCCCACGACAAGACGCTCTCTCCTTTCTTTTGCAGCCCGGTTGATAAATGACGGACCTGACTTCGCTGACGTTGGCCGAGGCCCGCGACGGTCTCGCGCGCAAAACCTTTACCTCCGTTGAACTCACCGACGCGCACCTCGCGGCCATGGAGCGTGCCCGGGCGCTCAACGCCTATGTGCTGGAGACGCCGGAGCAGGCGCGCGCCATGGCGAGCGGTGCCGACGCGAAGATTGCCAAGCGCGAGGGCGGTCCGCTCGCCGGCATTCCGCTCGGCATCAAGGATCTGTTCGCGACGCGCGACGTGCGCACCACCGCGTGCTCGAAAATTCTCGGCGACTTCAAGCCGCCTTACGAATCCACCGTCACCACGCAACTGTGGCGCGACGGCGCGGTGATGCTCGGCAAGCTCAACAACGACGAATTCGCCATGGG
>JBARXT010000234.1:0-14064 GCA_049647485.1 Xanthobacteraceae bacterium
GAGTAGGCAATCGCGCCTTCCAGCTTGATCTCGCCGGACGCCATCGAGCGGGTGCCGAGTTTGTCCTTCAGCCGCACGATCCGATAGTGGTTCTGCGAACCGTTGTCGAGAAAGCGCGGCATCAGGAAGAGGCCGACGCCACGCGTGCCCGGCCCCGCGCCGTCCGGCCGCGCCAGCAGCATCACGACCCTGGCGTCGGCGTTGGAGCAGAACCACTTGTCGCCGTAGAGCCGCCAATGATCGCCCTCCTGCACCGCGCGAGAGGTGAGGCTGCCGACATCGGAGCCGCCTTCCTTCTCGGTCATGAACTGGCCGCCTTGCGTCAGCTTGCTCATGTCGGTCTGCGTCAGGCCATCGAGATACTTCGCCTTGAGCGCGTCGTCGCCGAAGCGCGACAACAGTTTCGCCGCGCCGTCGGTGACGTTGATCGGGCACCCCATGCCGAATTCGCATTGGTTGAACAGGAACGTGAAGGCGTGCTTCGCGGTGACGGGATAGGTCTCGGACCAGCCGAGAATGCCCTTGCGATGCGACATCGCGTGAATGCCGAACTCGCCGAACGCCGCGTTTTCCAGTTCGCGATAGGCCGGGTGATATTCTATCGACTGCACGTCGCGGCCGAACTTGTCGCGCGGATGCAGCACCGGGCCGTGGCGATCGGCGATGCGGCCGCATTCGTCGAGACGGCCGCCGACCAGGCCGCCAAGCCGGTCGAGATGCGGCGCGATGTGCTTGAACAGCTTCTCCGACAGATGAATCTGCAACAGGTCCGCGAGCGACGGATCGGTGCGATAGAAATTGGTGCCGGTAGTGTCGGGCGCGATCAGGTCGGATGCAATCGGGGTCTGGATATTCATGGCGGCCTCCGGCAACGAACACTTTTGCAAGCGATCATGCGCCTGTTAGACTGGCGAATAAAGCCCCGCCGATGCAGGCGGCCATGCGCAGGCCAAACGTGGGTGGAGCGATTTTCCGCATCACGAAACAATTATTCGCAGCCCGAACGGTGAGCCATGACAACGACCGAGCGATCCATCGACACCGGCACCAACGAGTTGCTCTGCGAGGTGCGGGGCCGCGTCGCGATCATCACGCTGAACCGGCCCGAGGCGCGTAACGCGCTCTCCGATCATCTCACACCGGCGCTACGCACGATGATCCGGGTCTGCGGCGAGGACTCATCCGTCGGCGCATTGCTGATCACCGGCGCGGGCACCGCATTCTGCTCCGGCGGCGACGTCAAGGGCATGGGCGCCAACACGAACCCGGCGAAGGCGGCGATGTCGTCCGACGAGCGCGTGGCGGATTTGCAGGAACGGCAGCGATTGCTCACCGGCGCGCTGGTCGCGGTGCGCAAGCCGACCATCGCGGCGCTGCCCGGTGCCGCCGCAGGTGCCGGCCTCGCCATCGCGATGGCCTGCGACATCCGCATCGCCGCTGAGTCGGCGTTTCTCACCACCGGTTATGTTCGCGTGGCGCTGAGCGGGGATTACGGCATCGCCTGGCTGCTGACGCGCCTGGTGGGCACGTCGCGCGCGCGTGAACTGATGTTCACCGGCGAAAAGGTGGATGCCAGACGTGCCGAAGCCATCGGCCTCGTAAATCGCGTGGTGCCGGATGCGAACTTGCGCGACGAAGCCTTAGCGCTGGCGACATCGCTGGCGGAAGGCCCGGCCATCGCGCTGCGTTACATGAAGGATAATCTGGACGAGGCGCTGGCGTTCGACTTCGCCACCGCGCGCGATCACGAAGCGGTGCGGCTGATCAAGTCGGCCGGAACGGCGGATCATCGCGAAGCGGTCGCGGCTTTCATCGAGAAACGCAAGCCGGTGTTCGGGAAGGGCTGAAAACGCGACGGCTACCAAACCGGATATTATCTGGCGCTAATTCGCCACCGCCATCTCGCGCCCACGCGCACGCCATTCCGCGCACGGTATCTCCAACGCAGGATCGAGCGATTTCTCGAACCGTACGAGTTTCCAGTCGCTCGGAATCGTCGCGAACGTGAAGCCGGCCTTGCGCGCCAGCGCCTGCATCGCGTCATTGGAGCGCAGCGTATCACCGAAGATGGCTTTCGCGCCGAGCGCCATGGCGCGGCATTGCAGGTTGGACAGCAGCACCGTGCCGATGCCCTGCCCCTGCAAGCGGTCGTCGATCGACAGGCCGAATTCGACACGCGCGGCGGCGACATCGAGCGCATAACGCGCTTCGCCGACGATGCTGTCCGCACCGTCGGATTTCAGTGTCGCCAGCAACGAGAATGCGTTGCCGCCGCTATGCAGGGTCTTTTGCAGTTCGCTCGGCGGCAACTCGCCCACCGCCGCGAGAAAGCGGTTGTAGCGCGAGGTTACCGACAGCCCGTGGAAATAGTCCTGCAAGGCCGTCGCATCGTCCGGTTCGACGAACCGCAACGTCATTGCACGACCGTCGCGCAGCCGCACGATATCGGGCTGTTGCGAAAGATCGCCTGGTCCAAGCAGGGCGCCAACGCGATGCAGGGTTCGATGCAAGGTGTTCGCCATGACGCCCTCCAGGACATCCGCATGTCAATCGGAGGCCGGCGCCCCGGAGTTGGCGGCGCCGGCGTGTTCTCGCTGCTTGGTCAAGCCCGCCAGAACGGCTTCTCGGCCTCCGCCAGCATTTCGCTCCACGAAATTCCGACATCGTGGAGGTCACGCTCGGTCCATCGCACCAGTTCGCGACGCTGGATCTGTCGAGCCCGCCACGTATGCAGCGTTTCATTGAGGTGGGCCAGGAAACCTTCGTCATGATGATTTGTCATTGCTTCGTGATTACGGGTGGACATTTTCCATCTCCAAATCTAGCTTCTTGGCGACAAATATCTGTCCGATAAGCGCCCCTGACAAACGACATGTTGTCCCGAAAAACATGATATAAATTCATGAATAAGGAACCGGCGACCCATCTCCGGCTACCGTCCCTCAACGGCCTGCGGGCATTCGAGGCGGCGGCGCGGCATCTGAGTTTCACCATGGCTGCGACTGAGCTAAACGTGACCCAGACCGCCGTGAGCCATCAGATCCGGCGGCTGGAGCAGGAGCTGGGGATCAAGCTGTTTGTGCGGCGCAACCGCACCATCGCGCTGACCGCCGAGGCGCAGGACTATCTCCCCCGCATCCGCGCCGCCTTCAACGATCTGCGGCTGGCCACCGCACGGCTGCGGCAGAAGGACAACGATCGGGTGCTGACGGTGAGCACGCTGGCGTCGCTGGCGGCGAAGTGGCTGCTGCCGCGCCTCGCCGCCTTTCAGGAGTCGCATCCCGCCATCGACGTCCGCATCACCACCTCGACCGATCTGGTGGATTTCAACAGCGGCGACGTCGATGCCGCGATCCGTTACGGCCGCGGCAACTGGCCGGGCGTGCGCGCCGACTGGCTGATGGCGGACCGGATGTTTCCGGTCTGCAGCCCCGCGCTGCTGCGCGGCGAGCGGCCGCTGCGGCGGCCGGACGATCTGCGGGACCATGTGCTGCTGCACACCAGCGGCGCCTCGCGCGACGACTGGCGGCTGTGGCTGACCGCCGCCGGGTTGCCGGCCGATCTATCCGGCCACGGCGGACTGACCTTCGACCTGAATTTCGTCACCGTGCAGGCCGCGATCGACGGCCACGGCGTCGCCATCGGCCGAACCTCCTATGTGCGCGACGACATCGCCAAGGGCCGCCTCGTCGTGCCGTTCGACATCACGCTGCCGCTCGACGCCGGATTCTATCTGGTGTCGCCGGAGGACCGCGCCGACACGCCCAAGCTGGTGGTGTTTCGGGAATGGCTGCTGGATTCGATCCGCACCGCCGATCTGCCGAATCCCTTGTGAGCGGTTCGCTGGCCTCAGCGGGCGACCGTCCCTATCATCGCACATCGCTACCCGCGCATTCGCCGCATGACGGAGAACAGACCCGATGCAGGACCTCATCCCGATCGCCACGCAAATTGCCGGCCATCTCACCGCGCGCCGGCAAACCATCGCGGTGGCGGAATCCTCCACCGGCGGGCTGATTTCGACGGCGTTGCTGGCGGTGCCCGGCGCGTCGGCCTATTTCCTCGGCTCGGCGGTGGTCTACACCCGCGAGGCGCGGCGCATCCTGATGGACATTCCGGACGCCGACATGAAAGGCATCCGCTCGGCGTCGGAGATCTACGCGAAACTGCTGGCCACGCAGATTCGCCAGCGCTTCAACTCGGATTGGGGCCTGTCGGAAACCGGCGCCAGCGGTCCCACCGGCAACCGCTACGGCGACGCCGCCGGCCATAGCTGCATCGCCATCGCGGGGGCCAAGGCGCGTGCGATTACGCTGGAAACCGGCAGCACCGATCGCCTCGGCAACATGCACGCCTTCGCCAGGGCGGCGTTGAGCGAATTGCTGATGGCGTTGTCGGATTAGGTTCGACGTTGCGTCAGCCGCGCGAAGATCGATCCCGCAGCGAGACCGATGAGGCCGCCTGCGATCTTGACGCTGGCATCGAACAGCCGCCCGTGCCGTGACGGCTCGAGCAGTTGAAGGGATTCAAGCAGGACCGCCGTGCCGATCACCACGATTGCCGCCAGCACGATATGGCGCGGATAGGCGGCAGCGAACAGCGCACCCACCACCGCAAACGCCACCAGCCGTTCGAGTTGCGGCGAAACGCCGGTCACCGGCCGCACGCCGATCGGGCCGACGGTGACGAACGCGATATAGGCAAGACACAACCAGGCCATGATACGCGTGAAGCGCCGAACGGCGATGCTCTGGAAATCCATGACTCGATCAATCTGAAAGGAGCGGTGCGGCGGCAACGATGCCGCGCTTGTTATGACCCGCCATGCCGGCTTTGCAACCGCGGCTCCCCTCACTTCCGCGTCATCCGCGCCACATGATGCCGCGCATGCGACGTTAACCACAACGACGCACGGCCGCCGCAGCAATGCAGCCCCGCCTCACGACGGTCGATTTTGGGTCGCGCGTCCCGCACAAGCGGGCTACCATCAACGCAGTCCCATAACATCAGGCCGCTTCATCCATGCCGATCGATCCCATTGCCCTGTCGCGCGAGTTGATCGCGTTCAACACCGTCAACCCGCCCGGCCAGGAACTGGCCTGCATCCAGCATCTCGAACGCATTCTTTCCGATGCCGGGCTGGAAACATCGATCCAGCAATTCGCGCCGGATCGCGCCAACCTCATTGCGCGCGTCAGCGGCAAGAACGCGAAGCCGCCGCTGTGCTTCACCGGCCATGTCGACACCGTGCCGCTCGGCAACGCACCGTGGAGCGTCGATCCGTTCGCCGGCGAAATCATCGACGGAAAATTGTACGGCCGCGGCAGCACCGACATGAAATGCGGCGTCGCGGCTTTCGTCGCCGCGGTCTGCAATACGGCGGATCAACTCAAGGGCAGCGGCGGCGTGCTGCTGGCGATCACCGCCGGCGAGGAGATCGGCTGCGAGGGCGCGTTCGAGATGGCCAAGGCCGGCGTGCTCGGCAAGGCCGGCGCGCTGGTGGTGGCGGAGCCCACCTCCAACGTCGCGGTCGTCGGCCACAAGGGCGCGCTGTGGCTCAAGCTGATCACCAAGGGCGTCACGGCGCACGGCTCGATGCCGCATCTCGGCGTCAACGCCGCCTACAAGGCCGCGCGCGTCATCGCCTTGCTGGAAAAATTCGAGTTCAACGTCGCGCCGCATCCGCATCTCGGCCCACCGACGCTCAATGTCGGCACGGTGCATGCCGGGCTCAACACCAATTCGGTGCCGGACCGCGCCGAGATCGGCCTCGATATCCGCAGCATTCCGGCGCTGACGCACGATCGCATCAAGGAGCAACTCGCCGCTGAACTCGGCAGCGAGGTGGAGATCGAAACCATCGTCGATGTCGGCGCAGTGTGGAGCGAGCCCACGACGCCGTGGATCAAGCATGTGGTGAAAAGTGCCGAAGATGCGCTCGGCGAAAGTTTTGGCGCTGCGCCGCGCACCGCGCCCTATTTCACCGATGCCTCGGTGCTAACGCCCGCCCTCGGCAACCCGCCGACCATCATCCTCGGACCCGGCGAAGCCGGCAAGGCGCACCAGACCGACGAATATTGCGCGGTCGACCTGATCCACCAGGCCACCGGCATCTATGCGAAGCTGGCGGCGGACTGGGTGCGTTGAAGGTCTGATTTTCACTTCGTCGGAGAGCAACTCCACCGTCATTGCCGGGCTTGACCCGGCAATCCATCATTTTTGAGAAAGATGGATGCGCGGATCACGTCCGCGCATGACGGCGGATGGTTCCGTCAAAAGCGGAAAGCCTCTAATATCCTCGCGCCACATTCACCACATTGCGCAGCGGCGCGCCGGCCTCGAAGCGCGCGATCTGATCCGCGACATAGGCCGAGATCGCATCGGGATCGGTGTCGGCGGCGTTGTGCGGCGTGATCACTACGCGTGGATGCGACCACAGCGGACTGTCTGCCGGCAACGGCTCGGTCGCGAATACGTCGAGCGTCGCAGCCAGCAACGTGCCGTCGTCGAGACAGGAGAGAATATCCGCCTCGACCTGCAAGCCGCCGCGCCCCGCATTGATCAGCACCGGGCCGCCGAGCGGCGAGTTACGCGCAAGCCCTTCGAACAGCCGGCGGTCGAGGATATGCCGTGTCGCAGCCGTCAGCGGCAGCAGGCACACCAGAATGTGGGTCTTTGCCAGAAACGGCGCGAGGCTGTCGCGGCCGCTGAAGCATTCGACACCGTCGATGGTCTTGGTGCTGTTGCTCCAGCCAACCACGCGAAAGCCGATGCGCCGCAACACTTCGGCGGCGTCGCAGCCCAGCGTGCCGAGGCCCATGATCCCGACGGTCACCGCGCCGGCGGCCCATTGCGCGCCGGGCCGCCACAGCTTGCGCGACTGATTGTCGCGCAACGCGAGTTGCTGTCGGTGATGCATCAGCACATGCAAAACGACATACTCGGTCATGCGGCCGGTGAGATCGTCCACCGCGACGCGCACCACCGGCACCTTCGGCAAAGTCGGGTCCGCCATCAGGGCATCGACGCCGGCGCCGAGATTGAAAATGACGCGCAGGTTGCGGAACGCGGCCAACGCGCCGGCCGGCGGCTTCCACACCGCGGCATAATGCACGTCGTCCGGATCGCCGATCCGCTCCGGCAACAACACCACCTTGCGTCCGTTGCCGACGGCATTGAACCGCTCGATCCAGCGCTGCGGCGACCAGTTGTCCGCGCCACCTTGAATCGACAGTACGAGAATGCCTTTGCTCATGCGCGCGCCATTGTCTGTTCAAGGTGATTTGGTGACCAGCGGGAACCTGCGTGTGCTGCAACGCCAACACCGCAAGAAATTGCAAACTAGCTCTTGCAAATAGGCTACCGCAAGCCGACGCTGTTGTGGCACGATGGGCTCTCGCGCTTCACACGGGTGCGCGATACATCGACAACCGCGCCGCTGCCGCGTCATGACGGGAGGCGGGGCAAGGACATCCGGATCGTGATCAAGGCTTCCGATATTCTGATTGCCAGACGCGCCGACACCAAGGCGCGTGCCGACTTCCCCACCTGGCGAATGATGGCCAAGCTCAATGCGGCCAGTTCGCTGTCGAGCGAAGCACAGGCTTTTCTGGCGGAATACGAGAAGCGGTTGAGCGACATGGGCGAGGCCGAGGCGGCCGAGGCAACCATTCAGGCGATCTATCACAGCTACTATGCCGAAATGGGTGGCGCCGGCGCCGCGCCCGACGCCAGCATCGCTCACCCGAAGAAAGGCACTGCCCCGACCGCCGATCCGGCGAACCTCCAGCACGTCGCGACCGAAGCGCCTCCGGACAACGTCATTGCCTTGCAGCAGGCGCGTCGCGCGCAAGCCAAGCCGGCAAAAGCAGCTCCGGCACAGAAGCCGCGGATGCCGGTGGCGCTGATCTTCATCTGCCTGATCGTCATAACGGTCGGCCTGCGCTATCTGCTCTGAGCATCACCATTTGAAAGCGACCTGACTGCCGCGCCCGTTGCGCGGCCGGAGTATCACGACATTCCCCCTTCACATTTTCGGCGCGCGGGCGGACGATGACATCGCCTGTGCACTCGAACGCACGACAACACCACGACACGACAAGGACGAGACGACGATGGGCTGGTCGAACATTTCCCTTTCCGCCATGCAGATCGAGGCGCATTTCGGCGACCGGCTGGTGCCACTGTTCCGCGAGCGACCGCGCAGCGTCTGGGAGATGATCGAAGCGGCCGGGCGGCGCAACCCGGACGGCGAAGCCCTGGTGTTCGGCGACGAGCGGCTGACCTGGCGCGAGACGGTGCGACGATCCTCCGCCATTGCCACCGGCCTCAAGAACCTCGGCCTGCAACCGGGCGATCGCCTCGCCGTCCTGATCGGCAACCGCACCGAATTCGTGCTGACGCTTTACGCGGCCACGCAACTCGGCCTGATCACGGTGCTGCTTTCGACACGGCTGCAAAAGCCGGAAATCGCCTACATGCTGACCGACTGCGGCGCGTCGGCAATCGTCTACGATGCCGTGCTGGCCGACCGCCTGCCGGACGCCAGCGACGTGCCCGGCCTGCGCCATCACATCGTGGTCGGCGATGCGGCCGGAGCAACCACGCTGGCGCAACTCGCTGAGCAGCCGCCACTCGCCGCTGCCGCGCCCGTGTCCGAAGACGATACCGCGATGATCATGTACACCTCCGGCACCACCGGCCGCCCCAAGGGCGCGATGCTGTCGCATGGCAACATCATCCATTCGTCGATGATCTACGAGGCGTGCATGGAGCTGACGCCGGCCGACCGCTCCATCGCCGCGGTGCCGCTGGCTCACGTCACCGGCGTCATCGCCAACGTCACGGCGATGGCGCGCTGCGCCGGCGCACTGATCATCGTCGCCGAATTCAAGGCGGCGGAATACTTGCGGATCGCGGCGCGCGAGCGCGTGACGCAGACCATCATGGTGCCGGCGATGTACAACCTCTGCCTGCTGCAAGCCGATTTCGACAGCCACGATCTGTCGTCATGGCGGATCGGCGGTTACGGCGGCGCGCCGATGCCGATTTCCACCATCGAAAAGCTGGCGCAGAAAATCCCCGGCCTCAAACTGATCAACGCTTATGGCGCGACCGAAACCACGTCGCCCTCGACCATCATGCCTCCGGCTTTCACCGCGACGCATATCGACAGTGTCGGTCTGCCCTGCCCCGGCGCGACCATCGTGGCGATGGACGATGCCGGCCGCGAGGTGCCGCACGGTGATGTCGGCGAATTGTGGATTCACGGTGGCTCGGTCATCAAAGGCTACTGGAACAAACCGGAAGCCACCGCCGAGAGTTTCACCGGCGGCTTCTGGCATTCCGGCGATCTCGGCTCCATCGACGAACAGGGCTTCGTGCGGGTGTTCGACCGCAAGAAGGACATGATCAATCGCGGCGGCCACAAGATCTATTCGGCGGAAGTGGAATCGGTTCTCGCCGCTCACGAGGACGTGGTGGAAAGCGCGATCATCGCCAAACCTTGCCCGGTTCTGGGCGAGCGCGTCCACGCCGTCGTCGTCACACGCAATCCTGCGCTCGACGTCGCGGCGCTGCGCGCCTGGTGCGCGACACGGCTGTCCGACTACAAGGTGCCGGAAACCGTCACGATGAGCACCGATCCGCTGCCGCGCAACGCCAACGGCAAGGTGCTGAAGAAGCAATTGCGCGAAGCGCTGCTGCGCGAGATGGCGTAAGAAGGGACAGAACTGAGGATATGCAGCGGCGTCATCCTTCGAGGCTCGCTTCGCTCGCACTTCAGGGTGACGACTTCACTTCACCCGTTTCACCGGCGCCGACAACCGGTCTGTGCGGTCGCGTTCGGTGAGGTCGACCACGGTGGCCATCGGCGCGATCAGTTCATAAACGTAACTGACATCGGTGAAGTACCGCTTGGCGCTGCCGCCGAGCGCCTCCGGCGCGACGCGATCGAGCAGGATCGTGCCGAACTCGCTGTCGCCGCGACGCGTGGCGGCGCTGGTGTTGAACTCCTCCCAGCGGAAATGAAACAGCGCGTCGCGCGGATCTCCTTCCACCGTCCACTGCGCCACCACGTGCGGGTGCTTGCCGACCAGCGACAGCCCTTCGTCGGTATGCGACGCCAGTTCGAAGAACAACAGCGACAGGCTTTGCGCGGCGCGGGCGCTCACTGAAATATCCGGTCCGTTCACCGCGATGCGCTCGGCATTGGGAATGGCGCGCGCCTCGAACAGGCCCTTGAGCGGTACACCTTGCCAGCGGCTTTCGCTGAGCAGCGACACCACATTTGACATCGCGTGGATTCGTCCGATCAGGAGATCACGCGCGACGTCGATGTCGGCGCCGTGCCGCATGGTGCGGGTGACGATCGACTGGATCACCGCGAGAATGTTTTTGACGCGGTGATTGAGTTCGTCGATCACCGCCGTCAGCCGATGCTCGAACCCGATCCGCATCTGGATTTCGCGGCTCATGCGCAGGTTGTTGTAAGCGATGTAGCCGAACAGTCCGCAAATGATCGCGGTGAGCGCGAAGCCGATCGCCGCCACCACGAACGCCAGTTCGAGCGCGCGCTGTTCGACATTGGTTTTGGCGTAGTAGGCCAGGTGCCAGTCGCGTCCGCCGAACGTCACCGTGCGGACCACCGGCGGCGGCGCCGGGCTGCCATCCTCGGTGGTGCGCACTTGCGGACGGGGGACAACCTGATCGCTCTCATCGACGATCAACTCGGTTCCGCTGCTGGCCGGGCTGCGCAGCGCGACGGAGAACAGCGACATTTCGTCGTTGGTTAGCATCAAGGGTGCAAGTTCGTAGGAGAAGGTGATGAAACCAACCGGCTGCCCGGTGTTTTCCCGCAGCACCGGCGTCGCCAGCACCACGCCGACCGGGCCGTCAGGTCGCAATAGAGGCAGCGGCGCGGAGGCCGCCGGCTGTTTCTTCTCCAGCGCCTGCTCCAACATCGTCTTCAGCACGGGCTGGTCGTCGAGAGCGCGCCCCGGAAAGCCTTCTGTTTCGCCATTGCGCGGTTCGACATCCATCAGCACGTCGAGCGGCCCGCTGCGCGCGGCGGGATCGAGCGGTTTGTCGTTGAAACTGCGAATATCCGGCTTGGGGAAACCGGCGCTTTGCAGTTCGGCATGCGCCTGCACCAGATCGCCCGGCTGCAACCGGGCGATCCAGCCCGCCACCATGAAGTCCGTCTTGAAGGCATAGATCGAGGTGCGTAGCGGCTTGAGCATATTGGCCTTGGTTGCCGCGGGCGAGTGAAACAGGCCGGAGGACACCCGCGCCAGCAATTCGCGTTCGGTCAGGCGATCCTGAACCAGGCTGGCGCTGACATCGATGGCACGCGACAGGGCGATGCGATTAACGGTGAGTTCCTGTTCGTGGGCGCGGTACGCGGCGAGGCCTGAGAGCAGCATCCCCAGCAGCGCGATCAACCCGATGATGAACCCCAGCCTGACCACGCGCTCACTCGAAAATGAAATCAATCCCAAAAACCGTCCGCCGCGGTATCGACCGGCGGGAAGACGCCGCCCCTTCGGCGGAGTCTGCCAGCGAGATGTCAACCGCGGCCGGGCCAAGTTGGAATGGTAACAACCATGCGATGCGTCAATAGTTCCCGCGACCACGAGAGCGGGCGCGGACAACTCGCGCGCGGTCAGAGTTTCTCGACGGTGGCCCCGGAGATGATCTCGATCTCGGTCGGAGAGGCCTTGAGCGGCGCCGACAGCGCCCGCCACGCCTTCATGTGCGGCGAGCGCCCGTGGGCGTTGAGATCCTCGCGCGAGGCCCAGCGCTCGACCACGACGAACAGGTTGGGATCGTGGATACTAGAGTGATTTTCATAGGAGAGGCAGCCCTGCTCCTGTCGCGTGGCGGCGACGCAATCCTTGGCGCCGGCGATATAGGCGTCGCGGCCTTCCGGCTTCACGCGGGTGGTGGCGATGACGTAGATCATGCGGGTGCTCCTTGAGAGCGTTTTCGAGCGAAGCGGTCACCGGTTCGCGTGAAGAAAACGCGTCAAAACAAAGTCCAGAGCCTCGTTCCGATTCTATCGGAACGGAAATGGCTCTAGCGAACGTCGACCTTGGCGGGGGTGATGATCTCGATCTTGGCCGGTGCGCTCAGGCATTTGACGGCGATGCGGCCGAACGCCCGCATGTGGTCGCTCTTGCCGTGCGGCCCGATTGCCTCGACGTTCTCCCACTGCTCGACGAAGACCATCCGGGTGGGATCGGTGACGCTCTCGTGCATGTCGTAGGCGATGTTGCCGGGCTCCTGACGGGTCGCGGCGATGCACGCCTTGGCGCCCTCGATCAGTTCGGCGCGCATTTCGGGCTTCACGGTCAACGTGGCAACGACATAGATCACGGGCTTCTCCCACTCGTTTTTGTTCGCTCGAAGCGACACTAAAGCGTTTTCGAGCGAAGTGGATACCGGTTCGCATCAAGAAAACGCGTTAAAAGACAAATCTAAAGCATGATCGCAACGCGTGAGAACGCCTTTTTCGGATCGATCCGTCGCGGCGGCGCATTCTGCGCGCAACGTTCCGTAACGTGGAAAATACCGAACAAGATCACCGTCTTAAGTTATATTCGCGCGCCGAGGAAAGGTGACGGGGCGAGCGGCGCGTGGCCGCGCCGTCACTTTAACCTTGAATCCGCCGCGATGCTGCTCCATATCAGCGCCACGACCTAGAGAATCATCAGGTCCTTGCGAGCCGCGTGTTCTGAGCCCGTCAACGGCTTCTGGCTTGCCCCTTCAGCCAACCAAAACCGACGCCCCAAACACGCGGGTGTCCCGGACACCCTCGCCGCTCCAGACGTGCATCGTCGGGCGCTTGCTTTGATGTAGAAAGAACCATCTTTTGACCTCCTTTAAGGACTTCGGCCTCGCCGATCCGATCTCGCGCGCTCTGGTGGAAGAGAATTACCAGACGCCCACGCCGATCCAGGCACAAACCATTCCTCTCGCATTGTCCGGCCGCGACGTCGTCGGCATCGCCCAGACCGGCACCGGCAAGACCGCGGCCTTCGCGCTGCCGATCCTGCACCGCATTCTCGAGAACCGCATTCGTCCGCAACCCAAGACCTGTCGCGTCCTGGTGCTGAGCCCGACCCGCGAACTGTCCGGACAGATCCTCGACAGCTTCAGCGCCTACGGCCGCCACATCCGCCTCAGCTCGACGCTCGCCATCGGCGGCGTGCCGATGGGCCGGCAGGTCCGCACCCTGATGGGCGGCGTCGAGGTGCTGGTCGCAACTCCCGGCCGCCTGCTCGATCTGGTGCAGAGCAACGCCCTGCGGCTCGGACAGGTCGAATTCCTCGTGCTCGACGAAGCCGACCGCATGCTCGACATGGGCTTCATCAACGACATCCGGAAGATCGTCGCCAAGCTGCCGATCAAGCGGCAGACGCTTTTCTTCTCGGCCACCATGCCGAAGGACATCGCCGAACTGGCCGAACATATGCTGCGCGATCCGGCGCGGGTCGCGGTGACGCCGGTGTCCTCCACCGTGGAGCGCATTACCCAGCGCGTGATCCAGCTCGACCACGCGGCCAAGCCGGCCACGCTGGCGCAAATCCTCAAGGACGAGCCGGTCAATCGCGCGCTGGTCTTCACCCGCACCAAGCACGGCGCCGACAAGGTGGTGAAGAACCTGGTCCGCGCCGGCATCGCCGCCGACGCCATTCACGGCAACAAGTCGCAGAACTATCGCGAGCGGGTGCTGGCGGCATTCCGCTCCGGCGAAATCCGCACGCTGGTCGCCACCGATATCGCCGCACGCGGCATCGATGTCGACGGCGTCAGCCATGTGGTCAACTTCGACCTGCCGAACATCCCGGAAACCTATGTCCACCGCATCGGCCGCACCGCGCGCGCCGGCGCCGACGGCGTTGCGATCTCGCTTTGCGCCGGCGACGAAATGGCGTATCTCCGCGACATTGAAAAACTGATCCGTGTCGCATTGCCCAGGGAAGACCGTCGCACGCCCGGCCATCGCGATTCCGGCCCGTCCGCTTCGCAACCGCGCGGCGGACGCCCGGGACCGCACGCGAC
>JBARXT010000235.1:0-20020 GCA_049647485.1 Xanthobacteraceae bacterium
GCCACGGATGGCGCGGATAGCGGCCGCGCAGGTCGGCACGCACCGCCGCGTAGCTGCCGCGCCAGAAACCCGGCAGATCGCGCGTCACCTGCACCGGGCGATGCGCCGGCGACAGCAACTCCAGCACCAGCGGCACCTTGCCTTTCGCGACCGCCGGATGAATTTTCAGTCCGAACAATTCCTGCAAACGGACGGCAATGGTCGGCCCTTGGTCGGCCTCGTAATCGATTGGCAGCATCGAGCCAGTCGGCGCCTCAAAATGAGTCGGCGCTTCGCGGTCGAGCCGCGCGCGCAGCTCCCATGGCAATAACCCCATCAACGCATCCGACAGATCGCTGGCGGATACATCCTTCAGCGACATCTTGTCGAACAGCGCGGGTGTTAGCCAAGAGTCAGCCGTCGCCGCGAGTCCCGCATCGGAGAGGTCAGGCCAGGCGTCACCCTCAGCGGCGCGCAGGAACATCACGCGACCGCGCCACTGTGTCAGTGCTTTCGACCACGGCAGACGATCCAGTCCGGCAGCAACCAATCCCTCCGCAAAAATTTTTGCGCTGTCTTCGGAGGGCGATATCTGCAACGGCGCTTCGGCAAGCGTGATCGCGTGAAGCCGCTTGCGACGGCGGCCGCGCAGGGCCATGGCATCCTTATCGAACCACAGGTCATCTGCGTTCTCGATCTCGTCGGCAAAGCGCGCCTCGATCTCGGCCTGCGTGATCAGCGCCGCCAGCAGGATGCGTCCACGCGCGGCGGTACCGGTGAGTTCGCCGACCGCGATGTAAGGCGCGCGCGCCAATGCCGCGGCCTGATCCATCGCCGCGCCACGCCCGTTGGCGAGCACGAAGCTGCCATTGCCGCGATTCTTCGCGACGCGATCCGGAAAGGCGAGCGCGAGAAGAACGCCCGTGCTTACTCCCTCCCCGCCTGCGGGGAGAGGGGAGCGCAACGCATTCGTTGCTTCGACCTGCCCTGCCCATCGCTTCGCCAATTGCTTCGCACTGGACGCGCGCTGCGAACGATCGCGACGGAACTGATCGAGCCGCGCATCGAGATCGATGCTGTCGCCGCCCAGTCCGCGCTCGGTGAGAATTGCCGCGATGTCGGCCGCTTCCTGCGCCGTGCCGAGGCGTTGCGCATCGATGATCATGCGCGCCAGTCGCGGCGGCAGCGCGAGCGCGCGCAACGCCCGCCCTTCCGCGGTGATCCGGCCATCGTCATCGAGCGCGCCGAGTTGGCGCAACAAGTCCCGCGCTTCGTTCAGCGCCGGCAGCGGCGGCGGATCGAGAAACGCCAGCGTTGACGGATCGTGCACGCCCCATTGCGCCAGATCCAGCACCAGCGACGATAGATCGGCGGCAAGAATTTCCGGCATGGTATAGGCAGGCAACGACACGGTTTGCGGCTCGTCCCATAGCCGGTAACAGACGCCGGGCTCGGTGCGCCCGGCGCGGCCGCGTCGCTGATCGACGGCAGCGCGCGAGGCACGCACGGTTTCCAGCCGCGTCAAGCCGATGTCAGGCTCGTAGCGCGGCACCCGCGCGAGCCCGGAATCGACCACGATGCGCACGCCATCGATGGTGAGCGAGGTTTCCGCGATCGACGTCGCCAGAACCACCTTGCGCTGCCCTTTCGGTGACGGTGCGATGGCGCGATCCTGCACACTCGCATCGAGCGCGCCGAACAGCGGCACGATATCGACGCCGGCGTCGTGCACGCGCTCTTCGAGCATTGTTTGCGTGCGGCGGATTTCCGCCGCGCCCGGCAGGAACGCCAGCACGGAGCCGGCATCGGCGCGTAACGCGGTGGCGATGGCGTCGGCCATCTGCCGCTCCAGCGGCGCATCCGGCTTGCGGCCGAGGTAACGCGTCTCCACCGGAAAGGCGCGGCCTTCGCTGGCGATCACCGGGGCATCCCCGAGCAACGCCGCGACCCGCGCGCCGTCGAGCGTCGCCGACATTACCAGGATACGCAGATCGTCGCGCAGGCCAGCCTGCACGTCGCGTGCGAGTGCGAGGCCGAGATCGGCATCGAGCGAGCGTTCGTGAAATTCGTCGAATAATACGGCCGCGACGCCATGCAATTCCGGATCGTTCAGAATCCGTTGCGCGAAAATGCCTTCGGTGACGACCTCGATTCGGGTGTCGCGCGAGACCTTCGAGCCGAAGCGCACGCGATAGCCGACCGTCTCGCCGACGCGTTCGCCGAGCGTTTGCGCCATCCGTTCGGCGCTGGCGCGCGCGGCGATCCGGCGCGGCTCCAGCACGACGATCTTGCCGTTGCCGACCCACGGTTCGTCGAGCAGCGCCAGCGGCACCCGCGTGGTCTTGCCGGCGCCGGGCGGTGCTACCAGCACCGCTGTCGGCTGACGCGCCAAGGCCGCCGCGAGATCATCGAGAACGGCATCGATCGGCAGAGGGGTAGGGAAGAGGCTGCGGGGCAACGGGTTAACGCTAATCACGGGTTACGACAGCTGCCTTATAGCGGGTTCCGGAAAGGCGGCACATTCCTTGTATCGCGCAACGGGAACGAAACCCTTCGCCCGTAATGTCCGCGTCAACGACCCCAAAAGGCACAGCGATGACCCGAAACGGCACAGCCATCTCCACAGCAGCCGCCTCCGACCGGCTCGACTGGGTCGATTATGCCAAGGGCATCTGCATCGTCATGGTGGTGATGATGCATTCGGTGCTGGGCGTCGAGGCCGCCGCCGGCCAAACCGGTTTCATGCATCACGTCGTGGAGTTCGCCCGGCCGTTCCGGATGCCGGACTTCTTCCTGATCTCCGGCCTGTTCCTGTCGCGCGTGATCGACCGCGACTGGCGCACCTATCTCGATCGCAAGGTGGTGCATTTCGCCTATTTCTACGTGCTTTGGGTGACGATCCAGTTCGGCTTCAAGGCCCCCGCCTTCGCCGCCGAGATGGGCTGGGCGGGCGTTGCCAAGCTGTATCTGCTGTCGTTCATCGATCCGTTCGGTACGCTGTGGTTCATCTACCTGCTGCCGATCTTCTTCATTGTCACCAAACTGACGCTGCGCGTGCCGCCACTCGCGATCTGGCTGGCCGGCGCGGCGCTGGAGATGGCGCATGTTTCCACCGGCTGGACGGTGATTGACGAGTTCGCCGCGCGCTTCATCTATTTCTATTCGGGATACCTGTTCGCCAGTTACGTGTTCCGCCTGTCGGATCGGGCGCGGACCTCTCCCGGCCTCGCCATGGCAGGGCTGGCGCTGTGGGCCATCGTCAACGGCGCGCTGACCCATTTGGGCCACGCCGATTTGCCGGTCGTCTCGCTGGCGCTCGGTATTGCCGGCGCCTGCGCCATCATCACCATCGGCACCTTGCTGGCGCGGCAACACTGGCTCGATTTCATCCGCTATTTCGGCGAGCACTCCATCGTCATCTACCTGGCGTTCTTCCTGCCGATGGCGACCTCGCGGACTCTGTTGATGAAGACCGGCGTGATCCAGGACATCGGCATGCTCTCCGCCGTGGTCACCTTGATCGGGGTCACCGGAGCCGTCGCGATCTGGTGGGTCTGCCGCGGCACGCGGCTGAACTTCCTGTTCGAGCGGCCGGACGCATTCGGGATCGCGCCGCGTAAGCCCGCCGCACGACTGCAACCGGCTGAATAAACACGGGAACAGGGGATCGGCGACCCAAACGGCTGTCAAATCGGCGGCCGAACCCCTACATTGCGGCCATGTCGAAGAAGTCCTCTCCCGCCGCCGAACCTGCCTCCGCCAACGCTCTATCGAAAGGCGACCACGTCTTTCTGGTGGATGGCTCGTCCTACATCTTCCGCGCCTATCACGCGCTGCCGCCGCTGAACCGCAAATCCGACGGGTTGCAGGTCAACGCCGTGCTCGGCTTCTGCAACATGCTGTGGAAGCTGCTGCGCGACATGCCGCAGGACGACCGGCCGACCCACCTCGCCATCGTCTTCGACAAATCCGAGATCACGTTCCGCAACAAGCTCTATCCCGATTACAAGGCGCACCGGCCACCGGCGCCAGACGACCTGATCCCGCAATTCGCGCTGATCCGCGAGGCGGTACGCGCATTCGACCTGCCCTGCCTCGAACAGATCGGCTTCGAGGCCGACGACCTGATCGCGACCTATGTGCGGCAGGCCGACGCGCGCGGCGCGACCGCGACCATCGTGTCGTCGGACAAGGATTTGATGCAACTCGTGACCGACCGCGTCACCATGTACGACACCATGAAAGATCGCCGCCTCGGCATCCCGGAAGTGATCGAGAAGTTCGGTGTGCCGCCGGAGAAGGTGGTGGAGGTGCAGGCGCTGGCCGGCGACAGCGTCGACAACGTGCCTGGCGTGCCCGGCATCGGCATCAAGACGGCGGCGCAACTCATCAATGAGTATGGCGATCTCGACACGCTGCTGGCGCGCGCCAGCGAGATCAAGCAGCCCAAGCGGCGCGAGGCGCTGATCGAGAACGCGGAGAAGGCGCGCATCTCGCGGCAACTGGTGCTGCTCGACGACAAGGTGGCACTCGACGTGCCGCTCGACGAGCTCGCGGTCCATGAGCCCGACGCGCGCAAGCTGCTGGCCTTCCTGAAGGCAATGGAATTCTCGACACTGACGCGCCGCGTCGCCGAATATTCGCAGATCGACCCATCCGACATCGAGGCGGATTCCAACTTGAAGAGCGCGTTCGCGCGCGGCGCGGCGCTGGATTCGCCGCAAATACCCGCGCTCGGTGGCGAGCCGGACGCCCGCGCCAAAGGCTCCTCAACGCTGCCGCGAACCGGCACCGGCAATCTGTTCGGCGAACCCACGCCCCCACCCCGAAAACCCGTATCGAACGGTCAGGCTGATACTGAAAAGCTGTCGCCGCTTGCGCTCGCTGCAAGCCGCGCCGAGGAGGCGCGCAATACCAGGGTCGATCGCAGCCGCTATCAGACCATTCGCACGCGCGTGCAGTTGGACGAATGGATCGCGCGCATTCGCGACACCGGCCACGTCGCGCTCGACATCGTTACCGCGACGATCGATCCGATGCAGGCCGAGTTGTGCGGCATCGCGCTGGCGCTCGGGCCGAACGACGCCTGTTACATTCCGCTCGCGCACAAGCAGGCGGGCGACGGTTCCGGCTTGTTCGCGGCCGGTCTCGCACCCGATCAGATGGCGACGCACGATGCGCTCGACGCGCTGCGGCCTGTTCTGGAAAGCGCAGGTCTGTTGAAGATCGGCTTCGACACCAAGTTCGCGATGGTCCTGCTGGCGCAGCATGGCATCACGTTGCGCAACATCGAGGATGCGCAACTGATCTCCTACGCGCTCGATGCGGGCCGTGGCTCGCATGAGCGCGAAGCCCTTTCGGAAGGCTGGCTTAGCCACACCGCGCTCGCCTATGGCGACCTTGTCGGCAGCGGCAAGGGCAAGCTCACCTTCGATCAGGTCGCAATCGACAAGGCTAGCGAATATGCCGCCGAGGGCGCGGACCTTAGCCTTAGACTGTGGCGCGTGTTGAAGCCGCGCCTCGTCACCGAACGCATGAATGTGGTTTACGAAACGCTGGAGCGGCCGCTGGTGCCGGTGCTGGCGCGAATGGAACGGCGCGGTATCTCGATCGACCGTCAGGTGTTGTCGCGGCTCTCCGGTGACTTCGCCCAGACCGCCGCGCGTCTTGAATCCGAAATTCGCGAGGTCGCCGGCGAGGAGATCAACCCCGGCAGTCCGAAGCAGATCGGTGACATCCTGTTCGGCAAGATGAGGCTGCCCGGCGGCAAGAAGACAAAGACCGGCGCATGGTCCACCACCGCGTCAATCCTCGACGAACTGGCGGAACAGGGCCACGCCTTTCCGCGGCTGATCCTCGACTGGCGGCAAGTGTCGAAACTGAAATCGACCTATACCGACGCGCTGCCGGAATATGTGCATCCGCAGACCCACCGCGTCCACACCACCTACGCGCTGGCGGCGACGACCACCGGACGCCTGTCGTCCAACGAGCCGAACCTGCAAAACATTCCGGTGCGCACGGAGGACGGCCGCAAGATTCGCCGAGCGTTCGTGGCAACGCCGGGCCACAAGCTGGTCTCCGCCGACTACTCACAGATTGAGTTGCGATTGCTCGCCGAGATCGCCGACATTCCGGTGTTGAAGCAGGCGTTTCACGATGGCCTCGACATTCATGCCATGACTGCGTCGGAGATGTTTGGCGTGCCGGTCAAGGACATGCCTGGTGAAATCCGCCGTCGCGCCAAGGCGATCAATTTCGGCATCATCTACGGCATCTCGGCATTCGGCCTCGCCAACCAACTCGGCATTCCGCGCGAGGAAGCCGCCGCCTACATCAAGAAATATTTCGAGCGCTTCCCCGGCATCCGCGCTTACATAGATTCAACGCGCGATTTCTGCCGCGAGCACGGCTATGTCGAGACGCTGTTCGGACGAAAATGTCATTATCCAGACATCAAGGCGTCGAATCCATCGATCCGAGCATTCAACGAGCGTGCCGCCATCAACGCGCGGCTGCAAGGCACCGCCGCCGACATCATCCGCCGCGCCATGGTACGGATGGAAGACGCACTGGCCGAGAAGAAGCTGTCGGCGCAGATGCTGCTGCAAGTGCACGACGAACTGATCTTCGAGGTGCCCGAGAAAGAAGTCGTTGCAACGCTGCCGGTGGTGCAGCGGGTGATGCAGGACGCGCCGTTTCCGGCGGTGTTGCTCTCGGTGCCGCTGCACGTCGACGCCCGCGCCGCCGGCAACTGGGACGAGGCGCACTGATACATCATCTGATCAAAATTGACTGTCATTGCCGGGGCTTGATCCGGCAATCCATCCTTTCTCAAAATGATTGGATGCGCGGATCAAGTCCGCGCATGACGATTGCAGTTCGCTGAAAGCAAAAGAAATTTAGAGCATCGTATTAAAGTGGCAATTGCGGTTCGCGATGTGCGTTGCGACGCGCATGCGTCGCGGATGCCGATGCCGACGAACGGATGAAACTCCAGCGGATATTGCCGACCTGCCGCGCATCCTGCCGGATCACGATCTGCACGGTGCGGCGCGCGCCGTCGCTGCCGGAAAGGAACACGCTGTCCTCGAGTTCGACCTTGTCGTCAGGCGTCTCGAACGTCCACACTTCACGGTTCGGTAGCACCAGCATCACGCCGTGTGCATCGCTGAGGCGGCTCGCCTTGATCGCGGGATGCAGATGGAAGCGCACCGCATAGTCCGCATCGTGGCCGCGCACGCGCGATCCGTGCGGCGGCGCCAGTGTATCCTCGCCATCGAGCCGCAAACCATCGTTCGAGAGCAGCAGCACGCGCGTATGGATCACGCCGAAGCGGCCGAGATAGCCGTCGTGCGAACTGGTCAGCAGCGTGCCGTCGTCGACGAATTCGCGCTCGCTCGACACGTCGGTAGGACCGCTGACGATCGGCGCGCCGCCCAGCAGGCGCTTCATCGACGAGCGCTCGACGAACTGGCAGGACGACGCGTCGTGATAGCTCACGGTCGAATGCGCGGGCGTGCCGCGGGCGAATGCGCGCCAGGTTTCGCGACCGTTGAGCGGCATGCCGCAATTGACCACAATGCGATTCTGCCCCGACGACAGTTCGAGCGCGAGGCAGCCGGCATGCGCTTCATGGCTGACATTGGCCTGTGGCGGCGGTCCGCTGTCCATGATCACCGTGGTCGCGCCGGCATCGAGACGCTGATAGCCGGTGTGCGGCATCGTCGCCATCGGCACGCCATGAGTGTCGTCATAGGCAAGCAGCGTCGCCAGCAAGTCCGATGGCGTTCCGCTCATGCCGTTGAACAATGCGAAATTGCCGTCGCCATGTCTGAAGAAGCGCAGCATCGGCATCATGCGATCGATCGCGTTGAGAAGCGCCGGCGGCGGCGGGATGTTCCTTGCTGCAAAAGTCTGGCGCAGCGGCAACAAGTCCGCGAGCAGTTCGATCAGCGCATTGGGATTGCGCGAGATATGGCCGCCGTCGGGCAGGATCTGCCGCTGCAATTCCTCGGAGAGCTTGCGCGTCGCCGTCTTGATCTGGCTGGCCTGGTTGGCAAGACACAGCGCGGCGTAACACAGCGTGACCAGCACCTGAAGCCGCGCCACGCCGTCGGGAATATCCAGCGCCGCGGAGCGCAGATGACGAATGTCGCGCGCGAGACTGCGCAGATAGCGGCGATAGAATTTATTGTCGGTCTCGCTGAGCACCAGCGGGGCCTGCGACAGCAGCGATATGACACGGCGCGACAGCACGTCGGCACGCCGGGAGAGTGGCCGCCGGCGCGGCGGATTGGATATCCAGTCGTCCACCAGCGAGCGCGCATTGGCGCGGGTGATCGCGGTATCGGCGGCGCGCAGATGCCGCAACCAACCGAAGCCGAGCAGTGCCGCATCCCAATCCTCGGACGGCGGCTCGAGATCGAAGATCGAGCGACTGTGGCAGGTCACGATCTTGCCGGCGAAGACGAAGCGCCCGGCATAGATTTCGGCGGCGCGGGTTGCATCCGCCGTCCGCAGGTCGTGCGGCGCGATGATCAGGCGATCGGTGCGGCCGGGCCACAAACCCGCCAACGCCGCCGGACGGCCGACGCGCGACATCGCCGACCGCGCGAAACGGCCGAGAATCAACGTCGATAGGCGTCTGCGTTGTGCGATCGACACGCGGCGATATCCTGAATCAAATCTGACTTGATGGAATTTAGCTGCGAATCCTTCTTAATCCGGAAACGCGGCCAAGGGCACCCTTGAGGTCCCTGATTGCGCTCCAGGGAGGCGGCACGGCCGCCTCCGGCCAGCCGAAACGACACCCGCAGTCGTCAGAAAAGATGTTTTATATCAGCCCTTTATCAGCCTCGCGGCATAGAAGCCGTCGAGCCCGCCAAAGGCGGGATCAGCGTGCGGCAAATGCGACGGCAGTGTTCGCACATCGCCTTCCGGGGTCACCAGTTCGGTTAATCCGGCGAGTTCCGTCGGGTCGACCGGCTGCCGCCGCACGCCTGATTCGTCGGCCAGCAGGCTTGCGACCACTTGTTCGCCCTCCTCCGGCTCCAGCGAGCAGGTGCAATAGACCAGCGTGCCGCCCGGCTTGAGCAGCGCCAACCCGCGCCGGATCAATCGTGCCTGCTGCACCGCCAGCGCCGCGATGTCGGATTCCTGCTTGAGCCAGGCGACGTCGGGATGGCGGCGAACGGTGCCGGTCGAGGTGCACGGCGCATCGATCAATACACCGTCGAACGATTTCTCCGTGGTCCATTCGCAGGCGTCGGCCGCTAAACTCTCAGCCTCGAACGACAGCCGCGCGAGATTGCCGCGCAACCGCGCGACCCGCGCCGGCGAGCGATCGAGCGCTGTAACCTGCGCGCCGGCCTGAACCAGTTGCGCGGTCTTGCCGCCGGGCGCCGCACAGAGATCGACCACGGTGCGTCCGGTCAGATCGCCGAACAGGCGCACCGGCAACGCGGCGGCCGCATCCTGCACCCACCACTGTCCTTCATTGAAGCCGGGCAGCATCGTCACCGAACCGTGCAGCGGCGTGCGCACGGTGCCGGTCGGTAGTACCTCGCCATGGAGGCGGCTCGCCCACTGTTCGGCGTCGGACTTCACCGTCAGATCGAGCGGCGGCTCATGACCGATGGCGGCCACGATGTCCTTTGCCGTCGCCTCGCCATAATGCGCGCTCCAGCGCGCCAGCAACCACGGCGGGACGTCGAGCGCCTGCTCCTTCACCTCGTCGATCAGCGATTGCCCTTCGCGCGCGCAACGGCGCAACACGGCGTTGACCAGACCGGCATATTTCGCGGCGCGACGATCCGCCTGCACCAGGCGGACCGAGAGATCGACGGCGGCGTGATCGGGCACGTCCATCCACAAAATCTGCGCCGTGCCGATCAGCAAGGCGCTTTGCGCGCGCGGCGCATCGGTTGGCACGCCACGATCGAGCAGCCGCGACAGTACATGCCCGAGCGTGCCGAGACGGCGCAGAATCGTCGCCACCAGCCGGCGCATCAAGGCCCGATCGCGATCCGCCAGCGCCTTCAGGCCCGGATGCGCGGCCGGACCATCAAGCTGCTCATCGAGCGTGCGTCGCTTGTGCAGAACACCATCGAGAATATCGGCGGCGATGCGACGCGCGGCTAGTCCGGGCACCTCGGCGGGTGGTGCGTATCTCGAAAGCGGCATGGGCGGGAAGTATCGCTGTGAACGGTGAAGAAGGATCGGTCGGCGCGCTCTCGATCGCGCGATGCATTTTCGTGGCACGCGAATATGCCAAATGTAAGAATTCGAACTATATACATGCCGACGATCACGGCACGGTTCACGCGTACCATCTGTCACGCATTCGGTTGCCGACACACCAAGGGACATTCGCGTCATGCCAGAACCATCGGCCCCCGCCACCACCGACGCCCCCCGCAAGCCGCTCTCCGATGCCGCAAAGCGCGCACTGACTGAGGCGGAAGCGCGCCGCGCAGCAGCGGCCGCCAATGCCAAACCCGCCGCGCCGGAATTCAACGGCCCGAAGGGGCCGGAGCCGACGCGCTTCGGCGATTGGGAAATCAAGGGCATCGCGTCGGATTTTTAAGACCTTGCAGTCGATCATGCCGGGATGACCGGCTGTGGAAACATTGCATTTGCAACCAATGGTTGCTGTTGTGAATCCGATCGACTTGCGCCATATTAGGAATATGTACCCAGTACGAAGAATATATCCATTCCGCGGCAGCCGCAGCGGCTGGGCCGTGGTGCTGCCGTGGATCTTCGTCATCGGCGTCGCCGCCGGCACCATGCTGCCGGGACTCAAGCATTGGCGCGGCGACGCGGCGTTTCCGAAGCCCGCAATAGAGACAACTGCCGACCGCGACACCCAGATGGTGTTGTCCCATGCCGGCAGTTCAGGTGGACGCCATCCCGTCGATGTGCTGCGAACCATCGATGGCGATACCTTCGAGGCGCGGGTGCATCTGTGGCCCGGCCTCGACATGGTGACCCGGGTCCGTCTGCGCGGCATCGACGCGCCCGAACTGAAGGCTGCCTGCGCCGAGGAATGGCGCATGGCACAGGCCGCAAGCGGCGCGCTGCGCAAACTATTGGCCGAGGGCGAGGTGACGATTTTCAATATCGGCCCGGACAAGTACAACGGCCGCGTGGTGGCGGATGCGGCCACACGCCGGACGCCGAACGTGTCGGAGGCGTTATTGGCCGCAGAGCAAGTGCGCCGCTACGGCGGCGGTCATCGCGGCGGCTGGTGCTGAATTTGCTTGATTAGGAGGGAGTTTGATTCTTGGGCATGATCTTTCCCGAAAACCGGCTTCCACTTTTCGGGATCATTCCCTAACGCGTCACCACCACCGGCGTACCCACCGAGACCCGCTGATAGAGGTCGGTGATGTCCTCATTAAACATGCGAACGCAGCCGTAGGAGACGAAGCCGCCGACCGAGCCGGGCCGGTTGGTGCCGTGAATGGCGTATTCGCCGCCGGCGAGCGTCATCGCCGCCACGCCCATCGGGTTGGCGGGCGAACCGCCGGGGATGACGTCGGGAATGCGCGGGTTGTCACGTTTCACTTCGGCGGGCGGCGACCACGCCGGATGCTGGTACTTGCCGCTGATATGGGTTGCACCGGCCCAGCGCTTGCCGGCCTTGCCGACCCCGACCGGATAGCGCACCGCGTACCCCTGATCGAGCACCAGATAAAGCCGCCGTTCGTTGGTCTTCACGACGATGGTGCCGGGCGAATAGCCCCCGCGAAACGCCACCAGATCCGGCCGCGCCTGCGCCGGCACGCTGGCCAGCGGAATCGCTCCCACCATGGCGGCAAACGCCACCGCAACCTTGATCGTCATCGATCACTCCGCCAACAACTCATCCATTCACGTCACGCGGCCACACCGCGCCAAGGATCGCTTCAACTGAATTTAACCGGCGGCGCTGACCAAACGGTTGCCGCCGACGCCATGCCTTCACGGCGCGGGCGCATCAAAAGAAAATCTCGCCGATAAAGTAAACGTCCGGGAAACAACACCCGCGCCAAAAACAAAAAGTCAGAGGCAGGAACCTCTGACATTTGCGTGAGCATCGGGTCTTAGGGGGAATTAGAGCAAGTTTCGCTCCGACAGAATTAACAACGCATCATGGCCGGGTTCGTCCCGGCCATCCACGTCTTTGACCTTGCGAGGGTTTCAAGACGTGGATGCCCGGCACAAGGCCGGGCATGACGAATTGAGATGTTTCCGTCAAAACGCAAACTGCCTTAAAGCACCCGCCCTACGCCTTCTTGTTCTGGCGATTGTCGACTAGATCGGTCACCACCGTCGGATCGGCCAGAGTGGTGGTGTCGCCGAGGCTGCCCGGCTCGTCCTCGGCGATCTTGCGCAGGATGCGGCGCATGATCTTGCCGGAGCGCGTCTTGGGCAGGCCGGGCGCGAACTGGATCAGGTCCGGCGAAGCGATCGGCCCGATGTCCTTGCGCACCCACGCCACCAGATCCTTGCGCAACTGCTCGCTCGGCTCGACATCGGCCATCAGCGTCACATAGGCGTAAATGCCCTGGCCCTTGATGTCGTGCGGATAGCCGACCACGGCAGCTTCCGACACCGCTTCATGCGCGACCAACGAGCTTTCGACCTCGGCGGTGCCCATGCGGTGACCGGAGACGTTGATGACGTCGTCGACGCGGCCGGTGATCCAGTAATAGCCGTCGGCATCGCGGCGGCAGCCGTCGCCGGAGAAATACATGCCCTTGTAGGTCGAGAAATAGGTCTGCTCGAAACGGGCATGGTCGCCGTAGACGGTGCGCAACTGGCCGGGCCACGAGCGCGCCATGCACAGGTTGCCCTCGCACTTGCCTTCCAGCACCTTGCCGTCGCCATCGACGATCGCCGGCACCACGCCGAAGAACGGCTTGGTCGCCGAACCCGGCTTGAGCTTGGTTGCGCCGGGCAGCGGCGCGATCAACGTGCCGCCGGTTTCGGTCTGCCACCAGGTGTCGATGATCGGGCAGCGATCGTCGCCGACGACGCGGTGATACCATTCCCATGCTTCCGGATTGATCGGCTCGCCGACCGAACCCAGCAGCCGCAGCGATTTGCGCGAGGTCTTCTTCACCGGCGCGTCGCCGGCCTGCATCAGCGAACGGATCGCGGTCGGCGCGGTGTAGAAGATATTGACCTGGTGCTTGTCGACCACATTCCAGAACCGCGAGATATCCGGATAGGTCGGAATGCCTTCGAACATCAGCGTGGTGGCGCCGTTCGCGAGCGGGCCGTAGATGATGTAGCTGTGGCCGGTCACCCAGCCGATGTCGGCGGTGCACCAGTAGATGTCGCCGTCGTGATAATCGAAGGTGTACTTGTGCGTCAGCGAGACGTGCAGCAGATAGCCTGCGGTGGTGTGCAGCACGCCCTTCGGCTGGCCGGTGGAACCCGACGTATAGAGCAGGAACAGCGGATCCTCGGCATTCATCGGCTCGCACGGGCAATCGGCGCTGACCGACTTCACCGCTTCATCATAATAAACGTCGCGGCCCGCCTGCATGTTGACCTTACCGCCGGTGTGCCGCACCACAATCATGGTCTTGACGCCGCCGGCCTTGTCGGCGGCCGCATCGGCGTTGTCCTTCAGCGCCACCTTCTTGCTGCCGCGAAGGCCTTCGTCGGCGGTGATGACGATGGTGGACGCCGCGTCCTTGATGCGACCGGCCAGTGAATCCGGCGAGAAGCCGCCGAACACCACCGAATGCGGCGCGCCGATGCGGGCGCAGGCGAGGATCGCGTAAGCCGCCTCGAGGATCATCGGCAGATAGATGGTGACGCGGTCGCCCTTCTTGACGCCGTGCGCTTTCAGCACATTGGCGAACTTGCAGACTTCCTGATGCAGTTGCTTGTAGGTGACCTTCTTGCTGACGCCCGGATCGTCGCCTTCGAAGATGATCGCGACCTGATCGCCGCGCTTTTCCAGATGACGGTCGATGCAGTTGTAGCTCGCGTTGAGGACGCCGTCCTCGAACCACTTGATCGAAATATTGCCGGGCGCGAACGACCAGTTGCCGGCCTTGGTGGGTGCTTTGGTCCAGTCGAGGGTCTTCGTCTGTTCCAGCCAGAAGCCGTCCGGGTCCTTGACCGAGCGCGCGTACATCTCATTGTACTTGGCCTCGTCGACATAGGCCCGCTTGGCCCAGTCTGCAGGAACGTCGTAAACCTTCTCGGACATCATTTCCTCCACGCTACGCCGCCCGCCCCGGCTTCGACGCGGCGCTGGCGGCCAATTCGATTTTCGCTGTTGTATCAATTATGCGTCTGCGCACCCAATGGCTACAAGCCGAAAGACATAGGACTTTCGACGGCCCTCACGGTGCTACCTTCATAGACATCCGGGCATCTCACATTTCGGGCGCTGCGGACATCTTCTAAGCCACTGAAAAAGAATAAAATTTTACGCTGCTTGGTTGGTTTGAGGACCGATCTCGCCGAAGGTCCAGACCGATGTCCGCTTAATCGTGTTGTCCTCCAGTTCGCGCGTGACCTCGACCCGGTATTCCGCAAGCTTCGCCAGATGTGCGGTGGGCAAATATGCACGACCAGGATCCCCGATCAGGACCGTCGCTCCGCGCTCCGCGTGCCAGGACAGGAACGCGAAAACACGTTCGGCCGTATCGCGTTCGTAGAAAATATCGCCGGCGAGAATAACATCCCAATTGCCGTGGTCCGGTGCGGCGAGCAGATCGTCGGTTGTCACCGATAAAGTGGCTGCGTTGACCTGCGCATTGATACCAATCGCCACACACGCGAAGCTATCGATGTCGGCCGCGCAAACGGACCGCGCACCCGCCATCTTTGCAGCAATTCCAACCAACCCCGAACCCGACGCCAAATCCAGAATGTCCTTGCCATGCACGATCTCCGCATGGTCAAGAACATAGCGCGCCAAGGCCTGACCGCCGGCCCAGGCAAAAGCCCAGAACGGTGGCGGCAGACCCATCTCGCCGAGATCTTCTTCGGTTTTCTGCCAAAGCGGGACCGCTTCGTCCGCGATATGCAGCGAAATTTCCGGCACCAGCGGCACCGGCCGCAACCGCGTATTGGCGAGGATGAAGGCCGTGCGATCGGAGATGGGTTTGCAACACATTCATGCGTCATACGCGGGCTTGACCCGCGTATCCATCCGCTTCTTAAAAAGAAGGATGGATTGCCGAAAAGGTCGAACCGATCCGGTCCGCCCGTGTCGTCACAATCCGCCCATCTTGCAGACGATCTTCCATTCCGCGCTCGTCACCGGCTGCACCGACAGCCGCGACAGTTTTATGAGCGCCATGTCCTCGAGACGTTTCTCTTTCTTGACGTCTTCCAGCGACACCGGCGTTTGCAACGGCTTGTCGGCGACGATGTCGACGCAGACGAATTTTCCGGTTTTGTCGGTCGGATCGGGATAATGCTCGCGCACGATCTCGGCGATACCGACGATCTCCTTGCCTTCGTTGGAGTGATAGAAGAAGGCGCGGTCGCCCTTCTTCATCGCCATCATGTTCAGCTTGGCGCTGTGATTACGCACCCCCGTCCAGGCTTCGCCCTTGGCGCCCTTCGCCACCTGCTGATCCCACGACCACACCGACGGCTCCGATTTCACCAGCCAGTAATTCATGACGCTCACGTTTCTTTCTCGTCATGGCCGGACAAAGCCGGCCAGCAGCCTTCATCCATCTTCCCTATCAAGACGTGGATGCCCGCGACAAGCGCGGGCACGACGAAAGAGGCTCATCCCTCCGCGCGGAAAGGCCGCGCCAACAGTTGCCGGATCGCCGCGTCGATGGTCACCGTCCCGGCGAGGATCGCGGCGACCGCATTCGCAACCGGCATATCGACGCCGCTCACGGCGGCCAGTTCGGCCAACACCGGCGCGGTGAATTCACCCTCGCTGAGTTTTTCGCGCGCCGGCTGCTCGTTGCGCCCGAGCGCGATGCCGAGCGAAAAATTGCGCGACTGCGGGCTGGAGCAACTCAGGATCAGATCGCCCAGTCCCGAGAGACCGGAGATGGTTTCGGTTCGCGCGCCGCAGGCGAGCCCGAGCCGCATCAATTCGGCGAAAGCGCGCGTCGTCAGCGCCGCCAGCGCCGACGCGCCGAGTTGCCGCCCCGCGACGATGCCCGCCGCGATCGCCAGCACGTTCTTGGCCGCTCCGCCGATCTCAACGCCGCGAATGTCGGTGGTGTGATAGGGGCGAAACGTCGCCGAGCCGAGGGCGTGAACCAGTGCCTGCGCCAGCGCATCGTCGCTCGTCGCCAGCGTCACCGCCGTCGGAAGCCCGCGCGCGACATCGTCGGCGAAACCGGGACCGGACAGGATCGCGGGCGTGGCCTGTGGCACCGCTTCCGCGATCACTTCGGTCATGAATTGGCGGCTGCCGCGCTCGATGCCCTTGGCGCAGGCGACCACCGGCGTGCTCTCACGCAGATGCGGCTTCAATCCCGTCGCGGCTTCACGCGTGGCCTGCGCCGGCGCCGCCAGCAGCACAATATCGGCCCGCGCGGCGCGCGCAATATCGCTGGTCACCTCAATGGCGACATCGATCGCCATGCCCGGTAATCGCTTGTTCTCATGCGCCAGTTGGATCGCTTGCGCCTGCGCCGGATCGCGCGCGTAGAGCATCACATCGCGTCCCGCACGCGCGGCGGCGCTGGCGAGCGCCGTGCCCCATGCGCCGGCGCCGATCACCGCGACGGAACGATATGGCGCATCGCTTGTCATGCGTCAGCTATTGGCGCGGGTGTTGGCGAATTGCGGCGGCACCACCGCATTCTCATCTAACCGCCAGCGCGCGCGCGGCGGCGCGCCAAGCGCATCGGTGAGGCCGAGCGCCAACCGCTCCGCGCCGGCCCACGCAATCATCGCGCCGTTGTCGGTGCATAGTACCGGCGGCGGCATCACCAGTTGAGTCCCCGCCTGCGCGGCGACGTCCTGCAATGCCGTACGCAACGCCTGATTGGCGGCGACGCCGCCGGCCGCGACCAGCGCCGTCGGTTCACCGAATTGCTCCGCGAACAACCGCAGTCCGACACGAAGCCGGTCCGCCATCGATTCCAGCGCCGCGACCTGAAAGCCGGCGCAGAGGTCGTCGATGTCCTGTTGTTGCAGCGGCGTCATGCGGCTCGCCTCGTTGCGCACAGCGGTCTTCAATCCCGACAGCGAGAAGTTGGCGTCGGGGCGACCCATCATCGGCCGGGGAAACTGGAATCGCGCCGCATCGCCACGACTTGCCGCGCGCTCGACCTGCGGACCGCCGGGATAGGGCAGTCCCAGCATCTTCGCGACCTTGTCGAAGGCCTCGCCGATGGCATCGTCGACCGTGGTGCCGATTCGCACATAATTGCCGACGCCGAGCACCGCGACGATCTGGGTGTGGCCGCCGGAAGCGAGAAACAGGCAGTAGGGAAATGCCAGCGCGTCGGTCAGGCGCGGCGTCAGCGCGTGCGCCTCCAGATGATTGACCGCGATCAGCGGCCGGCCTGCGACCAGCGCGATGGCCTTGGCGGTGGTGAGGCCGACAATGACGCCGCCGATCAGCCCCGGCCCGGCGGCGGCGGCGACGCCCGACAACGTGTCGAAGCCGATGCCGGCCTCCTTCATGGCGCCGGCGACGATGCCGTCCAAAAGATCGACATGGGCGCGGGCTGCGATTTCGGGAACCACGCCACCGAACGGCGCGTGTTCCGCGATCTGCGAGCGCACGATATTGGACAACATGCGGCCGGAGCCGTCGCCACGGCGCTCGACCACCGCGGCGGCGGTTTCGTCGCAGGTGGTCTCAATCCCCAGAACCAGCGTCGAGGTGTCGTCAGCCAATGCAAGCCCTTGCGTTTGCGGTCAAACCGGCGTTTGTCTGCCCTTCTTCATTTGCGTAGCATTGCGAGGCCACAGGGTGCAATCTTCCGGCGAACAATCCAGAACCGAAGGTGACATTCTGACGACCATCGGCACGCGCGGCAGCCCCTTGGCGCTAGCGCAGGCCCATGACGTCCGCGCCCGACTGGCGCGCGCCCATAGTGTCGATGCAGAGCGGATCGCCATTCGCGTGATCCGCACCAGCGGCGACGCGATCCAGGACCGCACCTTGGCGGAATCCGGCGGCAAGGGCCTGTTCACCAAGGAGATCGAGGAGGCGCTGCTGGCGGGCAGCATCGATCTCGCCGTGCATTCCTCCAAGGACGTGCCGACGTTTCTGCCGGACGCCACCTGGCTCTCGGCGTTCCTGCCACGTGAAGATCCGCGCGATGTCTTCATCAGCCACACGGCAGCTTCGCTTGCGGATCTGCCGGCGGGCGCCGTGGTCGGCACCGCCTCCTTGCGGCGTCAGGCCATGGTCCTGCGGCTGCGGCCCGACCTCAAGGTCGAGGTGATGCGCGGCAATGTCGAAACGCGCTTGCGCAAGCTCGCGGACGGCGAGGCCGATGCGACGCTGCTGGCGCTCGCCGGCTTGAAACGCCTCGGCCTCACTGACAAAGCGACGCGCATTTTCAGCATCGACGAATTCTTGCCGGCGGTCGGTCAAGGCGCCATCGCCATCGAGTCGCGCCGCGACGACGACCGCACCAATGCGTTCGTCAAAGCCATCGCCGACGCCGACACCGATGTCGCGCTCAGCGCCGAACGCAGTTTCCTCGCGCTGCTGGACGGCTCCTGCCGCACGCCGATCGGCGGCCACTGCCGCGTCGACGGCGAGCGGATTCATTTTCGCGGCCTCATCATCTCGCCGGACGGTCGCGAGTCCTACGAGACAACGCGTGAAGGCACGCGCGCCGACGCCATCGCGCTCGGCACCGACGCCGCGCGTGAATTGCGCGCGCAGGCCGGCGAGAAATTCTTCACGTTGTTCTCCGGCGCCGGAAGCTGACGTGGCCCTGCTCGTCACCCGTCCCGCGCCGGACAACGCCACCACGGCGACGGCGCTGCGCAGCAAAGGCTTAGACGTGTTGCTGGCGCCGATGCTGCGCTTCGAGCCGGTCCCGTTCGAACTGGAACCCGATGCGCGTTTCGACGCCGTGCTGGCGACCAGCAGCAACGCGTTGCGCGCGCTTGCCGAAACATCGGCACGACTACGCTGGCTGAAAACGCCGCTCTATGCGGTCGGCGAACGCACCGCGCAGGCCGCACGCGATCTCGGCTTCGGCAGCGTGGTGGCTGCAAGCGGCGACGGTGCATCGCTGCGCGATCTCGTCGTGGCGCAGGCGCGCGCCAAGATGCTGAAGAAATCCGCACGACTGCTTTATCTCGCCGCTGCAGATCGCGCGGTGAATCTTGATGACGAATTGAGCCCATTCGGTTTCGATGTGGTCACCGTCACGACCTATCGCATGATCGCCACACCGGATCTACCCGAGGACGTTTGCGCGGCCTTCACCGCCGGCCATATCGAAGCGGTATTGCATTATTCGGCCCGCAGCGCCCATGCCTTCGTCGCCGCGGCGCGTGCCGCCGGGCTGGAAATCATGGCGCTTGCGGTGCCCCATTGCTGCATATCCGCCAATGTCGCGGCCGTACTCCGGGAAGCCGGGGCCACGCAGGTTGCAGTCGCGGGCGCGCCGGACGAAGATGCGCTGTTGAATGTGCTCGACCGTGCACTGCGGCCGCAATCGGGTTAAGCAGGGTTGCGCCGAATCGGGCCGGAGGTCGATCCTCCACAGGCATCATCTGGAGTTGAGGAACCGTCACGATGGTCGATGACCAAGCTGAAACTCCCCAGGCCACTCCGGAGTCCAGCCGGCCCAAGCGCACGCCGCCGACGATCGATCTCGAGGCTACCGAAATTTCCCGCGAACCCGCCGAGACCTCCGCGACCGCAACCGATACCACCGAGGGCGAGCCACCGCGCGAGGAGCCGGTTGAAAACTCCGCTCAGAGCAGCACCGAAACACCGGCCGCATCGCCCGCGCCGAGAGCGGCAATGGCGGTGACCGCAGCCTTGATCGGCGCGCTGGCCGCTTGCGGCGTTATCGGCGCGGCGATCTGGGCAGGCTGGCCGCCGACGCCCCCGCCGGTCGTTGCC
>JBARXT010000236.1:0-7750 GCA_049647485.1 Xanthobacteraceae bacterium
GGACACGGCGTGACGTCGTCGTCGCCATAACAAAAACCCTGCTTCCGGGCGCCCGGAAGCAGGGTTTTTGTTATGGCGACGACGACGTCACGCCGTGTCCCACACGACAGGCAAGTTGAGCAGGCCACGGAATGCCCAGCCGCCGATGCGCACCGGCTCGGCCTCGTCGAGCCGCAAGTTCTTCAGCCTGGCGAAGATGCTCGGCAACGCGACGTCGGCGACCATGGCGCGTGAGGCCCAAGCGCCCGCGCAGTAATGCGGCCCGGCGCCGAAGGCGATGCTCTTGGCCGTGTCGCGAGTGATGTCGAAGGTTTCCGGATCGGGGAAACAGGCTTCGTCGCGATTGGCCGAACCGAACATGAAGAACACGCGGTCTTCCGGTTCGAAATCGACGCCGCCGTAGGTCCACGGCTTGGCGACGCGGCGCGGCGACATGCCGATCGGCGCGATCCAGCGCGCATATTCCTCGAACACCTCGATCCATTTTGCTTGGCCATCGCGCACCAGTGCGAGTTGATCGGGATGCGTCAGCAGCGCCCAGATGGTGCCGGAGATGGCGTCGCGCGGTTCGTTCTGCCCGCCGGAAATCGCCAGTTTGATGTTGGCGCGGATGCTGTCCATCGCCATGCCCGCAGCCAGCAGCACGCTGAGGATGCTCTGGTTCGGATGCTTCGTCACCACCGGGATCATGTCGTCGATGGCGGCGTCGATGCCGGCGGTGGCGGCGTTGCAGCGCGCTTCCACCGCCTTGTCGCCGGTATAGTTGGCGATGCCGTCGATCATCGCCTGCGACCACGCATCCATGTCCTGATAGCGCATATTGGTCAGGCCGGTGATGTGCTTGAGGCATTCCGCCGACAGCGGCAGCGCGAACGCCCTGCACAGATCGGCGCGGCCTTGCGGCGTGAGGTCGTCGAGAATGCGATACGCATGCGCCTGGAATTGCGAGCGCCAGGTATCGCGCACGGTGCGCGGCGACACCGCGGGAAACATCGCGGCACGTTCCGACATATGCGCGTCGCCGTCCTTGCGCATCATGTTGTGGCCCATCAGCACATTCATCAGGCCTGCGGGCTGGTGCGAGGAAAATACCTCGATCTGTTTCTCGGAGACGAAGATGTCGTCGCGCCGCGTGAAGATGGTCGAGCCCAGTTGCGGAATGAAGGCGATCGGCGCCTCGGCGCGCATCCGCTTCAGCGCGGGGTAGGGATCGTTCCAGAATTCGCGGACATCGATATCGAAATGCGGTGCGTTGGACATGGGGCTTCCAGCAAAGGCAGACTGTCGAATGCCAGCGTGGCCAACCGCCGCTGAACTGTCAAATGCCGCAAGTGCGACGATCAGCCGTCCGCCGACACAGTGGCGGTGGTCACCGGTGTCGATGCGCGTCGTTGCCAGAGGTCGAAGCCGACCATCCCGGCCGCCATGGCAACCACGAACACGATCACCGGCAGGCTGAAGCTGGCGAGGTTGACGATGGCGGGGCCGGGACAAAGCCCGACCAGCCCCCAGCCGATGCCGAACAGCGTTGCGCCGGTGATTAACGGCGCGTCGATATCATTGCGCGTTGGCCATTGCAGTTTGCCTGCGAGGATCGGTGCGTCGCGTCGTCGCGCCAGGGCGAAGCCGAGGCTGGTGACGATCACCGCGCCGGCCATGACGAAGGCCAGTGTCGCATCCCATGCGCCGAAGATGTCGAGGAAGCCGAGCACTTTGTCCGGCTGCGTCATGCCCGAGATCAACAGGCCTGCGCCGAACAAAAGCCCGCATCCAAAGGTGGCGAGAAGCTGCGGCATGATCTCAACTCCCGCCAAGATGGCGCGTTGCCGCCACGACGGCGATGGCGACGATCATGAATGTGAAGGTGGCGGTGATCGAGCGCGTCGATAGCCGCGCAGTGCCGCAGACGCCGTGGCCGGAGGTGCAGCCACTGGCCATGCGGGTGCCGACCCCGACCAGCAGACCTGCGATCGCGATCACGACATAGCTCGCCGGCATTGCCGGCATCGGCAAGGTTGCGCCGCCGAGCGTTGCCAGTAACGGCGTGGCGATCAGGCCAACGATGAAGGCGAGCCGCCAGCCGCGATCGATCGCGCGAGCCGTGAACAACCCACCGAAGATGCCGCTGATGCCGGCGATACGGCCGGTCAGCAGCATCAGGAGTGCGCTGGCTAATCCGATCAGCGCGCCGCCGAGGAAGCCGGAGAGGGACGTCAAATGATGCATGGCGTTGGTCTCGCGAGCCACGATCGATGTCGTGCGTCGCCGACCTTATCCGAAACGACGCCGCGATTGAATGCGTGTCGAACAGCTGTTCGTCGGGCGCTACTCGGGAGGAAGGATCGAGAGCGGCGTGCCAGCGCGCATCGCGCGGGCTTGCGCATCGTGACGGCCGCCATGGTGTCGCCGCTGGCGCTTGGCGGCATAGTAATAGCCGGCGGCGTAGTAGCGGACCGCGCGGTCGGCGTTGCCGTTGGCGGCGCGGTAGGCGCCGGCGAGATAGCGCACGGCGTAAGTCAGGTTGGTGTTGGGATCGTGCAATCCGGCGGCGGTGCCGGTGTATCCGAGGCCGCGCGCGGTCGCGAGCTTGATCTGCATCAGGCCGATGGTGCCGCCGCGCCCGACCAGATGCGGCTGATAGCGGCTCTCGCGCACGATCACGCGATGCACCAGCGCCTCCGGAATGCCATTGGCCCGCGCATGCTCCGCCACCATCGCCTCGTAGTTGGCACGCTGCGCCCACGCGCTGCCGCCGAACGACATGGAACATCCGATGGCAAGCGCAGCGCACAGCACGGCAGGTTTCATGGGCGTGTCCAAATGGTGTTTCAGTTGTCGCAACGGGCGCTGGGCAGTCGAAATCATGGCGCGATCGGTTCCTTATGCGCCGCGAACTGTGGCATTGGCAGGGCAGCGCACATCGTCCGGCAGCGGAACTTGCGCGCGCGCGGGGCGTTGGTCTGGAGATTTCATCAGGCTCATCAGGGAGGCAGCCATGACCCTCGATCAGGTGATGAAGAAACCTCATAGTTTGATTGCCAGCGACCGTGTCGAGGGCACCGCCGTGCGGCGCCCGAACGGCGAAAAGATCGGTCATATCGAACGACTGATGATCGACAAGATCAGCGGCAAGGTATCCTACGCCATCCTCAGCTTCGGCGGCTTTCTCGGCCTCGGCGCCAATCTGCTGCCGCTGCCCTGGGCGCGTCTGACATACAGCCGCGAGCACGAAGCCTATCAGCTCGATATTTCCGATGACGAACTCAAGAAGGCGCCGTCATTTCTGGTCGACAAGGATTTCGACTGGGGCGATCGTTCGCAGGAAGAAGACCTGCATCGCTACTACAGCGTGCCGCCATATTGGGGCAGCTTCTGACGCGATAGCGTCGCGATCTGAGTTCAATGATCGGAATGATGCCGCGCATGGGTGCGACATGCGGCCTCGCATGCTTCGACGGAACGCAAGTATCGAATTAGTTCCCGCGGTTTCATTTCCAGGACTGCAACCCAGGGAAGCGGATTTGACATTCGCTCCCGTCGTGCAGCGTTCGCTCGGCAAATGCCGAACCCGAAACTTCATTGGCGACATATATTTGCTGATGGTTCCTTGATTTCAACATTTGCTAATAGCCCGCGGTGATGGAAGGTAAATGTTGAAATCGGACCACCAGTCTTTCGCGCTTCGCGACATCATTGCATTCCATTATCGGAACATCCGTCTTGCTCGCTCGTTCACTCCGCAGAGTTTCGCAGAAGGGAGAGCACACATGATTGCGAAGTCCATGATGACTGTATTGGTTGGATCGACGATGCTGGCGACCGCAGCGCTGGCGCAATCACCAACGAGCCCGAGCACCACAACGCCGCCGGCCGCGACGACAACGGCTCCGGCCTCCGACACGATGTCGCATCAGGGTCAATGGCGCGCGTCGAAGGTTGTCGGTTTGAAGATTTATAACGACGGCAACGAGAGCCTCGGCTCGGTGAATGATCTCCTGCTCGACAAGGAAGGCAAGATCGTCGCGGCGGTGATCGGTGTCGGCGGCTTCCTCGGCATGGGTGAGCATTATGTCGCGGTGCCGTTCGAGAAGATCAAATGGGTCGATACGCCGGTGCCTGCGGCGACCGCAAGCAACGGTGCGGGATCGACAGGCATGACCGGCCGTCCGGCCACGACCACGACCACCGGTGCGGCCACGACGCCGGCCGCGAAACCCAATCCGTGGTATCCCGACCATGGCGTGTTCAGTGCGACGAAGGACGAGCTGAAGGCGATGCCGGAGTTCAAGTATTCGACGTAAGCGGTTCGCTGAATGTGAATCGCGCATGAAAGAGGGCCGGACGACAGTGTCGTCCGGCCCTTCGTCGATCCTGCTCAAGGAGAAAGATAAACGACGGGTTTGATCCAACGTAGTTGGATCAAACCCTACGTCGCGCTTACTTCTTGATGTACGGGCAGCCGCCCTCGCTCATCGGGCGGAAGGCCTGGTCGCCCGGCACCGTGGCGAGCAGCTTGTAGAGGTCCCATTCGCCCTTGGATTCGGAAGGCTTCTTCACTTCGAACAGATACATGTCATGCACCATGCGGCCGTCCTCGCGGATGTGACCGTTCTTGGCGAAGAAGTCGTTGATCGGCGTCGCCTTCATCTTCGCCATCACCTTGGCGGTGTCATCGGTGCCAATGGCGTCGATGGCCTTCAGGTAGTGCATCGTCGCCGAATAGAGCCCGGCCTGGATCATCGTCGGCATGTGGCCGACTTTCTCCAGGAAGCGCTTGGAGAAAGCGCGCGTCTCGTCGTTCATGTCCCAGTAGAATCCGTCGGTGAGGATCAGGCCTTGTTCCTGCTGGAGGCCGAGACTGTGCGTATCGGTAATCTCCTGCAGCAGCGCGATCAACTTCTGGCCGCCCTGAGTGATGCCGAATTCGGCCGCCTGCTTCTGCGCGTTGGTGGAGTCGCCGCCGGCGTTGGCGAGCGCGATCACCTTTGCTTTCGAGGCCTGGGCTTGCAGCAGGAACGACGAGAAGTCGGACGTGTTCAGTGGATGGCGTACGGCGCCGAGCACCTTGCCGCCGGCGGCCTTGACGATGTTGGTGGCATCGCGCTCCAGCGCGTGGCCGAACGCGTAGTCGGCGGTGAGGAAGAACCAGGTGTCCTCGCCGCGCTTGACCATCGCCTTGCCGGCGACGCTCGACAGCGCATAGGTGTCGTAGGTGTAGTGGACGAAGATCGGCGAGCACGCCTTGCCGGTGAGATCCGAACTGCCGCCGCCGGAATTGATGAAGATCTTGTTCTTCTCGGTCAGCAGCGTGGACACCGCGAGCGCCACCGACGAGGTCGGGACGTCGAAAACTGCATCGAGCTTGTCGTTGTCGACCCAGTTGCGAACGATGTTGACGCCGACGTCGGGCTTGTTCTGGTGATCGCCGGACAGCACGACGATGGGCTTGCCCTTCACCTTGCCGCCGAAATCGGCAACGGCCATTTGCGTTGCAATCAGCGAGCCTTTGCCGGTGGCGTCCGAATACAGGCTCGACATGTCGGTCAAGACCCCGATCTTGACCACGTCGTCCGAAATCTGGGCTTGCGCTGCGCCACCGGAAAGGGCGATGGCGAGGCCGGCCATGAGGGTGGCGGCGGTTTTCTTCATCAGGACTATCTCCTTGGATTGTTCTTATTGCGGGTGGTCGAGACGTTTCACGCCACCCGGTGCGGTTGTGCCAAGAACGCACCCCCGCTGCAAGACAGATTGTCGCACCCTGTCGGAAAGAAACGCGCGTCAGAAGGCGGGCAGCGTCGTTACCGTGACTTTCACTGCGCCGCTGGCCTCGGCAATGACGCGCAACTTGGTGGAATCGAACGCGATTCCGGCAAGGCTGAGATTGTTGATCGCAGCCTCGACGCGTACGCCGTCTTCCTTCTTCTGCAAACCGGCGACGACGGCGCCGATCTGCTGCCGCGCATCGGCGGCGAGCGGCTTGAGGTCGATGACGGCTTTCTCCGCCACCGCCTTTTCCAGATAAGGGATCGCGGCACGGGTCGCCGCCCCGAACAGGCCGTAGGCTGCGTCGGATTCGACCGCGAGCTTGATGTCGGTCAGCCGCACCGTCTGTTGTTTCGCATCGAGGGCCGGTTTGCCCCAGATATTCACGGTGGCGTCGGCGCCGAGCCCGAACCAGCTTCGTTTCTCCTTGGCGTCCACCACCAGCGAGATCAACAGGCGATCGCCTGCGGCGGCGACGGTGGCGCGCTTGACGGTCACCGCGACGGCGCTGTCCTTGTCTTCCGGGAAGGTCTTGCCGGCGAACTGCGCCGCCAGGATCTTGTTGATGTCGGTGAACGGCAGATCCACCGGCACGCCGATCTCGACGCGGCCGGGACGCGGCGCGATCAACTCCAGGGTGGCGGGGAAGGGGCATTGCGGCTTGGTTTCCGCCGAGGTGATCCGGGTTTCCGCATTGACCCCGAGCATCAGCGTGACGTTGCTGGCATCGATCTTCGGCTGCACCGCGATGGCCTTGGTCGGCTTCAACTCCAGCCACAACTGCGGTTGCGCCGCCGCGCCATGAAGCGGAATCGAGCGGCACATCTTGGCCCACTCCCGCCGCGCGTTCTGTTCGAGCATGGGATCGTTGCGGATGCGCTGCTGCAATGTCGCAAGCTGCTCGTTCACGGCCTGATCGATCGCCGGCTTGGTTTGCGCCGGGACGCTGACGCGGACGCCGGCAATCGAGAGATTGGTGTCGCCGAGATCGACCTGCGCTGCGAGGTTCGGTTCGATGCGCCAGTTCGCCGTCAGCGCCGGGCGCGACGTCATGCCGACATTGCCGCGAATCTCGGCGTCGGCCTTGAACGACTTGATGTTGATCGCGCCGATCTGCTTGGCGACGTTGCCGCCCAGCAGCGAGCCGAGCGCATCGTTCAGCGCACCCCGCGCATTGGCGGATAGCGAACCCGTCACATTGAGCTTGCCGGTGAGTGGCGTTGCCAGCGCCAACGCGGCTTGCGCGCCGCTGGCGGTGATCGCGCCGCGCGCCGCGGTCCAGTTGATGTCGGCGTCCTGCAACAGTTGCGGCACCGGGTTCGCCGCTTTGCCGGCGAAGTTGCGCGGGGCGGCGCGTTCGGCGGCATCGCCGATGGCTTTAAGCGGAATCTGGATCGGCACCAGCAGCGTCGAATTGCGGGTCGCCTCCGGCAGCGGCGGCAGCTTCGCGAGCACCGGCGCAGGTGGCGATTGGCTCGGCGCGAGCCAGTCCATTGCTTTCAGACTGACGGCGAATGCGACCGCAACCACCGCAACGGCGATCACGATGGGTTTGAGACGCATCGGCTTTCGATCCCCCAACGACGTTTGCCTATCGTCGTCAATGGGACGTCAGTGCGGCATCGTCAAGGCGCGCCTTGCAGGCTACAGGTTCAAATCCGCTCTCGCGTGTTGCGCAACAGCCCGGATTTACAGCAGTCCGAGTACGATGGCGCCGACGAAGGCCAGCGAAAGATATGCGGTGAAGGTGGTGAGTTTGCCGAATGTCGTCATGGCTCATCTCCCCATTTCGAGCGCGCTCATCCAGACTTCGACCTTAACCAGAAAACGCGCCGTCCGTTCCCGGCAATGCGGATCGGCGCGTCCGCAAACACCGCCCGTATGGTTAAAACTTCCTGAAATCAATGCGTTGAAGAGTCCTTAAATAAATTCGACCAACGTGCGCGGATGAAGCGCCGAATAATCCTTTCCCTTATGGGCTGTGCCG
>JBARXT010000237.1:0-3094 GCA_049647485.1 Xanthobacteraceae bacterium
CGCAACAGGCGCGGCAATCCGCCCGCGCCGCCGGCTTCCAGCAGCCGCGCCAGCCACGCCGCCTCCGGCCCGGTGGCGGCCTCGTTGCTCATCTTTTCCTGAACGCGCTTCGCGCCCTTATTTGTACAAACGCGCTTCGCGCTCATGGATTTTCGAGCAGGTCGGCCATGGCGTCGGCCATCGGCGCGCCGGTCGACAGTTCGACCCAGTACCACTGGCCGTTCGGGTTGAGTTCGAGGAAGACGTACTCGCCCTGCGGCGTCACGATCAGGTCGAACGCGCCGAAACGCAGGCCGCACGCCTTGAGATAGCCGCGCAACGCGGCATCCACGTCGCCCGGCAGATCGACGATGGTATGCGGCAGCTTGTCGGTATCGACCGCGCGCCAGTCCTGCTCCGCGCCCTTGACGCCCTGGCTGTCGATGCGGCAGCAGAACAATTCATCGCCGATGATGGTGACGCGCAACTCGTGATCCTTGGCGATGGCTTCCTGCAGATAGGTCGGGCAGAGCGAGATGGAGTCCCTCAGCGAGGCGAATTCCGACGGCGGGATCGGCCGCGTATAGGCGACGTAGTGCTCACCCTCGACATAGTGACTGCCCATCAGCAGCGGCTTGCAGATCACACCATACGGACAGGTGGCGAAGAAGGCTTCCGCTTCCACCGGATCATTGGTGATGATCGAGCGCGGCACCCGCAAACCGAGGCTACGCGCCAGCCGCAGTTGCGGGAATTTGCGTTGATGCCGACGGTTCTCGTCGGGATTGTTGATCCACGGCACCCGCGCATCCATCGGCATGAAGCCCATCAACTCGCGCATCTCGCCCTGCACGTATTCGATGACGCCGTCGTCGTCGACGCCGGGCGGCGGCAACGGCGTTTCCGGCTTGCGCATCCAGACGCTGCGCACCTCGTGCGGAAACACGCAGGCGCGATCCCACTTGTCAGTGATGGTGATCGTGCCGCTCAATTCGTCGGTCATCGCGAGGCGATATTCCTCGTGGAAGTGATCGGTGTTGAGCCGGAAGCACGGCACGCCGCGCTTTTCCAGCCGCTCGAGTACGGCATCGACATGCGGGTCGAGCTTGGTGGAAATCATCAGGACGCTTTTCGGCGCGGCTGTCATGGCAAACTCGATGTGCTGGCGACGCGAGAAGAGCCGTTCCATTCCGATAAAATCGGAACGGGGCTCCAGATTCTTGTTTCGACGCGCTTTCTTGACGCGAACCGGCATCCACTTCGCTCGAAAACGCTATAATGAAAAGGGCCGACCCGAAGGCCGACCCTGACGAAGGCAATAACACTAGGTGATGGCAAATCAGTTGCCCAACACATCCGACGACAGATCGGAATCCGAGGTGCGGCCCGAGGTCGAAGAGACGTTGCGCGAGGTCGACGACTTGTGGAACAGCAGCGTGCCGCGCCAGGTCTGGGTGATCGGATCGTAATAGCCGAGGGCGTCGTCCTCGTACTGCTCCAGTGCGTAGGGCTTGGAGTTGGCAAGAACGAAGGGCAGCGGCTTCGCGTTCTGCTTGTCGTTGAGATGCATCATTGCTTTCCTTATCGCGTCCTTGGGACAAATCCTGGGTCAAACCGGTTCGGACGGGGTTTCCTCAAACATCCGATTCTTAAGCATTGAATTTTTAGGCGGCGGTGCCGAACGCCAGCAACCCCCCGTTCACGGGGTGCTGTCTCAAGCGGCGGGCGATTTGCCCGCTGCCAGCCGCGCCAGAGCGGCGCGATCCAGCGGCGCGCCATGACGCCGCAGCGCGGCGAGAACCGGAACGACGGCGGCATCTCCCGCGAATCCGGCAGTGAAGCTCCGCAGTCCCGCGCGCGGCACGAAGGTGACCTGAATGCCGAACATCCGCGTCGCGGTAATCGTTTCGATCGCGTCGTAGCGAAGCTCATGATTGCGGATGACGCGAATGACGACGCCGAGCGGTCCGATCGTCAACGCCGGAAACAGCGCGTTATGCGACAGCGCCAGCAACGGCACGCCGCGCAACCCGCTGAAGGTAGCCATCGGCCGCACTTCGAAAACCGCCACGTCCCCGCTCCCGTTCGCCACGACATCGCATTGCGATCAAAGCCGGCGCATGGCGTCAGCCCCCATTTCAAGGGGTGTCGATTCGCATGGGGTCAGGTTAGAGAGTGAGCGATTGAACGAATAGCCGTCACCCTGAGGCGCTGTCGCACACAGCCTCGAAGGCGACGGCGATCCTTCGAGGCTCGCCACTGACGTGGCTCGCACCTCTGGATGACGCCGTCGTGTTTCCAAATCCTCGTCATATCGATGGATATCTGTATGAACGCCTCCCCTCCTCGCCAGACGTTCGTCGTCGCGGCTGTCGCATTGCTCGCAGGCAGTCTTTTCGCTGACGCAGCGACGGCGCAGACCGCGCAGCCGATCGAAGGCACGCCGCGCCGGATGGTGCTCAATCTGAAGTTCGCACCGGCAAAGCCGTCGGATCCGCTCAAGAGCGGCAAGGGCCGCATGACCATCGAACTCTCCGGCAGCCGCTGCACCGAATACAGGATGGTCCGCCACACCGTGGCCGATCTGCAATTCGCCGGCGGCGCGATCAAGCTGATCTCCGACGCGACGATCACGGAGAACGGCGACGGCACGCAGCTTGCGTTCTCGATCACCGACCGCGTCAACGGCGAGGTAAGGCGGCAGGATTCCCTGATCGCGCGCAAGACGCCGCAGGGCATCGTCGCCACCTCGCAGAAACTGCCCGGCGGGCGGTTGCAACTGCCGGCCGGCGTGCTGCTGCCGCTGCATCACGATCGCCTGTCGGATGCCGCCGTGCGCGAGAAGAAGCCGCTGGTCGCCGCCGTCTACAATCCGGAAGATTCGCTCACCAGCATCGACCGCATCAGCTATCGCACCGGCCAAGAGGTGAAGACGCCGCTGCCGAAGGGGCATCCGGCGACGGCGCTGGCCGACGCACCACGCTATCGCGTGGAAATCCTGCGCAACGACAAGAACGGCAAGTTTCGCGTGCGTGAGAACATGACGCGTTATCTCAACGGCGTGTTCACCGTTTCCGATACGGTGTTCGAGAACATGCGGATCAAGGCCGACCTC
>JBARXT010000238.1:0-21185 GCA_049647485.1 Xanthobacteraceae bacterium
CGATCGGTCTTGAGGAATTTCAGCCGCGCCGGCGTGGCAAAGAACAGATCGCTGACCTCGACGCGGGTGCCTTGCGTCAGCGCCGCCGGCACGATGGCGGATTTGACGCCGCCCTCGACGCCCATGCTCCAGGCGTGCGGCTCGCTGTTGTGCCGCGTGGTGATACTGAGCCGCGCCACCGCGCCGATCGAAGGCAGTGCCTCGCCGCGAAAGCCCAGCGTGCGGATGCGCAGCAAATCCTCGTCGTCGAGTTTCGAGGTGGCGTGGCGGTCCACTGCCAGCGCGAGGTCGGCATGGTTCATACCGCCGCCATTGTCGGTGATGCCGATGCGCCGCCGCCCGCCGCCGTCGGTGAAGACGTCGATGCGGGTGGCGCCGGCGTCGAGCGCATTCTCCACCAGCTCCTTCACCACGCTCGCCGGCCGTTCCACCACCTCGCCGGCGGCGATGCGGTTGACGATGGTTTCGGGCAACTGGCGGACGGGCATCGTGGGCAGGCTCGATCAAGGCTCGATTCGGATGGAAGGGCTTAACTTAAGCGCTCGCGGCGGCAAATGCATGGGTGGAAAGCCGGATGTCCCAATCTGTTTCCATCGGGCAATACGGGTGAGATTTCAATCCTCATACCCCGCCCGCCCGCGCTTGGCCTTCACATCGCTGCGGCGTTTCTTGCCGTCGAGCCGGCGCAGCTTGGAGCCGAGCGTCGGCCGGGTAGGCCGGCGCGGCACCGGGCGCACGGAGGCCTCGCGCAGCATCTCGACCAGCCGGTCGATGGCATCGGCGCGGTTGCGCTCCTGGGTGCGGAAGCGTTGCGCGTGGATGACGATGACGCCATCCTTGGTCATGCGCTGCCCGGCGATGCGCATCAGCCGCGCGCGGGTGTCGTCGGGGAGTTGCAGCCGGTTGGTGTCGAAGCGCAGTTGCGCTGCCGTGGCGAGCTTGTTGACGTTCTGCCCGCCCGGCCCCGAGGCGCGGACGAAGCCGATCTCGATATCGTCTTCATGGAGCGCGATGTCGCGCGTGATCCGCAGCATGGGTGCACCTATGGAACCACAGTCGTCATGCCCGGACTTGATCCGGGCATCCATCATTCTTTCAAGGAGGATGGATCGCCGGGTCAATAGGCGAGCGGAAGCGACGCCGTTCTTTGAACGGCTATGCCCGGCGATGACGGTAACGTGGTGGAGACGCGGCGTTCAATTCGCCTTCGGCGCGGTCACGGCGGCCGGTTGTGCGGCGGCTGGCGGCGGGCGGCCGACCACCACGGTGACCAGCCCCTTGCCCCACAGCCGTTTGGCGATGCGCCTGGCGTCGTCCAGCGTCACCGCGTCGATCATGGCGTTGCGCTTTTCGATGTAATCGATGCCGAGATTGTCGAGCTGGAATTGCAGCAGCCCGGACGCCAGTTTCACCGAAGTGTCGAGCGCCAGCATCTGCGAACCCTTGAGGTAGGATTTCGCCTCGTCGAGTTCGGCCTGCGTCGGGCCGTCGTCGGCCATCCGCTTCACTTCCTTGTCGATGGTGTCGACGGAAGCGTTGGCGCGGTCGGCGCGGGTCGCGGTGTTGCCGAGGAACAGCGCCGAGTGCTGCATCCACGACATGTACTGCGCGACCGAATAAGCGAGGCCGCGCTTCTCGCGCACCTCGCGATAGAGCCGCGACGTCAGGCCGCCGCCGCCGAGAATGTGGCTGACGATATAGCCCGCCATGAAGTCGGGATCGTCGCGCTTGATGCCGGGGCCGCCGAACATCACCACGGTCTGCGGCACGTCGAGTGGAATGAAATAACGCTGCGGCGGAGCGGACGCCGCCACGTCGGGCACGGGCGTCAGATCGCTTTTCGCCGGCAACGCGCCGAAGGTATCGTCGAGCAGTTTGGCAAGGGTCGCCTCATCGACGTCGCCGACCACGGCGATCTTCAGCGTGTCCTTCGCGACCACGCGGCGGGTGTAGTCGCGCAGATCGTTCACCGTGATGGTGGGGACGCTCGTGAGCGTGCCGTTGCTTGGCCGCCCGTAAGGATGATCGCCGAATTCCGCCGCCATGAACTTCAGGCCCGCAAGCGAGCCGGGATCGGTGGTCTGCCGGCGCAGGCCGGAGATGATCTGCGCGCGCATCCGTTCGATGTCGGCGGCCTCAAAACGCGGCGCGGTCAGCGCCAGCCGCAACAGGCCGAACGCCTCATTACGATCGTCCTTCAGCATCCGCAGCGAGCCGCGCAACTGGTCGCGCGTGGCATTGAAGCTGAGTTCGATGGCGCGGCGGTCGAGGCGCTCGTGAAAGGCGCTGGAATTCAGATCGCCGGCGCCTTCGTCGAGCAGGCTGGCCACCAGCGTGGCGACGCCCGGCTTGCCGGCGGGGTCCTGGCTGGAGCCGCCGCCGAAGGCGTATTGCATGGCGATCACCGGCACGGTGGCGTCCTGCACGAACCACGCCGAGATGCCGCCCGGCGTCACCAGATGCTCGATCTTGGTGGTGGCGTGCGAGGCCGACGGCCAGCAGGCGGCGAAAGCCAGCGCGAGGACGGCGACGATCGTCGTCATGCCATGCGCGGCACGAATCTGCACGGTCATGACCGTTTTCCCTCGCTCTTGTCGCCCTTGTCGTCCTTGGCGGTCGTGCTTTGGGGCGTGGTGTCCTTGATCAGATAGCCGGTCACGGATCGGTTGGCGGTGAGCCAGGTCCGCGCAGCGTCGCGCACCTGTTCGGCGGTGACCGCGCGCACGCGATCCGGCCAGTTGCGAATATCGTCGACGGTGAGCCCGACGGTGAGCGCCGTGCCATACCAGCGCGCCAGCGTGACCTGGCTGTCCTGCGCGTAGATCGCCTGCGCCACCAGTTGCGTCTTGGCGCGCTCGAGGTTTTCCGCCGAGACGGTGTCCTGCTTCAATTTCGCGATGACGTCATCGATGGCTTTTTCGACCTGCGCGAAGCTGACGTCGGGTTTCGGCGCCACCGCCACCATGAACTGGGTCGGATCGACCGCGGTGCCCTGATAGGCGGCATTGGCGCTGACCGCGAGCGGCTGATCCACCACCAGCGCGCGATAGAGATAGGAGTTGCTGCCGGAGCCGAGGAGATGTGCCAGCACTTCCAGCGCGGCGGTTTGCTCCGGCGACCCGGTGACGGCCGAAGGCGCGAGATAATAGCGCTTGAGCATGGTCTGTTCGACGCGCGGGTCGGCCAAGGTCACGGTGCGCGGCGCGGTCGGCACCGGCTCCTGCGGCCGCACGCGCTGCGTAGCGATCGAGGGTTGCGAGGGGATCGGCCCATAGGTGCGCTCGGCCAGCTTGCGCACCTCCGCCGCATCGACATCGCCGGCGATGATCAGCGTCGCATTGTTCGGCGCGTAGAAGCGGCGGTAGAACGCCAGCGCGTCCTCGCGGTTGAGCTTCTCGATCTCGTGGTGCCAGCCGATCACCGGGCGGCCATAGGGATGGTTGAGATAGAGCGCGGCCATGACCTGTTCGTTCAGCCGTGCGTCGGGATTGTTGGCGACGCGCATGTTGTATTCCTCGAGCACGACGTCGCGCTCGGGCAGCACGTTCTCGTCCTTGAGCACGAGGCCGGTCATGCGGTCGGCCTCGAATTCCATCATCTTGCCGAGTTGTTCGCGCGGCACGCGCTGGTAATAGCCGGTGTAGTCGGTGGAGGTGAAGGCGTTCTCGTTGCCGCCGATCTTCAGCACGGTCTGCGAGAACTCGCCGACCGGGTGCTTCGCGGTGCCCTTGAACATCAGGTGTTCGAGGAAGTGCGCGAGCCCGGACTTGCCCGGCGTCTCGTCGGCGGAGCCGACCTTGTACCAGATCATCTGCGTCACCACCGGCGTGCGGTGATCGGGGATCACCACCACTTGCAGGCCGTTGTCGAGCGTGAAGGTGGTCGGCGGATTCGATGTCACGGTCTGGGCGGAGACGACTTGCGGCGCCAGCAGCGCGAGCAACATGGCGGCAGCCGCGAAACATTGCGCGGCGCGGTGGTGCATTGGGATCATGAACGGTGCCGGCTGCGATGGTGCGTCATGGATCGCGGCCTGTCCTTTTGTGAGAGCAAGGCGGATGAAGCGTCTTCAGGCGGAACGAATAGCAGGTCGCGTGCAGAAAACGCGTTAAATTAAAGTCATGAAGCCGCGGTTCTGGAAGCCGTGGTTCTGATTGCATCGGGAGCAGACGATCCCACGCACTGGCAGCATCGCGCCATGGCGTGCAACGTCAAGTGGCCTCGCCGTCGCAGCGGACAACATCCGGTGAAGGCCGCGTGAAACGGCGGCGCTACTTGCGTTCCTTGCCGGTCATGATGTCGTAGCCGCCCTGGCCGAGCGGCTGCTTCGGTCCGGTGCCGTAGGCGAAATTCGGCGACGGTGTCTGGTAGCCCGGCGGCGGCTGGGTCAGCTGTTCGCGCTCCGGCTCGCCGGTGAAGGGCGCGCTTTCGGTCTTGGTGCCGAACATCGAGCCGAAGATGTTGCCCTTGTAGCCGAGCTGCGACGGGCTCAGCATCGGACTCGAGCTGGCGCCCGGCTTCAGCGGCTCCGTCGCGGCGACATGCTTGGTGCGGCCGACCTCGAGTTCGGCGGGTGTCAGCGGTCGCGCGCCATCGGGGCCCATCACGCGCTTTTTCTCGGCTTCGCGAATCCGCCTGCGCTCGGCGGCGTCGACATCCTTCGGCCAGTTCGCCGGCGCTTCGGCCGAGGCCGACTGCGGCGGCGGCAGATCGATCTTGGGCGGAATCACCAGCGGCGAACGCTCGCGATATTCGATGCCGCGATCGTCGGGACCGATGGCGCCGATGCCGCCCATGATGTTCTTGATGATCTTTTCCTCGAACGAGAGATCGTCGTCGGCGGCATCCTGGGCATGGGCCACGCCGGCGCCGATCACCATGCCGACGCCGAGGGCGGCGACGCCGATCCGGAGGGCGCGAGACAGGCGGGTCGGTGCAACCATTGGGTTGAACACGTTCGAGCGGCTAAGTCCGGCTTTGCGCATCGCGAGAGTCCTGCTTCAAATCTGTGGCCGGTCGCGGCCCGCATCGTTCGATGTCCCGAGACGCGATGTCCCAACCATTCGGGTTCAAGGCGTCTTGGTTGAAGGCATTTGACCGGCAAAGTCAGTTTTGTGCGTTCCGGCAGCACGTATCGGCTGGCATCAGGGCGCTTTTACGGCGTCGGGCCCGCGGAAAGAGTCATACAGCAGTGCCGCCACGCCGACAACGATGGCCGCGTCCGCAAGGTTAAATACATACCAGTTCAGGGTTTTTCCGCCCCATTGGATATGGAATAAGGCGAAATCGACCACCGCGCCATAGGCGGCCCGGTCGATGGCGTTGCCAATGGCGCCGCCGATGATCAGGCCGAGGCCGACGGTGGCCAGCAGGGTTGTCGAGCGCGCCATCCAGATCGCCAGCGCGATCACGGCGACGACCTTGAAGCCGAGCAGGACCGCCGCGCCGATGGGGCCGTCCTGCTGGAAGAGGCCGTAGCTGATGCCGGTGTTCCAGGCCAGCACCAGATCGAAGAACGGCGTCACGGCGACCGCGCCGCGGCGGCCGAGATCGAACACGAACAGCAGCCACAGCTTGCTGGCCTGATCGAGCACCAGCGCGACGAGGGCTGCGACGATGCCGGCGCGGAGAGGGGTCATAGTTCTTTTGCCTATGCCGTCACCCCCAGCGCCTTCCACTCGCGCAGCGCGAGCGCGTCGCGCGGGGTGACGTCGGGATACTCCTTGTCCTCGCCGACCTCCGGCGAAATCTTCCACGAGCGGGCGCATTTGGTGCCGACGGCTTTTTCCACCACCACCGCGACGCCCTCGACCGCCGGCAGGCGGAACGCATCGGCCGGGGCCTCACCCTCGCGCACCTCGTAGTTCGAGGTGATGCAGACTTCGGCCAGGTCGGTATCGAACAGCGTCGCAAGCACCGCACGGTCGGCGACGTAGATGACCGGCGACGCTTCGAGCGAGGAGCCGATGCGTTTCGCCGCGCGTTCCAGCTCCAGCGCGCCGGTCACGACGCGGCGAACGTCGCGAATCGTCTGCCACTTTTTCGCCAGCGTGTCGTCACGGTATTGCTGCAAGAGTCCCGGGAATAAAGTGAGGTGCACCGAGGGCTCCGCATTCGGCCGATAGAGTTGCCACGCTTCTTCAGCCGTGAACGACAGTGCCGGTGCCAGCCACTTCAGGATCGCGTCGCAAAGATGATCGATCACCGTCAGCGCCGCCTTGCGCGCGTTCGACGACGGCGGATCGCAATACAGCGTATCCTTGCGGATATCGAAGTAGAACGCCGACAGTTCGGAGTTCATGAAGGTCGCGAGAGACGCGATCACCGTCTTGTAGTCGAATGCCGCGTAAGCCTTGCGCACCACCTCGTCCTGCTCGGCGAGTTCGTGCAGCATCAGCCGCTCGAGTTCGGGCATGTCTTCACGCGCGACAGCGTCGTCGCGTTTGAAGTGATGCAAGGTGCCGAGCATCCAGCGGATCGAGTTGCGCAGTTTGCGATAGGTCTCGATGGTGTTCTTGAGAATCTCCGGACCGATGCGCTGATCGTCGGCGTAGTCGGTTGCGCACACCCACAAACGAAGAATGTCAGCTCCCGATTGCGCGATGACCTTTTGCGGCTCGACGGTGTTGCCGAGCGACTTCGACATCTTGCGGCCGTTCTCGTCCAGCGTGAAGCCGTGCGTCAGAACGTAGTCATACGGCGCGCGGCCGCGCGTGCCGCAGCTTTCCAACAGCGAGGAATGAAACCAGCCGCGATGCTGATCGCTGCCTTCGAGATACATCACCGAGTCCTGGCCGCCGTCGACCTTGCGCTGGATACCGGCAAGGCCGGGGAAGTGCACCGGGTCTTCCAGCACGAAGGCGTGGGTCGAACCGGAGTCGAACCAGACGTCGAGAATGTCATCGACCTTCTGCCAGTCTTCGTTGGCGCGCTGCCCAAGGAAGCGTTCGCGCGCACCCTCCATGTACCACGCGTCGGCGCCTTCCTTCTCGAATGCCTCAAAGATGCGCGCATTGACGGCATCGTCGATCAGCACTTCGGCGGAGCCGTCGCCCGTCTCGCGCACGAACACCGCGATCGGCACGCCCCACGCGCGCTGCCGCGAGATCACCCAGTCGGGACGGCCGGCGATCATGCCGGTGATGCGGTTCTGGCCTTGCGGCGGCACCCATTGCGTGACGCTGATAGCTTGCAGCGCGCGGGCGCGCAGCGTGTCGCCGGCCTTCGCCTTGCCGTGGTCCGCGATATCTTTGTCCATCGCAATGAACCACTGCGGTGTGTTGCGGAAAATCACGGGCTTCTTTGAGCGCCACGAATGCGGATACTGATGCTTCAGGCGGCCGCGCGCCAGCAGCAGACCGCGCTCGATCAAAGCCTTGATAACAGCCTCGTTGGCGTCGCCCTTCTCACCCTTGTCGGTGAGCACGCGCTTGCCTTCGAAGCCCGGCGCCTGCGCGGTGAGCGCACCGTTCTCGTCGACGGTGTAGGGGATTGCGGTCGAGATGCCGCGCGCGTCGAGATCGCGCGCACTCGCGGTCCAGATGTCGAAGTCCTCGCGGCCGTGGCCCGGCGCGGTATGGACGAAACCGGTGCCGGTGTCGTCGGTGACGTGATCGCCATCGAGCAGCGGCACCGTGAACTCATAGCCGCCGCCAAGGCCTTTCAGCGGATGCGCACATTCGATCGCATCCATGGTGTCGGCCGGGATATCGCGGACTTTCTCATAAGCCGTCACGCGCGCTTGCTTGAACACGTCTTCCGCGAGCTTGTCGGCGAGGATCAGCATGTCGCCGGTCTTCGCCCAGTTGTCGGCAGGCGCGTCGGTGACCTTGTAGAGGCCGTAGCCGATCTTCGAGGAGAAGCTGATCGCGCGGTTGCCGGGCAGCGTCCACGGCGTCGTGGTCCAGATCACGACGTTGGCGTTGGCGAGTGCGCCGTGTGCGGGCGAGGTGACAGGAAACTTCACCCACACCGTATCGCTGGTGTGGTCTTCGTATTCAACTTCGGCTTCGGCGAGCGCGGTCTTCTCCACTACGCTCCACATCACCGGCTTCGAGCCGCGATAGAGCGTGCCGTTGGCGGCGAACTTCATCAGCTCGCGTGCGATCTGCGCTTCGGCGAAGTAATCCATGGTGGCGTAGCGGCCGTCCCAGTCGCCGATAATGCCGAGCCGCTTGAATTCCTCGCGCTGGATGTCGAGCCATTTGTTGGCGTAGGCGCGGCATTCCTTGCGGAACGCCACCATCGCCGCGGAGTCCTTGAAGTTCGGCTTCGCCTTGCCCTTGGAGCGGTAGTTCTCTTCCTCGATTTTCCATTCGATCGGCAGGCCGTGGCAGTCCCAGCCCGGCACGTAGTTGGAGTCGTGGCCGAGCATCTGCTGGCTCTTGGTCACCACGTCCTTGAGGATCTTGTTGAGCGCGTGGCCGATGTGGATGTTGCCGTTGGCGTAAGGCGGGCCGTCATGCAGCACGAACTTCGCGCGGCCCTTCGCGCTCTCGCGCAGCTTTCCGTAGAGATTGATCTCGTTCCAGCGCTTGAGGATGTCCGGTTCGCGCTGCGGCAGGCCGGCACGCATCGGGAATTCGGTTTGCGGCAGGAATAAAGTCTTGGAGTAGTCGGGCCCGTCGGATTTCGGGGCGGCGGATTTTTGCGGCTTGTCGGACATGAGACTCTGGCTTGGCTAAAGGGCGCGGACGTGTGGTAATGACATCAATCCCGGTCTTGCGCCGAGCGAAGCTCAGGCGGAAGCCGGGCCGATAATGATTATGGTGCACCGCGCCAACATGGCGCTTTCCATAGCAGGCGGCGGCGGGAACGCAAAGGCTGCGATCGCGGCAGGGTTTATCGCGGCTTTGCGCCGGCGATGCGGCGGGCGGGATTGCCCGTCACGGTTTCTCCAGCTTCGACATTCCGGGTGACCACGCTGCCGGCTCCGATCACCGCGCCGTCGCCAATGCTGACGCCGGGCAGGATGACCGCGCCGCCGCCGATCCAGACATCGGTGCCGATCTGGACGGGGCGGCCGAATTCGATGCCTGAGCGGCGGATGGCCGCGTCGCGCGGATGATCGGCGGCGTATATCTGCACCGCCGGACCGATCTGGGTGCGATCGCCGATCGTGACCGAGACGACATCGAGGATCACGCAATTGAAGTTGAGGAACACGCCGTCACCGAGCCGGATGTTGCTGCCGTAGTCGCAGAAGAACGGCGGCCGGATGGTCACACCGTGACCGAGATTCGGAATGCGCTCTGCGAGGATCGCACGCAAAACCTCCGGCGACGATGCCGCCGCCGCATTGTAGCGCGCAAGCCAGCGCGCGGTCTCGGCTTGATCCGCGATGATTTCGGGATCGTCCGGCCGATACAGGTCTCCGGCCAGCATCTTCTGCTTTTCGGTTCTGTTCAGCCGATCGCTCCCAGCTTTGGAAAGGCGTTCGGCGCGGTAGCGAGCGCGGCGCGCGCCTTGACGCTGTCGTCATCCATCTGGCGGATCAGCGCGTCGATGCCGTCGAACTTCAACTCGTCGCGAATATAGGCGATGAAAGCGACGTCCAGCGTCTTGCCGTAAAGGTCGCCCTTGAAGTCGAACAGGAAGATTTCCAAAAGCGGCGCGCCATTGTCGAAGGTGGGGCGGCGACCGAAGCTGGCGACGCCGTCATGCAGCCGGCCGTCGAGTCCGACGCGCACCGCATAAATGCCGTGGCGCAGACCGCAATGCGGATCGAGGCGAATGTTTGCCGTTGGGTAACCAAGATCGCGTCCGCGCTTTTCGCCGTGGATCACTTCGCCGGTGATGAACCACGGGCCGTCCAGCATCGCGGTGGCCTCGGCGATCTGGCCTTCGGCCAATGCCATGCGAATGGCGGTGGAAGACACCGGACGTTCGTCGATGTCGATATGCGGTTGGACGTGAACCTCGATGCCGAGCCGCGGCGCTTCGTTCTGCAACAGGGCCGGCGAGCCGGCGCGGCCCTTGCCGAAATGGAAGTCGTAACCGATCGAAATCCCGCTGATGCCAAGCCGGCCGATCAAATCCTTCTCGATGAAATCCTGCGCGCTGGTGCCGGCGCGTTCCGCATCGAAGGTCATCACCACCGCACCGTCCAGGCCGGTCCCCGCCAGCAGTCGGAGTTTGCTGCTCTCGTCGGTCAGGCGGAATTGCGGGGTATGCGGGCTGAAGAAACTGCGCGGGTGCGGCTCGAATGTAATCGCGAGCGCAGGACGACCGAGCCGCTTTGCCACCGTGGTCGCTCCCGCGATGACGGCGCGGTGGCCGAGATGCACGCCGTCGAAATTACCCATGGCAACCACCGCGCCCTTTGGAATGGCGGTCGTGGGTGTCTGGTCGCGGATGACGAAAAAGCTGGAAGACATTGATGATTTCGCGATTTGGCTCAGGTTGTCGATCGAAGTGACGTGCCGCGGGGCCGGAAGTCAAGCCGCGGCTTGAAGTGCAAAACGGTCATTCCGGTTGAGGCAATCCGTACCTTTCGCGCTTGCCAATTAACGCGCTGTTTAAGCGCGAATGGTAACTCTTGGGGCCATTCCGGGGCAAACGGATGCTTGCCGTTGCCGCTTGCCGTGTTCGGGTCTGATGTGTGGTAGGGAGTTAAAAATGGCGGTTGATCTATCGATGCCGGTTTTGGTGGTGGATGATTACAACACCATGATCCGCATTATCCGCAATCTTCTCAAGCAATTAGGCTTCCAGAACATCGACGATGCAAGCGACGGATCAGCGGCCCTCGCCAAGATGCGCGGCAAGAAGTACGGCCTCGTCATCTCCGACTGGAATATGGAGCCGATGACCGGTTACGACCTGCTCAAGGAAGTCCGGGCCGACCCCAACTTCGCGACCACGCCTTTCATCATGATTACGGCGGAGTCCAAGACCGAGAACGTCATCGCGGCGAAGAAGGCCGGGGTCAACAACTACATCGTCAAGCCGTTCAACGCCGCCACGCTGAAGACGAAGATCGAGGCCGTCTTCCCGGATATCGTCGCGGCGTAAGCGTTCGCGATATTCGAACGACTTCTCAAGAGACGCCGTCTACCAGCGCAGCTCGCGGGTCAATGCCAGCGGCGGATGCCCGAACAATTCTTTGACGGCAGCCGGATCCAGCGCGTCGACGCCCTGAAATTCCTCGGCGTGAATGCCGCGGGTGACAAACAGGCAGTTGATCCCGAAGCCATGGGCGCCGGTCAGGTCGGTGCGGACGGAATCGCCGATCGCCAGCACGCGGCGCGGGGACACTTTCGCCTGACGGTGTTCCTCAGCGAGCGTCATGGCGCGCTCGTAGATCGGCCGATGCGGCTTGCCGTAGAAAATCACCTCGCCACCCAGCTCGCGGTACAGTTCGGCAATCGCGCCGGCGCAGTAGATCAATCGGTCGCCGCGCTCGACCACGATATCGGGGTTGGCGCAGATCAGCGGCAGGTTTCGCGCGCGGGCCTGCTCCATCATGGCGCGATAGTCTTCCGGCGTTTCGGTTTCATCGTCGAACGGGCCAGTGCAGACGATGTAATCGGCTTTTTCGATCGGGGCGAAGGCGGCTTCGAGCCCGCGATAGATCGAGTTGTCGCGCTCCGGCCCGAGCCAGAACATGGTCTTGCCGGGATGGTCCGCCACGAAGTGACGGGTCAGGTCGCCCGAACTGACGATGGCGTCATAGGTTTCGTCGGTGACGCCGAGCTTGCGCAATTGACGCTGGACCGAATCCGCCGGGCGCGGTGCGTTGGTGATCAGCACCACGGTGCCGCCGCGCTGCCGAAAGGTGTGAAGAGCCTCGCAGGCTTCCGGAAACGCCACGAGCCCGTTGTGGACCACGCCCCAGATGTCGCTCAGGAGGACGTCGACATCGGCCACGAGGTCGCGCATGTGTTCGATAAAACGAAGGGCGGTCATCGGGAGTGCCGTTGGCGATCAGTGGGGACGCACGGCCCGACGTGCCAGCACGGCGTTGCCGCTGGCGCGCGGCGGATCGGCCCGTCGAGGCTCGATTTTCTGAGGAGCAACGGAAACCTCTTGCTTCGGTTTGCCCGGCGACGCCGGAGCGGAGGGATCGCCCTGGGAGGCGGATGCCGTCTCGGGCCGCAGCGGCCGTGGTGCCGCGAAAAGAAAACCTTGCCCGAACCTGATATTGTAGTCCAGCAGATCGACGACGGCACGCTCACCCTCGATGCGCTCGGCGATCAGGTCGATGCCGAAGCGCCCAAGCAGGTCCGATAGATCGGCAGCATGGATATCGGTAGCCGGTCCCTGCTTCTGGTCCAGCAGCAAAGCCGCCGACACCTTGATGAAGCGAACACCACGATCGGCCAGCTCACGCGGCTCGATGCGCAGATCGGTGACATGGTCGATCGAGAAGCGATAGCCGCGTTGCGCCAGCGCCGCCAGATGTTCGCGCTCCACCGACCCGAGGTGGTTGAACGTGTTTTGCTTGAATTCGAGGACGAACGAGGCAGCGATCGCACGGTTGGCGTCGAGGAAATCGAGGCATTGGGCGAAACTGGACGGATTGGCGAGCGTCGCCGGAGCGATGTTGCAGAACACGCCGACGTCCTTGTTGCGCACCATCAAGCGGCGCAGCACCTGGACGCTGCGCAGGATCACGCTATGGTCGATGCGGCCCATCAGACCGGCGGCTTCCGCGGGTTCGATGAAATTCTCCGCGGCGATGATTGTCTCATTGCCGTCGCGCAGCCGCGTCACCGCCTCGTAGAAACGCACCTTGCGCTGGGGCAGCGTGACGATGGGTTGCAGATAGATGTCGATCCGGTTGGCGTCGACGGCCGCCTTGATGGTGTCAAGCAGCGTGTCATCGTCTGTCGTTTGCGGGGTATCGATATCGAGGTACTCGTCCTCGACAGTTTCAAGAACGGGTTTATGCAACGGCGCCGCTGCGGGTTTGGGAGGAGCCGGCGACGGGACCGCTGCCTGCGGACGAACGGCCGATGGTTCCGGCGCTGCGATCATGCCGTCGGAGAGTTGGTCGTCGTGAGCCGCGACCGCTTCCGCCAACTGATTGACCAGCCCGCCCAACTCGCTGATCTCGTCATGCATCGCCTTCATGCGGTCCTGCGAAGCCGAGTTGGCCGAGACCAGGCGGCCCTCGATCGCGCTCAGCCGGCGTCCGAACTCGCCGACTTGCCGCGCCAGATCGGCGGTGCCCCGGGAGAGGTCGGCGATCTGGTTGCCGACCTTGGGGCGGTCGCCAAGCCGCATCGACACGGCGTTGTAGAGGATCATGAACGTCAGCGCTGCGAGCGCGACGATGGCGGATTGCGAACTGTCGATGCCGGCGACGGCATAAAGAACCAGGCCGAGCGACGCGGCGATCAGCGCCATGCAGATGGCGACAAAAATCGTGGATGCCCGAATCATGCTCCGCGTATCTTTCCCGGCACGCCTCCGGCCGTGGCCCTCAGGCTCCGGTCCGATTATCGGGCCGGAGTCCATCCGTACCATTAGACCTGATTCGAGCACACGTCTTGCGGGTGATTCGGAACCCGCAATCTCTCCACAACGCAGTTGGGAGAACCCCGGCTGGTGAACCCGGAACGGCCCGCCGTGGTCTAAAGGGATCCGCCGACGCATGACGTCGGCGGATCCCGGTGACGCGATCAGGCGACCGCGCGGATGATCTTGGCGACCTTTTCGATGACTTCGCCGACCTGAGCCTCGCTGATGATCAGCGGCGGAGTGAGCGCGATGGTATCACCGGCGACGCGGACCATGATGTCGTTGTCCTGGAAACCGTTTTGCAGCGCTTCGAAGCCGCGCTTGCCCGGTCCCTCCTTGTTCGGCGACAGTTCGATACCGGCGGTGAGGCCGACGGTGCGGATGTCGACGACGTTCGGCTCGTTGCGTAGGCTCATCACCGCGTCGGCGAACTTCGGTTCGAGCTTGTTGGCGCGCTCGAACAGCTTTTCGTCGCGGTAGATGTCGAGCGTCGCCAAGCCTGCCGCGCAGGCCAGCGGATGTGCCGAGTAGGTGTAGCCGTGGCACAGTTCGATGACGTGCTCGGGGCCGGTCATGAACGTCTCGTAGATGGTGTCGCGAACGATCACGCCGCCCATCGGCGCCGCGCCGTTGGTGACGCCCTTGGCAAAGGTGATCATGTCGGGCAGCACGCCGTAGCGTTCCGCCGCGAAGGCAAAGCCGAGGCGGCCGAAGCCGGTGATGACTTCGTCGAAGATCAGCAGGATGCCGTGCTTCTGGGTGATTTCGCGCAGGCGCTTGAGATAGCCCTTCGGCGCGGGAATCACGCCGGTCGATCCGGCCATCGGCTCGACGATGACGGCGGCGATGGTGTTGGCGCCATGCAGGTTGACGAGGCGCTCCAGTTCATCGGCAAGGTCCGCGCCCCATTCCGGTTCGCCCTTGCTGAAGGCCTGCTTGTCGCGGTTGTAGGTCGATTGCAGATGATCCACGCCGGTGAGCAGCGTGCCGAACATCTTGCGGTTGCCGACGATGCCGCCGACCGAGGTGCCGCCGAAGCCGACGCCGTGATAACCGCGCTCGCGGCCGATCAGGCGGCAACGTCCGCCCTGTCCGTTGATCTGATGATAGGCCAGCGCGATCTTCAGCGCGGTATCGGCGGCCTCCGAGCCCGAGTTGCAGAAGAAGACCTGTTCGAGTCCCTTCGGCGCCAGTTCAGCGATGCGGCTGGCGAGTTCGAATGCCTGCGGAATACCGAACTGGAACGGCGGCGCATAGTCGAGGGCTTCGGCCTGCTTGCCGATCGCGGCGGCGATCTCCTTGCGGCCATGGCCGGCGTTGCTGCACCACATGCCGGCGGCGGCATCGATGACCTGGCGGCCATCGGTGGTGATGTAGTGCATGTCCTTGGCGCCAGCGAGCAGGCGCGGGGCCTTCTTGAAAGCGCGGTTCGCGGTGAACGGCATCCAGAACGCGGCGAGGTCGTTCGGGACATTCACGCTGCGCTGATTTGGGCTCTTGTCTAACATGGGGTCCCTCTGCTGCTTGTCGGCGGGTTTGACGGCTGCTCACAACCTAGATCGTTTTGGCCGCCAGTGGAAACGTAGCAACGCCGCAGAGCAGGTATTTTTGTCGCGATGGAAGCGGTGCTCCGCGGCGTGGTAAGGCCGATGCGGCTAGGCAGTTTCCCGACGTCGTGGGGAATATATACTACCAAAAGTAGTCATATCAATTCAATAACACTTAATGGTTGTGTGTTTGAGTAAGCCCATGACAAGGCTTGCTCATCAGTTCCATTGTTTCGCCAGATGCCGCGGCGGTGCCTCCGCCGTCGAATTCGCGATGCTTCTGCCGGTGTTCCTGATGCTGGTGTTCGGCATCGTCATCTTCGGCTCATATCTGGCGATGGTGCACGGCGTTCAGCAACTCGCCGCCGAAGCCGCACGTCGTTCGGTCGCCGGGCTCAACGACGCCGAGCGAACCAGCCTCGCCGCCGGTTATGTCAGCACCAACGCCGCGTCCTATCCTCTGATTGCCGCCGATCGCCTGACGGTGACAAGCGCCGCATCCGGCGCAGGGGCCAATGTCTTCGTGGTCACCGTCGATTACGACGCCTCGCAGAGTTTCATCTACGCCTTGCCGGCCTTCGTGCCGATGCCGCCGTCGCGGATCGAGCGCTCGGCGGCGATTCCCTTCGGCGGATTTTGAGCGAGGAGACAGGGGATGCCGAACCTGCTGCACCGTTTTTGCGCCGACCGCAGAGGCAATATCGCCATCATGGGTGCCGGCTGCATGATGCTGGTGATGGTCTGCGCCGCGCTTGGCGTCGATGTCGGCACCATCTTCGTGGATCGACGCAAGACGCAAAGCGCGGCCGACCTTGCCGCCATCGTTGCCGCCAGCAATCTTGCGAAAGCGGAAAGCGCGGCACGTGCCACCGTCGTCGATAACGCCTATCCCGCCGACGCGCTGATATCGGTCGAACTCGGCACCTATACGCCATCAGCGGCGCTCGCACCGCCGGCGCGCTTTGTCACGCCGGCCAGCGGCCGTGCCAATGCCGCGCGTGTGACGGTGCAGACGCAAACGCCTTTGTTTTTCGGGCGCCTGTTCGCGGGCTCGGATCACTTCACGATCAGGACCGCGGCGACGGCGGCGAGCACGGCGGTGGCGTCGTTCGCCATCGGTTCGCGATTGCTGGCGCTCGACGGCGGGCTGCTCAATGCAGTGCTCGGCAGCATGCTGGGCACGTCGCTGTCGCTGTCGGTGATGGATTATCGGGCACTGGCCGATGCGAAGATCGATGCGCTTGATTTTCTCTCCGCGCTGGCGACCAAGGCGAACCTGACCGCCGGAACCTATGCCGACGTGCTCGATAGCAACGTGAAAATTGGTGACGTGGTCAGCGCGTTGCTGACGGCGCAACAGGCAGCCGGGGGTGTCAACGCCGCGACCGGCGCGTTGCAGCAGGTGTCGCTGGCGCTGGCGGGCGTCACGACGAAGGTTGTCCCCGGCAGGTTGATCGATCTGGGCCCCTATCGCGATCTCTCTACCGGGCAGAAACCGCAGACCGGCGTGAACCTCTCCACACTTGACGTTCTGAACGCTGCTGCCGCTGTCGCCAACGGCGCGCATCAGGTCGCGACGGGTGCGACCCTCAATTTGCCGGGCATCGCCAGTGTGTCGCTGACGGCGACGGTGGGCGAACAACCGCAAGGATCGAGCTGGATCACCGTCGGCATGCAGGGCGCGAGCGTGCATACCGCGCAGACCCGCGTGCTGTTGCTGGTGAAACTGATCGGCAGCGGCAGCGTCTCGGAGGTAAATCTCCCGATCTATGTCGAGGTGGCGTCCGGCACCGCGACCCTCGACGTGGTGAGCTGCGGCTATCCCGACGTCAACAGTTCGACGGTGCGGCTCGGCGTGACGCCCGGCATCGTCGATGCGTGGATTGGTAATGTCTCGGTGGCGGACATGAACAATTTCACCAGCAAGCCCAATCCCGGCCCGGCGACGCTGGTGGACCTCGGCGCGATCAAGGTCAGTGGCAAGGCCCACGCCGGCATCGGCAACACCACGCCGACGCCGGTGACGTTCAGCTATGCCGATATTCGGGCGATGACCAAGAAAACGGTCACCACCACCAATTTCACGCAATCCTTGACCGCGAGCCTGCTCGGCGACCTGTCGCTCAACGTGCAGGTCGGGCCGCTCGGGCTGCCGATTCCCGGCCTTGGTGGGCTGGTCAGCGGCATCATCGGCGGCGCCACGGGCTCGATCGACCAGTTGCTGGCGCAGGTTCTGGCAACGCTCGGCGTCGGGATCGGGCAGGCGGACGTCTGGGTCACCGGCGTCCGCTGCGACCGCGCCGTGCTGGTGAATTGACGGGCATGCTTGCCGGTTGGCGTCGTGGCTGGTACCACCCGCGCCATGGCTGACAAACCGAAAAAACCGCAGAAACTCCGCGCGCGCCTGCCGCGCGGGCTGGTGGATCGCACCGCGTCCGAGATTGCTGCCACGAGGCGCATGACCGAGGTGATCCGCGAGGTCTATGAGCGCTACGGCTTCGAGCCGGTGGAGACGCCGGCGATGGAATATACCGACGCGCTCGGCAAGTTCCTGCCGGATCAGGATCGGCCCAACGAGGGCGTGTTCTCGTTTCAGGACGACGACGAGCAGTGGATCTCGCTGCGCTACGATCTCACCGCGCCGCTGGCCCGCTACGTCGCGGAGAATTTCGACACGCTGCCGAAACCCTATCGCAGCTATCGCGTGGGCTACGTCTATCGCAACGAGAAACCTGGCCCCGGCCGCTTCCGCCAGTTCATGCAGTTCGACGCCGACACGGTCGGCAGCGCATCACCCGCCGCCGATGCCGAGATGTGCATGATGGCCGCCGACGCCATGGAAGCGCTCGGCATTCCGCGCGGCAGCTATGTGGTGAAGGTCAACAACCGCAAGGTGCTCGACGGCGTGCTCGACAGCATCGGCCTCGGCGGTGACGACAACGCGGGCCGCAGGCTCACCGTGCTGCGCGCGATCGACAAGCTGGACAAGTTCGGTCCGGATGGCGTGCGCCTGTTACTTGGCGAAGGACGCAAGGACGAGAGCGGCGACTTCACCAAAGGCGCGGGCCTTGCGAGCGATGCGATCGAACAAGTGATTGCTTTCACGGAAGGCAAGCCTGCGGGTGAATCCAAACTTCTGGCCGATGGACATGACGAGCTTGAACAGATTCGGTCGCTCGTAACTGCTGGCGGCTACGACGAGAGCCGCATCAAGATCGATCCTTCCGTCGTGCGCGGCCTCGAATATTACACCGGCCCTGTCTACGAAGTTGAACTGCTGCTCGAGACCAAGGACGAGAAGGGCCGTCCGGTGCGCTTCGGTTCGGTCGGCGGCGGCGGGCGTTATGACGGGCTCGTGTCGCGCTTCCGTGGCGAGCCGGTGCCGGCGACCGGCTTTTCCATCGGCGTGTCGCGCTTGCAGGCGGCGCTCACCATGCTCGGCAAGATCGACACCAAGCCCGATTTTGGCCCCGTCGTGGTGACGGTGTTCGACCGCGATCGCGTCGCCGATTATCAGAAGATGGTCGCGACCTTGCGCAACGCCAATATCCGCGCCGAACTTTATCTCGGCAATCCGAAGAACATGGGCAACCAGCTCAAATACGCCGACAAGCGCAATTCGCCCTGCGTCATCATTCAGGGCTCGGACGAAAAGGCGCGCGGCGAAATTCAGATCAAGGACTTGATCGAGGGCGCGAAGGCTGCTGCGGCGATTGCCTCCAACGCCGAGTGGCGCGAGACGCGGCCGGCGCAGTTTTCATGCACCGAGAGCGAACTCGTCGCCAAGGTGCGCGAGGTGCTGGCGCGACATGAGGTGACGTGGGGTTAACAAGATGTGTCATACGCGGGCTTGACCCGCGTATCCATCCTTCAAATGATGGATTGCCGGATCAAGCCCGGCAATGACGAACAACGAGGAGGCTCGAATGCCCGAGATCACCATCAGCATGGCCGCAGGCCGCAGCGACGAACAGAAGGCCGGCATGATGCGCGACATCACGCAGGCGCTGGTGAAAAACCTCGGCGTCGATGCCGAAGCCGTCGTCATCCAGATCAACGAAGCGCCGCTGCACCATAAAATGAAGGGCGGCAAGACCTACGCCGAGCGCAACCCGGCGACAAAAGGCAAATAGGCAAGGCGCGCGAGTCTCAGCCGAACACCGCGACGTTCTGCCGGCTGGTCATCACCGCTTGACCGCTCGCGTTCCAGATCGTCATGACCTGGCTGGTGTAACCGTCGGCAGCGGCATCGGCTTCGGTGCGGATCAGCCACCAGCCGTCGGTGGTGTCGATGCTATCGGTCAACAGATCGATCGACCAGGTCATGGTGCTGATGATGCCAGGCGCGGTCAGCATCGCGACGATGGCGGGCGGCGGCGCATCGGCGAGCGCCAATAGCGGCACCAGCGAAGGTTTGAGCGATGCATCGCGATGGCGCAGCCACAGCATCATCATCGGATCTTTCGCGCCGCTGAACGGAAACGTGCCGCCGGCATAGCGGCCTTCGATATGCTGCAGGAATCGCAATTGCGGTGGCGCATTGTCGAAGAAAGTCGGGCAGGATTCAGGCTTGTTGATCTGTGCGGCGGCTTTCGCGGCGAACCCGATCTTCGAAGCCCGGCCCGCGCCGAAGCAGAATGTCGCGCGGGTGGCGAGACCGCTCTCGCCGGACAGATCGACGCCGACGAACACCGTGGACTTGCCCCGGCGCAATTCGACCGGCGTCAGTTTCAGTTCGCCGGATGCCGGACCGATGAAGGATATCTGTGCCGAGCGCAGCGGCGGCAGGTCGCCGTAGTGTCGATGCGCGGCTTCGAGGCAAAGCGCGGCGGAAAGGCCGCCGTAAACCGTGCGCCCTTGCAGCCAATCCTCGCCGACGTCGATGGCCCAGCCGTCGGCTGCCTGCGTTATGCTGCCCATCAAGGCGCTGAATTCGGTCATCCTGTTTCATCCTTCGTCACGAAGCCTTTAAATGATTATCATCATATATAAAGCGCGTTGGGAAGTCCTTGCGATGACCGATCGGAGGGGCGGGGAAGCGAACCGGGGTGGGGGACTCGACGCGCATCGGATCCGGTTCTAGAAGCGATGTATGGATGCACGCGATTTTATCAAGCCCGGCATGAGTGCCGAGCGATTGCTGACGGTGACACACGACTTGACCGTGCAGCATGTCGTCCCGACGATGCCGGCGGTTTACGGCACGCCGATGATGATCCTCGAAATGGAGTTGACCTCGGGCGATGCGATCGCCTCCAGTTTGCCGGCAGGCTGGGTGACGGTCGGCACCGAGGTTAACATCCGGCATCTTGCCGCGACGCCGGTGGGGCATCAGGTGCGGACCAACGCGCGTGTCATCGAAGTGTTGCGCCGGGTGGTGCGTTTCGAGGTCGAGGCCTTCGACGGCGACCGCAAGATCGGCGATGGGCGGCATGGCCGCGGCTTCATCAACATGGCCGATTTCAACGAGCGTTTCGGGGTGGTCTGAATAGTTTTTCCTTTGTCGGGTCAACCGCCGTTATGCGCGGACTTGATCCGCGCATCCATCGTCTTCAACAAGTGGATGGATTGCCGGGTCATAGGCGAGCGAAGCGACGCCGTTCTTCGAACGGCTATGCCCGGCAATGACGCTTCAAAGCGCATCTCGCCAAATGTGAAACGTTATTACACCGGATAGCGCCGTCACTTCGGCAGCAGGCCCTTCAGCTTCTGCATATCCGAGACGTTGAGCTTGAAGCCGCCCGGCATCACGATGTCGCCGGGTTTTTGATCCGGCTTGCAGGGGCCGAGCCATTTCGCCTCGACCGTCATTGCCGTTTCGCGTGGAACGCCGTTGGGCGTGCCGCTGGCCTTCGATGTCACGTTCATGCTGTAGGCCGAATCGAAATCGCCGGTGATGTCGGAATGCGTCGTCATCGACATGCCGTTCACGGTGCACACCGCGTCGGTCATGTAACCGGCGGCGGTCTTGCGGACGTCGCTTTTCGCGCAGGTCTGCTTCGCCATCGGTGAAAGGTTCGACGTCAGGCCCTTGTCGGTCGCGGCATCCGTGCATTGCTGCATCGTCAACCCGGCCGCTTTGGTCTCGGCGTCGATCAGCCGGATCTCCCACAGGCCCGGCTTGCGCGTCGGCAGTTCGTCGGCATACGCGGCCGAAAATGCCCCGGTCAGGCC
>JBARXT010000239.1:0-54204 GCA_049647485.1 Xanthobacteraceae bacterium
CGGCGGCATAGGCCGCGAGCAGCAGCGAGGTGCCGACGCTCGCGCCCTGCAGCGCCGCGCCGGTGAGGATCAGCCCGAGGATCGGCCCGGCGCAGGGCGCCCACAACAGGCCGGTGGCGACACCGAGCAGCAGCGACGAGCCGACGTTGCCGCGCGCGCCATTGCTTGTGTCGGACGCGGAGTCGGACAGTTTCGCGCCGAGCGTTACCAGCGGCGCGGTGATCCGTTCGGCCAGCGAGGGGAACAGCAGCGCGATGCCGAACACCGCGAGCAGCGCGATGGCGGCGAAGCGGGCGTACTGGTTGGCGGCCACCGCCCAGCCGCCGGCGACCGACGCCAGTGTCGCCACCAGCGCGAAGGTCAGCGCCATGCCGATCAGCATCGGCAAGCCGTTCCTCAGGAACGGGCGATCCGCGCGGGCGAATACGAACGGCAGCACCGGCAGGATGCAGGGGCTGAGGATGGTAAGGACGCCGCCAAGATAGGCGAGCAGAAACAGGATCATCGGGAAAGGTCTCCGTGGCGACGACGCCGTTGGGGGGCGTTCGCATACAAGGACGAGTGCTCGTTCCCTGTCGTTTCGCGCGCAGCCCGCCATTCACAGGAATGTGCAAACGGCGTTATCGGCCCGGATCGTAGCATGCGGCGGCCGGCCATGGGTGTTCCCGTGGCTTAACGGCTGCCTTAATGGCTTGACAGTGCGGGGGTCCTCACTATCGTCCCGGCGAAATGGCGACCTGAATAGCGACCCTTGGCGCCGACCTGACCGATTTCGAAAGCCTGCCCGATGGACGATGTGATCCGCCCCATCCTGACGCCGCCCGACGGCGAGAAGAAAGTGTTGCTGCATTCGTGCTGCGCGCCGTGCTCCGGCGAGGTGATGGAGGCGATGCTGGCCTCCGGCGTCGATTACACCATCTTCTTCTACAATCCGAACATCCATCCGGAGAAGGAATACCTGCTTCGCAAGGACGAGAACGTGCGCTTCGCCGAGAAGCATAACGTGCCGTTCGTCGATGCCGACTACGACAAGGACAACTGGTTCGCCCGCGCCAAGGGCATGGAGTGGGAGCCGGAGCGCGGCGCGCGCTGCACCATGTGCTTCGACATGCGTTTCGAGCGCACCGCGCTTTACGCGCACGAGCACGGCTTTCCGGTGATGACGTCGTCGCTCGGCATTTCACGCTGGAAGAACATGGCGCAGATCAACGATTGCGGGAAGCGGGCCGCCGGCCGCTACGACGGCCTGAGCTATTGGGACTACAACTGGCGCAAGGGCGGCGGCGCGGCGCGGATGATCGAGATCAGCAAGCGCGAAGAGTTTTATCAGCAGGAATATTGCGGCTGCGTCTATTCCCTGCGCGACACCAACGCGCATCGCCGCGCCATGGGCCGCGCGCCGATCGAACTCGGCGTGCAGTATTACGGCCGCACCACGCCGCCGGAAGGCGGCGAGTAAGGCGGCGTAGCACGGATCGCACCGGCGTCAGACCGTCCGGTAGCCGCCGTCCGCCATCACGATCGATCCGGTGACATAGGCCGACAGGTCCGAGGCGAGGAAGATCGCCGGGCCGACGATGTCCTCCGGCTGGCCGGCGCGGCCGAGCGGCGTGTGATCGATGAAGGTCCTGATCATCTCGGGATGGTTGGCGCGCGCATTGGCGTTGATCGCGGTTTCGATCAACCCCGGCCCGATGGCGTTGACCCGCACGCCGTCCCTGCCGAGTTCGGCGGCGAGCGCGCGGGTGAAGCCGAGCACGCCGTGCTTCGACGCGGTATAGGCCGGCGAACTCGGCGTCCGCACATGCACGAACGACTGGATCGAGCCGAGATTGACGATGCGCCCCTTGCTGGCGCGGAGCGGCGTGAGGAACGCGTGCGTCACATTGAATACGCCGTTGAGATTGACGCCGATGATGTCGTCCCATTCCTTTGCGACGGTATCCGCGTCGCCGCCGATGCCGCTGCGGCGCGTGATACCGGCGTTGTTGACCAGGATCGAGACGCGGCCGATGTCCTCGGCAATTTTCTTGGCGATGGCGTTGCAGTCGGCGCGGTTGCTCACGTCGTGCGCGAAGCCGTCCGCGCTGCCGCCGGCTGCGGCGATCAGCTTTGCCGTTTCTGTTGCTGCTGCGGCGTCGATATCCAGCGCCACGACGCGCGCGCCTTCGCGGGCATAGCCCTGCGCGATGGCGCGGCCGATGCCGCCGCCTGCGCCGGTGACGACGGCGATGTGGTTCTGAAGCAGGGCCATGAATGTTTCCTCGCTATGGACGTTGCCGCGATGCGGTTCGTCTCTCTGGGTCTTCAGCCCTCGGCGAGGTGGGCGATATTCCGCGACCCGGTGCCGCATTGTTTGCGGTCGCTCAAAGACGGCTGATGGTCCGGTTCTAACATGGGCACAGGGTTCCGGTAGTCTCGTTTGCGAATGCCAGATTTGAAGTCCTCTCCGCGATACCCGATCTCATATCGATTCGATGCGAAGGAGCGATCCATGCAGACCCGCCAGATCATGACGCAAAACGTCATCACCGTGTCGCCCGAGACTTCCGTGGCCGACGCCGCCAGAACGATGCTCGACAACCGCATCAGCGGCCTGCCGGTGATCGCGGAGGGCCAATTGATCGGCATCGTCACCGAAGGTGATTTCCTGCGCCGTGCCGAGCTTGGCACCGAACGCAAGCGGCCGAACTGGCTGCAACTCATTCTTGGCAGCGGCCGTGAAGCCGCGGACTACGTACAGGCGCACGGACGCAAGGTCACGGATGTCATGACGCGCGATCCGGTGACGGTGAGCGAGGAAACGTCGTTGCAGGATCTGGTGGCGGCTATGGAGGCCCATCACGTCAAGCGGCTGCCGGTGATGCGGGACGGGCGGCTGGTCGGCATCGTCACCCGCGCCAATCTATTGCGCGCGATCTCGACCTTGGCGCGCGATGTCTCCGGCCCCACCGCCAGCGACGAGGACATTCGCGCGCGGCTGATGGTCAAATTGATGGAGGCGGACTGGCGGCCTGCCGGATTGCAGGTCACGGTGCGCGACGGCGTGGCGCATCTGCACGGCATCATCATCGACGAGCGGGCGCGGCAGGCGGCCATCGTCGCGGCGGAAACCACGCCCGGCGTCACGACGGTGCGCGATCATCTGATCCTGATCCGCAACTGGTCCGGCTTCTACACCTTGTCGCCGGAGGACAAGGCCGCGCGCGACAGCACTGGATGACGGGCGCGGCGCGCGATCGGCTTTACGCCAGCGAGGCGACGCCTTCGATCTCGATCAGCATTTTCGGATCGGGCAGCGCCTGCACCACGCAGGTGGTGCGCGCGGGGTAGGGCGCGGGGCCGAACGCGTCGGCATAGAGCTTGTTCATGGTGGCGACATCGGACGCGCGGGTCAGCAGCACGTTGAGCTTGAGCAGATGGCGCGTGGTGGCGCCGGCCTCGCTCAGCATGCGGGTGAAATTGGTAACGACATTGGCGAACTGCGCCTCGAAACTGTCCGGCAGCGTGCCATGGGCATCGAAACCGGGAATCCCGGAGATGAACAGCAGATCGCCGGCGCGGGTGGCGAACGACAGCGGCGGCGCCTTGATGCCGGGCGGCGATGCATAATGCGTGATGGGCATTGGAAAATCCTCGTTGGCGGGAATGCGCCGCACCTCATGACGCATCAGCGCGGTGCGCGCGCACTTGCGGGCGTCATTGCCGAACTCGACCCGCCTGCGCGGCTGAAGCCCCTTCGGCGCGGTGAAGACCCGGCAATCCATCATCTTCGGAAAGATGGATGCGCCGATCAAGTCCGTGCATGACGATGGATCAGTCGACCAAAAACCAAACCTATTCTAGATCCTGGCGCCGCGATTGTAACCTTCGATGAGCTGGTTGTAGTCGCGCAACAGCCGGGCCGGCGAGCCTTCCACCATCCAGCCGCCACCGCCGCCCATCATCATCCTGTCGCCGGCGCTGTAGGCGGTCTTGTCGCGGATGCGGCGCATCAACTGCTTGGCCGTCGTCAGGTACGACTTGGCGGCGCTGACGAAGATCGAGCCGACCTTGGCGTCGCCATCCTTGCCCGAGTTCTCCTCGACCGCCTTGACCGCGGCCTCGTAGTCGCCGAGCGCCTCGGTGACGGCGGCAACGTCCGGCTTGTCGGCGTTTTCCGCGCGCAGCACGCGCTTGGCATGGATCATCAGCGACTCGACATGATAGCGCACCTTGCGGCCTTCCTTCGTCTCGATCTCCGCAAGGCGCGCCTGGGCACGCTTGTCGTTGATCGCGTCGATGCCGGCGCGCAGTTTCTTGTCGGCTGCCGCGAAGGCGTCCCACGCCGCGACCAGCTTCGGGTGCATGGCCTTGCCCTTGGCCATCTTGTCGTCCTTGTAATTCTCCTGCGAATAGTAGTCGTCCGCTTCCTTCAGCAGCGGTTCGAGCTTGGAGACCGCGTCGGCATAGGCGGATGCCGCCGCTTCGAGTTCGGCATCGCGCGGCTCCAGCGCGTTGGCGGCTTCCACCTTCTTCCTGCAATCCGACGTGTCGTAGATGGTGTAGGTGCCATAGATGATGCGTTCCTTGCCGGTCGGTCCGGTTTTCTTGGCCCAACTGAAATAGCGATTGCGGGAGTCGTAAGACCGTTCCGACAGCCGGTTGATGCAGCCGACATAGGCATTCATCTTTTCGACGGCCGGCGAGGTTTCCGTCGCGGCCACGGCCGACCCGGAGATCGCCGGCAGCGCGGGAACGCCAAAGGCGACCGCGGCCGCGGCAAGAACAATTCGATGGAACGGTTTCATCTGCGCCTCCCAGTTTGGCCCGTGATTGGGTCGGCCAAACAGCGCGAAAGGTTCACGCGGCCGTGACCGCGTCTGACTCAGCCCGATGCAACGGTGGCGTTTTGCTTGCGCAGCAGCCGGCGGGCGGGTTCGTCGGCGAGGTTGAGAAGATAGCCGAGCATGGCCCAATTCGGATCGACAAAGCTCAGTGCGATCACCAGCACCGAGGACGCGATCAGGACCAGGAGGCCGATCCTGTATTCGACGGCTTTCGCGGATGTTTCGCCGGCATCGGCCAGCGTCAGCATGCGCAGGGCGACGAGCAAAACAGGATCGTGTTGGCGGCATAGAGCCAGATCGCGGGTGCGAGCGAGATGTAGCGCCCGACCATCATGGTGGTGAACGGCACGAAGGTGATCAGCAGCAGGTGGACCATCGCCCACAAGGTGAAGCTTTGGCCGACCTGTTCGCCGCGCGGATCGATCCGCACCATCCCGATCCATCGCAGGCTCAGGACTAGAAGCTGACGACATAGAGCAGCACCTGATTCCACAGGCCCGCGAGATGTTGAAGCAGTTCGGCGGCGCTCTTGGGGTCGAAGCCTTCGGGCACGCGAAGGTCGATAACCAGCAGCGTCATCGCCACCGCGAAGACGCCGTCCGTCAGCGCATCCAGCCGGGATTTGGGAATCATCGCCTGCCCCCGCATAAGCCTGCTATTTCATAGTCGGGAAACCGTCGAGGCGGCAAGGTGCGGGCAGCGGGCGTAGCGGGTGGTCAATTCCAATGTGGCTGGGTGACGATCAACACCAGAAAGAACAGCGCGGCGAGGAGCGCCGGCACCGCGACGATGGCGAGAACGGCAATGGCGGCCGCCCGCTTGCCGGAGCGATCGATGGCGACCCCGCTGAAGACGATCCCGCCAAGCCCCGCGAGCAGCGCCAGCCACATCACCATGTTGAACGACGACACCGAGCCATCGGCAAGGCCGACGCCGAAAAAATACAGCGCGACGGCGAGTGCGGCGGCCGCGACAGTAAGAAACAGGTGGTAGATCCACATCGGGGGGCGCTTTGCTGCGAGGACTTGGGTCTTAGGCCGTCAGTCGCGGCGGGGCCGGAGAAGGTTCGACTCGCCACGTTCAGGAGATAGACTGATTGGCGAGAACCTACAGCATTTGCCGTCCTCAAAGTCGAATGCCCGGGGCGAACCCCGGGCACCGTGTCGCCGCAGGCAGCAATGCGTTGCAAGTATCTAGAATACCTTGTTGCTGTCCTTCACGGCCTCGGCTTCGACATAGACATCGCCGCCCATGTCGAGAAATTTCTTCGACATTTGCGCCATGCCGTCCTCGACAACGCCCTTCATCGACATGCCCACGCTGGCCGGGCCTCCGAGATTGAGCGCCGCCTTCTCGTTGTCGCCGAGCGTCGCCGCGTAGTCACGGACGTCCTGCGTGATCTTCATCGAGCAGAATTTCGGGCCGCACATCGAGCAGAAGTGCGCCACCTTGTGCGCGTCCTTCGGCAACGTTTCGTCGTGGAACGCCATCGCGGTGTCGGGATCGAGGCCGAGGTTGAACTGATCCTGCCAGCGGAAGTCGAACCGCGCCCTCGAAAGCGCGTCGTCGCGCAGTTGCGCGGCGGGATGGCCCTTGCCGAGATCGGCGGCGTGGGCCGCGATCTTGTACGTGATGACGCCGACCTTGACGTCGTCGCGGTTCGGCAGGCCGAGATGCTCCTTCGGCGTCACATAGCACAGCATGGCGCAGCCGAACCAGCCGATCATCGCCGCGCCGATGCCGGAGGTGATGTGGTCGTAGCCCGGCGCGATGTCGGTGGTCAGCGGCCCGAGTGTGTAGAACGGCGCTTCGCCGCATTCCTTGAGCTGCTTGTCCATGTTGATCTTGATCTTGTGCATCGGCACGTGGCCGGGGCCTTCGATCATCACCTGACAGCCCTTCTTCCAGGCGATCTGCGTCAGTTCGCCGAGTGTCTCAAGCTCCGCGAACTGCGCGCGGTCATTGGCGTCGGCGATCGAGCCGGGGCGCAGGCCGTCGCCCAGCGAGAACGACACGTCGTACTTGCGCATCAGGTCGCAGATTTCCTCGAAGTGCGTGTAGAGGAAGCTCTCCTTGTGATGCGCGAGGCACCACTTCGCCATGATCGAGCCGCCGCGCGAGACGATGCCGGTGACGCGATTGGCGGTGAGATGGATATAGGGCAAGCGGACGCCGGCGTGGATGGTGAAGTAGTCGACGCCCTGTTCGCACTGCTCCACCAGCGTGTCGCGATACAATTCCCACGTCAGCTTGACCGGGTCGCCGTCGCACTTCTCCAGCGCCTGATAAATGGGAACGGTGCCGATCGGGATCGGCGCGTTGCGCAGAATCCATTCACGCGTGGTGTGGATGTTGCGCCCGGTGGAGAGGTCCATCACGGTGTCGGCGCCCCAGCGGATCGCCCACACCATCTTGTCCACTTCCTCCTCGACCGACGACGTCACCGCGCTGTTGCCGATGTTGGCGTTGATCTTGGTCAGGAAGTTGCGGCCGATGATCATCGGCTCGAGTTCGGCGTGGTTGATGTTCGACGGAACGATGGCGCGGCCGCGCGCGATCTCGCTGCGAACGAATTCCGGCGTGATGAACGCGGGCACCGACGCGCCGAACGATTCACCGTCGGCCAATGCGGCTTCGGCGCGCTCAAGCTGTTTCTTGCGGCCGAGGCTCTCGCGCTCGGCCACATAGATCATCTCCTTGGTGATGATCCCGGCGCGAGCGAATTCCAACTGCGTGATAGGTGCGTCGCCGACGCCCCGCAGCGGTCGGTGGTGCGCCTTGAAGGCGGCGGCGGCGTGCTTGGCGCCGACATTGCCATTGTCCTCCGGCTTGATGTCGCGGCCGTCGTATTCCTCGACACCGCCACGCTCCTTGACCCAGGCGAGGCGCGTGCGCGGCAGGCCGGCGTTGACGTCGATGATGACGTTCGGATCGGTATAGGGGCCGGAGGTGTCGTAGACCGGCAGGTTCGGTTCGCCCGCGCCTTCGGAGAGAATGATCTCGCGCAGCGGCACGCGCAGGTCCGGCGCCGCATCGGGTATCGCGAAAATCTTGCGGGACGAGGGCAGGCCGCCGGTGGTGACGGCAGGCTTGATGTCGGTGGTCGCGATGGGCTTGTTCATGGCAGGTCTCCCATTCGAGGGTTTCAGCGATAGCCGTAGAGGCAGAAGAGAAGACCGGCGACGGTCCAGACGCAGCCGGCGATCAGCGGCATTTTCGGACGTTGCACCATGGCGCTGCCGCGCGTCATGACGAATTGCGGAGCGACGACGCGCACCGCGCTGGTGATGGCGGTGATCCAGCCGAACAGCGTGATCATCAGGCTGCCGCTCACCGTCCAGACATTGTGGACGAGAATGATGGCGATGCCGGCGGGCAGGATGACGAGCCCGCTGAGGAAGATCAGCGCACGGCTTTGCACGAACTCCCGCGCCAGATCGCGGAAGCCGTTCTGGTTGAACAGCACGGCGAGGCCGACGATGACCATCACCGGTCCGATCAGTCGAGCTAAAAAGATCGAGGTGTGCATGGTTGCGCCCTCACGCGGCCTCGGTGGCTTGCTCGAGCCAGGCGCGCACCCGCGCATCCGGATCGGCGTTTTGCGTCACGTCGCTGACGACGGCGATGGAGTCCGCGCCGGCCGCAAAAATCTCCGCGGCGTGCTCCAGCTTGATGCCGCCGATGGCGACCAGCGGAATGCTGCCGATGCGCTTCTTCCATTCGGTGATCTTCGGAATGCCCTGCGGCGCGAAGCGCATCGATTTCAGCGTGGTGAAGAAGATCGGCCCCAGCGCGACGTAATCCGGATTGGCGGCCAGCGCGGTGTCCAGTTCGGCGTCGTCATGGGTGGAGACGCCGAGCGTGAGTTTGGCCTTGTGGATTTCGTTCAGATCGGCTCCCGCGAGGTCTTCCTGGCCGAGATGCAGGTGCTCGGCGCCGGCGACGATGGCCGCGCGCCAGTAATCGTTGACCACGAGTTTGGTCGGCGTGCCCTTGGTGATCTCCAGCGCGTCGCTGACGATCTGCAACGCTTCCGCGTCGTTGAGGTCTTTCGCGCGCAACTGAATGGTGCCGACGCCGAGCGCGGTGAGGCGCTTCACCCAGTCGAGCGAATCCACCACGGGATAGAAGCGATCAGGATACGACATGCCAGAACGGTGTCCCTACGACTGGGGTTGAGGGGGAAGCGAAATCGCGGGCCTCCATCAGGCCCGCTTCAAAGGCGGTGCGTCCGGCCTCGACGCCGAGGCGGAAGGCATTCGCCATCGCCACCGGATCGTCGGCTTTGGCGATGGCGGTGTTGAGCAGCACGGCGTCGTAGCCGAGTTCAAGGGCGTGGGCGGCATGGCTCGGCGCGCCGAGGCCGGCGTCCACCACCAGCGTGATGTCGGGCAGGCGGTCGCGCAACAGCCGCAGCCCGTCGCGGTTGGTGATGCCTTTGGCTGATCCTATCGGCGCGGCCCACGGCATCACCACCTTGCAGCCGGCATCGACCAGTCGCAGCGCGACGCCGAGATCGTCGGTGCAATAGGGAAAGACCTCGAAGCCGTCCTTGATCAGGATTGAGGCTGCTTCGACGAGGCCGACGACATCGGGCTGCAAGGTATCGTTATCGGCGATCACTTCGAGCTTCACCCATGGCGTGCCGAACAGTTCGCGCGCGAGCTTCGCGGTGGTCACCGCCTCGCGCACGGTCTTGCAGCCGGCGGTGTTGGGCAGCACCGTGACGTCGAGTTCGCGGATCAGCGACCAGAACGCATCGCCGGTCTTGCCACCGGCGGATTCACGCCGCAGCGACACGGTGACGATCTGGCTGCCGGAAGCGCGGATCGCGTCCTGCATGATCTTCGGCGACGGATAGAGCGCGGTGCCGATCAAGAGGCGCGATGAGAATTCGCGATCGTAGAATTTCACCATGGGCGATTTGCTCCAGAAACGGCCGTCATCCTGAGGTGCGAGGCGCGTAGCGCCAAGCCTCGAAGGATGAATTCGTGCCGCCGTCGCCCTTCGAGACGCGCGCAAAATGCGCGCTCCTCAGGATGACGGCAGGGTATGTTGATGCTCATCGCACTCACCCTCCCTGCCGCGGTGTGATGATCTCGATTTCGTCGCCGGCCTTGAGGTGCGTCTCTGCCCAGCGGCTTTTCGGCAGCACGTCGAAATTCAGCGCGATGGCGAAGTGCGAGCCTTCGTACTCGAGCTCTGTCAGCAGCGCGTCGATGCGTGTCGCGGTCACGTCGCGCGCCTCGCCGTTGATGGTCACGCGCATTGCATCACCTCGTTGTCGATGGTGCCGGACGTGAGGAAATTCAGCGTCAGTTCGGCCAGCGCCGGCGCCAGCAGGAAGCCGTGACGGTAAAGCCCGTTGACCGCGATGCGGCGGCCGTCGATCACGATGCGCGGCAGGTTGTCGGGCAGCGCCGGCCGCAGGCCGGAGCCGATTTCGAGAATGCGCGCCTCGCCGAACGCCGGATGCACAGTGTAGGCGGCGCTGAGCAGTTCGAGCGCGGAGCGCACGGTGACACCGTCATCTTCCCGCTCGATCGAGGTCGCGCCGATCATGAAGCGATGGTTGTCGCGCGGGATGAGGTAGAGCGGCCAGCGCGGATGCAACAGCCGCACCGGGCGCGCCAGTTCGATCTCGTCGGTCTCGACGATGATCTCCTCGCCCTTGACGCCGCGCAGATCGGGAAACACGTCGCGCGCGGCGATGCCACGGCAATCGATCACGGTGCCGTCGAAATCGCTGGCGCGGACCTCGGACCGATAGACGATCTCGCCGCCGGCGACGCGGATGTCGCTGTGCAATTGCGGCACGACATGGCGTGGTTCGACGTGACCTTCCTCGGGAAAGAACAACGCCTCGCGAAAACGCCCGTCCAGCGACGGCTCGATTTCCGTCAACGCCTCGCCGCCGACGCGTTGATAGTTGGAGGTAACGCGGGCGAAGCGCGCGAAGTCGGAGCGGTCGCGCGCGTGCGCCACCACCAGCGAGCCGTGGAACGGCGTATCGGGAACCTCGCGCCGCCACAACGCCATCGAACGGAGGCCAAGGCGGGTGATCACCGGTTCGGAGCCGTCCTGCTCGCAATAGGGCGCCAGCATGCCGCCGGCCCAGTGGCTGGTGCCGTCGGCCATCGCCGCGTCGCCGCGCTCGTGCAAGGTCACGCGATAGCCGGCCTTGGCCAGCAGCAGTGCGTGCCACGAGCCGGCCACGCCCGCGCCGATCACGTGAATCGGGGCGTCATGGCTTGGAGATTTGTCGCGGTGAATCTGTGAAGCCTGAACCATCCCTGTCCCTTCGCCGGCATGACCCGGATCAGGTTCAAAGGGTCACCGCGCGTCGCTGTCGCGACATGGCGGTATCTCAGCTCCCTGTCGGAGCACCCCTCGGAACAGCCTCAATGTAGGCCGTTGGCGGTGGGTGTCAACGCGGCATCCGGTCGTCATGGCGGTTATGCCCGATGCACAGCACACAAGCGCGCGAGGGGTTCGTGGTTTGTCACAGTTCCTGCGACAGCGTCATCCTGAGGTGCGAGGCACTCTCGCCGAGTCTCGAAGGATGCAAATGCACATGTCACCCTTCGAGGGCCTGCAAGAGCACGCCACCTCAGGGTGACGGCCTTGGGGTATTCGGACTAGTAATGCGGCGGCGGCTCGTTGGCGGTGCGGTCGCGGCTGTTGCTTTCGGCGTCGCGCAGGCGGTCGCCGAGTTCGGCAACCAGCCGCCGCAAGGCGTCGATCTGTTGCCACTGTGCGGTCACGGTCTGGTTCAGCGTCTCGATGGTGTCGTCCTGATAGGCAATGCGGGCTTCCAGCGCATCGATGCGCTCGCTCAGCCGCTTATCGTCGGTCATGACCGGAGTTCCTTCGCACGTTCCGCAAGCCCATGTTCCGTAAGTCCGTGGCCGAGCGCCACGCGCTCGTCGAACACGAAGCATTCGCCGCGCCAGCGGCTGTCGGCCTGCGGCGTCGCTTCCAGATATTTCAGGATGCCGCCCTTGAGGTGATAGACCTCGGTGAAGCCGTGCGCCAGCAGATAGGAACTCGCCTTCTCGCAGCGGATGCCGCCGGTGCAGAACATCGCGATCTTCCTGTCACGCGCGGGATCGAGCTTCTGCGCGACGAAATCCTTGAACTGGCCAAAGCTGTCGATCTCGGGATCGACGGCGCCGGCGAAAGTGCCCATCGCCACCTCGAAGCGGTTGCGGGTGTCGAGCAGCACCACGTCCGGCCCGGCGATCAGCGCGTTCCATGCCGCCGGATCGACATAGGTGCCGATCTGTTTGGTCGGATCGGTCGCGGGATCGCCCAGCGTGACGATCTCCTTCTTGAGGCGGATTTTCAGTCGCTGGAACGGTATCGCGCTTGCGGTGGAGAATTTCAGTTCGAGATTGTCGAGCCGGCCGCCGAACAGCGGACCGCGTTGTAACTCACCGATAAGGTCGTGCAGCGCTGCCGTTTCGCCGGCGATGGTGCCGTTGATGCCCTCGGCGGCCAGCAGGATCGTGCCTTTAAGGGCGCGCGCCGCGCACAGTTCGCGCAATGGCTCCCGCAGGTCGCGGAAATCCGGCAACGCGACGAATTGATACAATGCTGCAACTGCGTAATTCATCCGCTTTGACTATCAGGTGCGGTCGCTGAGGAAAACCCATGCAGCGGACTCACCGCAGCGTGACACGACAGAGCATTGCTCCCGACCCGGCGGATGTGCCAAGGAAGCAGCGGCCTTCGGGTACCATACTAATAATACGGGAAGAACGCGCGCGATGAGGAATTTCCAGTTTGCCGGTCGCTCGACCGTCCATGCCCTGAATGGAATGGTGGCGACCTCGCACCCGCAGGCGACGCTGGCGGCCATCGAAGTTCTGCAAGCAGGCGGCACGGCAGCTGATGCGGCGGTGGCGGCCTGCGCGCTGCTCGGCGTGATCGAGCCGCAATCGACCGGCATCGGCGGCGATTGCTTCGCGCTCTACATGCCGAAGGGCGAAGGCGACATCGTTTCCTATAACGGCTCCGGCCGCGCGCCGCGCGCCGCCGAGGCGTCGTGGTATCTCGAGCGCGACATCACCGCGATCCCGACGACCAGCGTGCACGCGGTCACCGTGCCCGGCTCGGTCGATGCGTGGGCCACGCTGCTGCGCGATCACGGCAGGTTCGGGCTGGACCGGCTGTTGCAGCCCGCTATCGACGCGGCGGAAAATGGCTATGTCGTCGCGCCGCGTATCGCGTTCGACTGGCGCAATAATGTCGAGAAGCTGCGCAAGGGCGCCAACGCGCCGCGCTATCTTCTGAAGAACAACGAGCCGCCCGTTGTCGGCGACGTGATCCGGCAGCCGGAACTGGCGCAGACGCTGCGCATCATCGCCAAAGAGGGGTCGGACGGTTTCTACAAGGGCGCGGTGGCCGAAGACATGGTCGAGACGCTGCGCGGCATCGGCGGACTGCATACGCTGGAGGATTTCGCCGCGCATTCGACCGAGACGACGGTGCCCATCGGCACGACGTATAAGGGTTATGACGTCTGGCAGTGTCCACCCAACGGGCCGGGCCTCACCATGCTGGTGATGCTCAACGTGCTGTCGCATTTCGATCTGACGAAATTCGCGCCGCTCGGCGTCGAGCGGCTGCATCTGGAAGCGGAAGCCGGGCGCGTCGCCTACATGATGCGCGAGATGCACATCGCCGATCCGCAGCATGTCGATCTCGACGTGGCGCGAATTCTCGCTAGGGAATTCGCCGCCGAGTTCGCCGCGAAGATCCGGATGGACCGGATGCTCGATCTGCCCAACGTGTGGCCGCGGCCGAATCCATCGACGATCTATTGCACCGTCGTCGACAAGGATCGCAACGCCTGCTCGTTCATCAACTCCATCGCGCATCCGTTCGGTTCGGGAATCGTTTCCAACAAGACCGGCGTGTTGATGCAAAATCGCGGCGTCGGCTTCCGGGTGCAGCCCGATCATCCGAACTGCATCGCGCCGGGCAAGCGACCGCTGCACACCATCATTCCGTGCATGGTAACGAAGGATCGCCGCGCGGTGATGCCGTTCGGGGTGATGGGCGGGCAGTATCAGCCGGTTGGGCAAAGCCATGTGCTGAGCAACATGCTGGATTTCGGCATGGACGTGCAGGAGGCGATCGATCTGCCGCGCGCAATGCATTACGACGGCATCTATCAGTTGGAGGAAGGCATTCCCGAAAGCACCGCCGAAGGCTTGCGCAAGATCGGCCATCAGGTGACGCGCGTGAAGGTGCCGTGGGGCGGCGGGCAGGCGATCTGGATTGATTGGGAGCGTGGCGCGTTGGTCGGCGGCTCCGATCCACGCAAGGATGGTTGCGCGCTGGGGTATTGAGTAAGAGCGTGATCGATTGAAGCAGTATGTTTGACTACAGACTGTGATTAAGGAGGCGGTGCTGTCCCAGTCGTTATGCCCGGCCTTGTGCCGGGCATCCACGTCTTAAAGGCGCCGCGGATTCAAAGATGTAGACGGCCGGGAGATAGGCGAGCGAAGCGACGCCGTTTTGCGAACGGCTATGCCCGGCCATAACGGAAATGGAGTCTTTTTGCGTCGCTTAACTGAGCGGTTGGCAAAAAAGAAGGCCAGCCCGGCAAGGCTGACCTTCTCTGCTTTCCATCATTCGACGATTTTCATCGCGAACGATAGATCGATACCTTACAGTTTCCTGTGGGCGTAGTTCGCCGCCTTGTCGACGGCTTCCTTCGCGGCCGCCTTGGCATCGCCCAAGGCTTGCTGGCCGTGGCCCTTGGCTTCCTGAACGAGGCCTTCGCCCTTCAACTTGTCCGAGTCGACAGCTTCGCCGACGCTTTGCTTGGCCTTGCCGATGGCCTCGTTGGCGACGCCTTTAACCTTGTCTGTCGTGCTTCCCATTGTGTTCGCTTCTCCTCGATGCTTCACGGAAACAATGACCGGCAGGCGCGATCGTTCCGGCGATACATTTTCGTGATCAAGCCCGCTGCGACATTCGGGCGATGCAAAAATGCACATTGTCCGATGGAACCGTTTGGAGGGTTGAATATCGCGCGGGCACGATCATGCCGCCGCGCTGCTGGTGCTGATCGGCAAGCACGAGACCCGCACGGAGTTCGCCGAGGAGGCGGCCGGCGCGAAGTAACGTACGGGCGCGAGACGAACTGAAATTGCGCGACGGCGTCATCCTGAGGTGGCGATGCCCTTGCATCGCCCTCGAAGGATCGACGTCGCCCTTCGAGGCTCGCTTCGCTCGCACCTCAGGGTAACGGCTCCTGCTTCAGTCTTATCCATTGCAGAAGGTTCCCGGACCGAGCAGAATCTTGCGCAACCCATGGGCAAGCCACCGCGACTTGACGCTCATAACGGGTGTTGATTGATAAATACTCACTGACGAATATTGACAATCATCAGTGATGCGAGCATTTTCCCCGGCACATGCATATCGCAAGGGTACTCCCGATGTCGGCATTTGCAGGGTTTCGCAATCAAATCAAAGTACTATCGGCTCTCGGCGTGATCCTCCCGGCGCTCGCGCTGGGCGGATGCGACCAATCCACCGCCGAAAAGTCCGAGCCGTTGCGGCCGGTGTTGGTCGCGCAGGTGCACTATCAACCGGAAACGCCGGAGCGCAGCTTCGTCGGCACGATCCGGCCCCGGATCGAGACCGACATGGGTTTTCGGGTCGCCGGCAAGGTGGAGAAGCGCCTCGTCGAAGTCGGGCAGGTGGTCGAGCCCGGCCAGCCGCTGGCAACCCTCGATCAGGTCGATCTGAAATTGCAGGCCGAGCAGGCGCAGGCCGAACTGAGCGCCGCGACCGGCACGCTGGCGCAAGCGGCGGCGGCGCAGATCCGTGCCAGGGAATTGAAGGCCAAGGGCTGGGCCACCGACGCGCAGCTCGATCAGGCCAACGCCGCCGCCGCCGAGGCGCGCGCGCGGCTCAACCGCGCCGAGCGCTCGGTCGAACTGACCGGCAACAGCCTGTCCTATGCGACGCTGGCGGCGGATAGCCGTGGCGTCGTCACCGCGACCATGATCAATCCCGGTCAGGTGGTTGCCGCCGGTCAGGCCGCGATCCGCGTCGCGCGCATGGGCGAGAAGGAGGCGGTGGTCGCGATTCCGGAGACGCTGATCGGCCGCGCCAAGGATGGCGCGGCCCGCGTGTCACTGTGGTCGGAGCCCGGTAAGACCTATGCGGCGAAGCTGCGCGAGATCGCGCCGCAGGCCGATCCCGCCACACGCACGTATCTGGCGAAATTCTCGCTGCCCGACGCCGACGACCGCGTCGCGCTCGGCATGACGGCGACGCTCACGATCACCGATCGTGATACCGAGCGCGTGGCGAAGTTACCGCTGTCGGCACTGTTCAGTCAGGGCACGTCGCCGTCGCTCTACGTCGTCGATGATGCCGGCAAGGTGACGCTGAAGCCGGTGACGGTGAAGTCCTACGGCTCCGAGAATGTGCTTGTCACCGGCGGCGTCGAGGACGGCGCCAAGGTGGTGACCCTCGGCGTGCAGAAACTCGACCCGGCTGAGAAGGTCCGCGTCGTGTCGTCATTGTCGTTCTGAACTCGCACTGATCTGACGAAGCGAGGCTTGTCATGAAGCGCTTCAATCTGTCCGCCTGGGCGGTGGCCCATCCCGCGCTGGTGCTGTTCCTGATCGTCGCGGTCAGTTGCGCCGGGCTCTTCTCCTATCTGCGGCTCGGCCGCGCCGAAGATCCGTCCTTCACCATCAAGGTGGTGGTGGTATCCGCGATCTGGCCGGGCGCGACCGCCAAGGAGATGCAGGAGCAGGTCGCCGATCCGATCGAGAAGAAACTGCAGGAACTGCCTTACTTCGACAAGGTGCAGACCTACTCGAAGCCGTCGTTCACGGCGATGCAGGTGTTCTTCAAGGACAACACGCCGCCGAAGGAAGTGCCGGAACTGTTCTATCAGTTGCGCAAGAAGCTCTCCGACATTCGCGCCAGCCTGCCGTCGAATCTGATCGGGCCGAACTTCAATGACGAATACGGCGACGTCGACTCGGTCCTCTACATGATGACCGGCGAGGGCGCCGATTACGCGCAGATGAAGAAGGTGGCGGAAGGGTTGCGCCAGCGCCTGCTGAAAGTGCCCGGCGTCACCAAGGTCAATCTCTACGGCACGCAGGACGAGAAGATCTTCGTCGAGTTCTCGCATGCGAAGCTGGCGACGCTCGGCATCACGCCGCAGGCGATTTTCGATTCGCTGGCGAAGCAAAACGCCGTGGTGCCGGCCGGCACGGTCGAGACCTCGTCGCAGCGCGTGCCGCTGCGCGTCACCGGCGCGCTCGACGGCGCCAAGGCGGTGGCGGAAACGCCGGTCGAGAGCAATGGACAGGTGTTCCGACTCGGCGATATTGCCACGGTGAGGCACGGCTTCGTCGATCCCACCAGCTACGAAATCCGCCAAGAGGGCAAGCCCGCGCTCGGTATCGGTGTCGTCACCGCCAAGGGCGCCAACATTCTTGAACTTGGCGAGGATGTGAAGAAAGCCAGCGCCGACTTCATGAACAGCGTGCCGAAGGGCATCGAGCTTGAGCAGATCGCGGACCAGCCGCTGGTGGTGAAGCACGCGGTCGGCGAGTTCGTGCGTTCGTTCATCGAGGCGCTGGCGATCGTGCTGTTCGTCTCGTTCCTGGCGCTCGGCCTGCGCACCGGCATCGTGGTGGCGCTATCGGTGCCGCTGGTGCTGGCCATCGTGTTCGTGGTGATGAACGCGATGTCGCTCGACCTGCACCGCATTACCCTCGGCGCGCTGATCATCGCACTCGGCCTTCTGGTGGACGATGCCATCATCGCGGTCGAGATGATGGTGGTGAAGATGGAGCAGGGCTGGGAGCGCACCAAAGCCGCTGCCTTCGCCTGGGAATCCACCGCATTCCCGATGCTGACGGGTACGCTGGTGACGGCGGCCGGCTTCCTGCCGATCGGCTTCGCCAATTCCGGCGTCGGCGAATATGCCGGCGGCATCTTCTGGATCGTGGCGATCGCGCTGGTGGCGTCGTGGTTCGTCGCGGTGATCTTCACGCCCTATATCGGCGTCAAGCTGCTGCCGAATTTCGTCAAACCGGGGCAGGCGATTCACGATCCGCACGCGATCTACGAAACGCGGATGTATCGCGGCTTGCGGCGGATCATCACGTGGTGCGTCAACCATCGCATCAAGGTGGTGGTGGCGACGGTGGCGATCTTCGCCGCCAGCATCGTCGGCTTCGGCCATGTGCAGCAGCAGTTCTTCCCGCTGTCGGAGCGGCCGGAACTGTTCCTGCAACTGCGCCTGCCGGAAGGCACCGCGTTCAAGGTCACCGAGAAGGCGGTGAAGGAAGCCGAGAAGCTTTTGAATGGTGATGACGATATCGCGACCTATACCGCTTACGTTGGGCAGGGTTCGCCGCGCTTCTGGCTCGGCCTCAATCCGCAATTGCCCAACGAATCCTTCGCCGAGATCGTGATCGTGTCGAAGAACGTCGAGGCACGCGAGCGCATCAAGGCGAGACTCGAAAAGGCGGTGCACGAGGGCGCGTTGAACGAGGCGCGGGTGCGCGTCGACCGCTTCAACTTCGGCCCGCCGGTCGGCTTCCCGGTGCAGTTCCGCGTGATCGGCCCGGATACCCACAAGGTGCGCGAGATCGCCTACAAGGTGCGCGACGTGGTGCGAACCAATCATGATGTGGTCGATCCGCATCTCGACTGGAACGAGCAGACGCCGGTGCTCAAGCTTGTCGTCAATCAGGATCGCGCCCGCGCGCTCGGCCTGACGCCGCAGGATGTCTCGCAGGCGCTGGCGATGCTGATTTCCGGCGTGCCGGTGACGACGATCCGCGACGGCATCGAGAAGGTCGAGGTGGTGGCGCGCGCGGTGCCGACTGAGCGGCTCGATCTGGCGCGGGTCGGCGAACTCACCATCACCTCGCGGGGCGGCGTCGCGGTGCCGCTGTCGCAGATCGCCAAGGTCGAATATGCCCACGAGGAGCCGATCCTGTGGCGGCGCAATCGCGACATGGCGATCACCGTGCGCGGCGATATCGTCGACGGTGTGCAGGCGCCCGATGTCAGCAATGCAATCTGGGCCAAGCTGAAGCCGATCCGCGACAGTCTCGAGCCGGGCTATCGCATGGAGATGGGCGGCGCCATCGAGGAATCCGCGAAGGGCAATGCCTCGATCTTCATCCTGTTCCCGCTGATGGTCGTGGTGATGCTGACGCTGCTGATGATCCAGTTGCAGAGCTTCTCGCGGCTGGTGCTGGTGTTCCTCACCGCGCCGCTCGGCATCGTCGGCGCGTCGCTTGGTCTCAATGTCGCCAGCCAGCCGTTCGGCTTCGTGGCGCTGCTTGGTCTGATCGCGCTGGCCGGCATGATCATGCGCAACGCCGTGATCCTGGTCGACCAGATCGAGACCGACGTGCAGCATGGCCTGACCCGCCGCGAAGCCATCGTCGAGGCGACCGTGCGCCGCGCGCGCCCGGTGGTGCTGACGGCCTTGGCGGCAATTCTCGCGATGATCCCGCTGTCGCGCTCGGCGTTCTGGGGCCCGATGGCGATTACGATCATGGGCGGTCTGTTCGTCGCGACGTTCCTGACGCTGCTGTATCTGCCGGGGCTTTACGCACTGTGGTTCAGAAAGAGTCTCGATGAGAAGGGATCGGGCGAGGCGAATGCTGCGGCAACGCAGCATGACGACGCCCAGCTTGCTTTTCCGCTTGCCGAGGCTGCCGAATAAATGAAGAGTGAATCCTGATATGACGATGCTGTCCGAACATACCGAAGCCGACACGCAGGAGCGTATCCTGGTGGTGGCGGAGCGGCTGTTTCGCGAAATCGGCTACCAGAAGACCACGGTGGCCGACATCGCCAAGCTGTTGCGCATGTCGCCGGCTAATGTCTATCGGTTCTTCCCGTCGAAGGATGCGATCCGGCAGGGCGTCGCCTTCCGGCTGATGAGCGAAGTGGAAGCCGCCGCGCGTGTCATCGCGGCGGGGCCCGAGCCGGTGCCGCAGCGGCTGCGCGAATTGCTGACCGCCATTCATGTGATGAACACCGAGCGCTATGTCGGCGACGCCAAGCTGCACGAGATGGTCGCCAGCGCCATGGAGGAGGACTGGGACGTCTGCAAGGCGCATATCGAGCGCGTCACCATGCTGATCGGCGGGGTGATCGGCGAGGGTGTCGCGCGCGGCGTCTTCCACGTGGACGACGTTCCCGTTGCGGCGTTATGTACCTGCAATGCCATGCTGCGTTTTTTCCATCCTCAGATGATTGCCCAGTGTGTTAACAAGCCGGGGCCGACGCTCGACCAGATGATCGATTTCATCTTCGTCGGGCTCGGATATCGCAACGCCGGCTGAAGGAACGATACATGGATGGCGCGGATATCAACCGATCGGGTTCGAACGACATCCATTTCTACGAGCCGGCCAAGGGCCACGGCCTGCGCCACGATCCGTTCAACGCCATCGTCGGCCCGCGGCCGATCGGCTGGATTTCGTCCTGCGATGCCAAGGGCAACGTCAATCTCGCGCCCTACAGCTTCTTCAACGCGCTCAATTATCATCCGCCGCTGATCGGGTTTTCTTCGACCGGCTGGAAGGACACGGTTGCCAATATCCAGGAGACCGGCGAGTTCGTCTGGAATCTCGCCACCATGGATATCGCGCAGAAGATGAACGCGACCTCGGCGACGGTGCCGCATGAGGTCGATGAGTTCGAACTGGCCGGACTGACGCCAGTGCCGAGCCGCCTCGTCAAGCCGCCGCGCGTCGGCGAGAGCCGCGTCACCTTCGAGTGCCGGCTGTCGGAGATGATCCAACTCAAGGGCGCCGACGGCAAGAAGGCCGAGACCTGGTTGACGATCGGCGAGGTGGTCGCGGTTTATATCGACAAGGCGCTGATCAAGGACGGCGTCTATCAGACCGCGCAGGCGCATCCGATCCTGCGCGCGGGCCGGATGGGCGACTATATCGAGGTGCGTCCCGACGCCATGTTCGAGATGGTGCGGCCGAAGTAGCCGGGCACCTTCACGCCACACCCGATAGTCCGACGCTGACAGCCTCTTCCGGATGGCGGTAAAATCTGCTGTGCTGATGCGGTTCGTCTTGTGAGACGGTATCGGCTTTCGGGCTTGGCCGGGTGTCGCTTGGCCTGAAAGCGTAGCTCCAGGAATGTTCAATGACCGATGCGCAAACCGTTCCCTCGCCGCATTCCGAAACCGAACCGCACGGCGATCTCTGCATCCGCACGCTGGCGATGCCCGCCGATACCAATCACAACGGCGACATCTTCGGCGGTTGGCTATTGAGCCAGATGGATGTCGCCGGCGGCATCTACGCGATCAAGACCACCAAGGCGCGAACGGCGACGGTGGCGATCGAAGCGATGAATTTCCGCAAGCCGGTGTTCGTCGGCGACGTGGTTTCGGTCTATGCCTCCACCGTGCGGATCGGCCGCACCTCGATCACCGTGCATCTCGATGCATGGGTGCGCCGCCGCCGCCAGAGTCAATCCATCCTCGTCACCGACGGCAATTTCACCTATGTCGCCATCGACGACGAGGGACGGCCGCAGGTCATCGATCAAGGTGCGATTTCGGCGTAATCCGAATCGTCACGCGGCTGTCGCGCGACGCGGTTAGGGCGTACTCCGACGGCAAAGCTGTGGCGCGGAACGATTGAGGCGCATGACGGTTGTTTGCCCGGATCGAAGACCACGAGCACGACCATCATGTCAGACAGCTATATCATCGAAGTCGGTTCGCGCGCCGCAGGCATCGTGGTGCGCGACCAAACCGGGTTTCGCTTCTTCGCGGCGGCGCCGCAGTTCTTCCGGCTGGAAGGCCGCCTGTTCCGCAGCGCGCGCGAGGCGGAGCGGGCCGCGGCCCAATCGACCGGCGAACACCAATCGGACGTCGCCTGATCGTTGGTGGAACGCATTGCTCTGTGCGTTGACCGGCGCCGGTAACGCAAGCACCATAAGGCGGTCGAACCGCTTGCCTGAGGTGTCGTCGTGCCAGGAATGAGCCATCGCCAATCCGAAATCCTGAACATCGCCCGCAGTTCCGGGCGGGTCGCGGTGGAGGAGCTTGCGCGCCGGTTCGACGTTTCCGCGCAAACCATCCGCAAGGACCTCAACGATCTGTGCGACCAGCGTGCGCTCACGCGAATTCACGGCGGCGCCATCATCGCGTCCGGCGTCGAGAATCTGGCTTATGAAGCGCGCCGCTTTGTCGCCGCCGAGGAGAAGAAGGCGATCGGCGTCGCCGCGGCCGCGCAGATTCCCAACGGCTGCTCGCTGTTCATCAATGTCGGCACCACCACCGAGGAGGTCGCCAGCGCGCTCACCTCGCATGAGGATCTGCTGGTGATCACCAACAACCTCAACGTCGCGATGCAACTCTACCGGCATCCGCGGATCGAGGTGATCGTGGCGGGCGGCACGGTGCGGCGGGCCGACGGCGCGGTGATCGGCTCCAGCGCCAACGCGCTGATCGGCCAGTTTAAGGTGGATTACGGCATCATCGGCGCATCCGCCATCGACGAGGACGGGGCGTTGCTGGATTTCGATTATCGCGAGGTGCAGGCGGCGCAGGCCATCATCGCCAATGCGCGCAGCGTCATGCTGGTGGCGGACAGCACCAAGCTGCGCCGCAGCGCCCCGGTGCGCATCGGACACATCGGCCAGGTTCAGACTTTCGTGACCGACGCGGGGCTGCCGGATGCCTTGCAGGCGCTTTGTCACGCGCACAGCGTCAAGGTGATCGAGGCGATGCCCCGTTCGTCTGACGATGCCAGTGACGCCGCAAGCGATCCGGGTCGGCCATTGGCCGACCCCGCCTGAAACGGTTGTCTCCATCAGCGAAACCAGCGCGGGCGCTGGGTGCCGTCAAGTTTCGATACCTTTTCGCTTTCGGTTGTGATTGAGTAATAATCGAAGATTAAACGCTACAAGCGAAATGCGATTCGGCGGCGAACAGGAAGGCGTTGTGTCCCAGGTTTTCGACCTCGCGATCGTCGGCGGCGGCATCAATGGATGCGGCATCGCTCGCGACGCGGCCGGGCGCGGCAACTCCGTTTTCCTCTGCGAGATGAGCGATCTTGCCAGCGGCACATCGTCGGCATCGACCAAGCTCATTCACGGCGGCCTGCGCTATCTCGAATATTACGAGTTCAGGCTGGTGCGAGAGGCGCTGATCGAGCGCGAGATCTTGTGGCAGATCGCGCCGCACATCGTATCGCCGCTGCGGTTCGTGTTGCCGCATCATGATGGCTTGCGACCGACATGGCTGCTGCGGCTGGGGTTGTTCCTTTACGATCACCTCGGCGGGCGCAAACTGTTGCCGCCGGCGCGCTCCCTCGATCTCACGCGCGACGTCGTCGGGCGCCCGCTCCTGCCGGGGCGTTTTACGCGTGGCTTTGAATATTCCGATTGCGCGGTAGACGATGCCCGCCTTGTCGTGCTCAACGCGCGCGATGCCGCCGATCGCGGCGCGACGATTGCGACCCATGCGCGCGCGACGCAACTCGCGCGGATGGGTGACGTCTGGCACGTCACGACCGAGGATACCGTCAGCGGCGAGCGCCGCGTCATCGTGGCCCGCGCGCTGGTGAATGCCGCGGGGCCGTGGGTCGAGGATGTGCTGTCGCACGGCGCGGGCAACGATTCCCGGGCCAGAATCAGGCTGGTGCAGGGTTCGCACATCGTTGTGCCGAAGCTTTACGATCACGACCGCGCCTACATCTTCCAGAATGAAGATGGGCGCATCGTGTTTGCGATTCCCTATCAGGGCGACTTCACGCTGATCGGCACCACCGACCGCGATTATCATGGCGATCCCGCGAGGGTCGAGGCGACGCGTGAGGAGATCGCCTATCTGTGCGAGGCGGTCGGCGACTATTTCGCGACACCGGTGAAGCCGGACGACATCGTCTGGAGCTATGCCGGGGTGCGGCCGCTCTATGACGATGGCGCCAGTGAGGCCAAGGCCGCGACGCGGGATTACGTGCTTGCGCTCGACGCATCGGACGGCGCGCCGCTGCTGTCGATCTATGGCGGAAAGATCACGACCTATCGGCGGCTGGCGGAGGAAGCGCTGGAGCATCTCGCGCCGTATTTGCCGGGCAACAAGGCGCGCGAGGGCTGGACCGCCACGGCGCCATTGCCGGGCGGCAACCTCGATGTCTCGACAATTCCGGCGCTTGCACAGGAATTGATGCGCGACTATCCGTTCCTGACCGCACCTCATGCGGACCGCCTGGCGTACGCCTACGGCACGCGGGCGGTGAAAGTGTTGGGCGGAGCGGCATCGATGGCCGATCTCGGCCGGCCGTTCGGTGCGACGCTGACGGAGCGCGAGGTCGTCTACCTCATGACCCACGAATGGGCGCGCACCGCCGACGATGTGGTCTGGCGGCGCTCGAAACTCGGCTTGCGATTGTCAGCGGCGGAGATCGCCGCGCTCGATGCATGGATGAAGGCGTCGCTTGTGACAAAAGAACAAGCGACGCAATAAGCGTGCGCTGCACTTGCTTGCGTCGTCGTCGCGCATAGCCGTTCGAAGAATGGCGCCGTTTCGTTCGATCTTTCTTCAAGCAGAGGCATGCGCGGATCACGTCCGCGCATGCGTTCCTGCGGAAGTTACTGCGCCGCGTCGCGAGCACCGTCCCATGTGGGATAGTCGGTGTAGCCCTTGGCGCCGCCGCCGTAGAACGTCGCCTTGTCCGGCGGGGTCAGCGGCGCGCCGCTCCTGAGCCGTTCGACCAGATCCGGATTGGAGATGAAAGGCTTGCCGAACGCGATCAGGTCGGCTTCGTTCGCGGCGAGCACCTTGTTGGCGAGCGCCAGATCGTAGTTGTTGTTGGCGACGTAGGTGCCGCTGAAACGCTTGCGCAGGCTCGCATAGTCGAACGGCAGATTGTCGCGCGGACCGCCGGTCGCACCCTCAATGACGTGAATGTAAACCAGCTTTTCCGCGTTGAGCCCGTCGACGATGTGGTCGAACAGCGGCTGCGGGTTGTTGTCGGAGACGTCGTTGGCCGGCGTCACCGGCGAGATGCGGATGCCGGTGCGGTCGGCGCCGATTTCCCCGGCGACGGCGGTTGCGACCTCGAGCATCAGCCGGGCGCGGTTCTCGATCGAGCCGCCATAGCGGTCGGTGCGCTTGTTGCTGCTGTCCCGCGCGAACTGGTCGAGCAGGTAGCCGTTGGCGCCGTGAATTTCGACGCCGTCGAATCCGGCCTCGCGCGCATTCGCCGCCGCGCGTTTGAAACTGTCGACGATGCCGGGGATTTCATCGAGTTCGAGCGCGCGCGGTTCGGAGACGTCGGCAAAGGTGCCACCGACGAACGTTTTGCCTTTGGCGCGGATCGCCGACGGGGCCACGGGCGCGCCACCGTTCGGCTGCAACGACACATGCGAGATGCGCCCGACATGCCAGAGCTGGATGAAGATGTGGCCGCCGCGCGCATGTACGGCATCCGTCACCTGTCGCCAGCCGGCGATCTGTTCCTTCGAATAGATGCCGGGGGTGTCCTGATAGCCCTGGCCCTGCTGCGATACTTGACTGGCCTCGGTCACCAGAAGACCGGCAGACGCGCGCTGGCCGTAATAGTCGACCGCCAGCGGATTCGGCACGAGGTTTGCGACGGCACGGTTGCGCGTGAGCGGCGCCATTACGGTGCGATTGGTGAGGGTGATGGGGCCGAGCTTGTAGGGTTCGAAAAGCTTCGTCGCGCTCATGATGGGCATCCACTGCAAGTGTTGATGCACTTGCATCTATATTCGGCGAGGGCGGGGCGCAAGCGGTTTCGCGGAATTGCTGTCGGTGGAGTGAATTTGACATTCGCTACCCGACTGCAACTGGACCGGCGAGCGAATGTCAAATTCCAAGCTCCACCAGAAGCTTAGAATCGGACCTCTAGCTGTCGCGCTGAATGCCGCCGAGATGTCCGCCATCGAGGAACAGCGTATGCGCGTTGACGTAGGACGATTCATTCGAAATCAGAAACAACGCAGCATAAGCCACCTCCCAGCCGGTGCCCTGACGGCCGAAAGGCACCGTCAGCGCGCGATCCGCCCGCCTGCGGCTGGCGTCGCGTCCCATCGGCGTATCCATGAAGCCGGGGGCGATCACATTGCAGCGAATGCCCTTGCTTTCACCGGCGCGGGCGATGGCGCGGCCGAGCGCGATTTGCGCGGCCTTGGACGATTCGTAAGCCGGATTGCGGCCGCCGGCGCGCTGGCTCGCCAGCGACGACGTCAACACGATGGCGCCGCCCGGCGACATGATCTCCAGCGCCGCCTGCGCGAACAGCATGTGGCTGCGCACGTTGACGGCGTAATCCTTGTCCCACGCTTCCACCGTCATCTTCGGCAGCGAAAGTCCTTGCGAGATTCCGACGTTCAGCGCCAGCCCGTCGAGGCTGCCGAGCCGCTCCGCGCAGCGCATGAGCGCCGGCGCGATGGCAGCAGGGTCCGCGACATCGACCGTTTCGGTGAAGGCTTTGCCGCCCTCGGCCGTGATCTGTTCGACGGTGGCGTCGGCGGCATCCTTCGCGATGTCGATACATGCCACCGTGGCGCCTTCGCGGGCGAACAACACCGCCATCGCGCGGCCGTTGCCGACCGGCGGGTCAGCGTCGACGGTCTTGCGCTGGCCGGCGCCGACCACGACGATGCGCCGGCCCGCGAGGCGGCGATAGCGTGGCGCCTGCCCGAGCGATTCGGCATGAAGCGACGCGGAGGGATCGATCTGTCGCGGCGCGTGGGTGGTGTTCGACATCGTGATCCCCCCTCAGTTTGTGGAGTAACGCACGCGCGTGTCGGAATCCGGCGGCGGGACCGGCTCGATCTCCACTTCGAAATTCTCGAGGAAGCGGCTCACTGCCATGTAGAAGCCGATGGTCAGCGTCAGTTCGGCCATGCGGCGGTTGTCGAGCGCGGCGAGCAGTTCATCGAACAGCGCGTTCGAGGCTTTGACGTTCGCGACCACGTCATCGGTGTAACGGATCACCAGTTTTTCAAGCGGCGAGAACACCGCGCTGTCGGTTTCGTTTTCAAGTGCGGCAATCTTCGCTTCCGCCAGCCCGACGCGGCGGGCGACGCGCTTGTGCTGATGGACCTCGTAGCTGGCCTTGCTGAGGAAGCCGACGCGCAGGATGGCGATCTCGCGCAATTGCGGATCGAGCGCGCTGTCGCGCAGGATCGCACCGCCCATCCTGAGAAAGCCCGGCGCGATCGTCGTGGCGTGCGGCAGCATCCGATACAGATTGAGGTCGTAACGCCCCTTCAGCATCTCGCGATATTCGGGCGTGGCCTGCTCCAGATCGAGATAGGGAATACGCGGCACGACATTGCTCCCGAGGCTGTTGTTATCATTGTCACGGAGCCTATCCTCCGCCGCGCAGCCGGGCCAGCAATTCCGCGGTCGGCCATGAATCCGCAGGCAGCCCATACTTGATTTGCATGGCCTTGACGGCGGTGCGGCTTTGCTGACCGAGCACGCCGTCGATCTTGCCGACACTGAAGCCCTGGCGCGTCAGCAGCGTCTGAAGCTGCTTGATGTCGTTGAAGGAGAGTTGCGCGATGGGGGCCGATGGTTTGCGCATCGGTGCGGCGCCGGCAATGCGGGTGGCGAGATAGGCTGCCGTGGTGGCGTAAATCAGCGAGTTGTTCCACTCGGTGTAGGCGGCGAAATTCGGATAGGCGAGAAAGGCGGGGCCGTGCCGCCCCATCGGCAGCAGCAGCGAGGCCGGCAGATTGTCGTTCGGCAGTGCGCGGCCGTCCGCGAGCGTCACGCCCCATTGCGCCCATTTCGCACGCGGATGCTTGATGGTGAGGTCGGCCTCCTGCCACGGCAGGTTCTGCGGCACGCGCACCTCCTGCAGCCACGGTTCGCCGCGTCGCCATTTCAGGCCGGTAGCGAGATAGTTTGCCGTGGAGCCGATCACATCCGGCGCGCTGCGCAACATATTGCGGTGGCCGTCGCCGTCGTAGTCGACGGCATAGTTGAAATAATGCTGCGGCAGGAATTGCGTCTGCCCCAATTCGCCGGCCCACGAGCCGATCATCTCGGCGGGCGCGAGATCGCCGCGATCGATGATCTTCAAGGCGGCGATGGTCTCGTCATGAAACATCTGCGCGCGGCGGCAGTCATAGGCCAGCGACACCAGCGAACGCAGCGTCGACAGCTTGCCCTGCACCGCGCCGAAATCGCTTTCCAGCGCCCAGAACGCGGTGATGACCGCGGGCGGCACGCCGTATTCCTTCTCGGCGCGCGCGAAGGCAGCCGCGTAAGTCTTGATCAACTGTTGCCCGCGCACGCGACGATTTTCCGAGGCCATGCGACCGGCGAACACCGTAAACAACTGGCCGAACACGCGCTGGCCGCGGTCGCGATTGACGATGCCCTGATCGTAGACGAGATACGGCGACGCAGCCGCGATGGCGCGCTGCGAGACGCCGGCCTTGATCGCATACTGCTTAAGTGAAGCGAGAAACTGCTGAAAACTCATCCCGTTATGGCAACTCGCGCCGCGTTGGGCGAGAGCGGGGGAGGAGAGAATGACAACGGCTAAGCCGACGACGAATGTCCCAATCCAATTGATGCGCATCGGCTCCCCAGTGTGTCTTGGCAATCGATAGCCTATCCTATCGTCATGGCCGGATTTATTCCGGCCATTCACGTCTCTCCAATGATGCCACAAGAACAGACGTGGATGGCTGGGACAAGCCCGGCCCTGACGGAATTCCTTTCCGGATTTTCCCGGCAATCCATCTTTTCAAAAAATGGATGCGCGGATCAAGTCCGCGCATGACAGCGGATGATTTCATCACCCGCAAAAGAAAATGCCCGGCCTTGTGAGCCGGGCATTTCGTATTTTGTAGGAGAGGCGACGATTAGCCGAACTGGTTCATCGTGTTGTGAGCGCCACCGGCCTTCAGGGCTGCTTCACCCGCGAAGTATTCCTTGTGGTCGTCGCCGATGTCGGAGCCGGCCATGTTCTGGTGCCTGACGCAGGCGATGCCCTGACGGATTTCCTGACGCTGCACGTTCTTCACGTAGCCGAGCATGCCCTGTTCGCCGAAATATTCCCTGGCGAGGTTGTCGGTCGACAGCGCGGCCGTGTGATAAGTCGGCAGCGTGATCAGGTGATGGAAGATGCCGGCGCGCTTGGCCGAATCCGCCTGGAAGGTGCGGATGCGCTGATCGGCTTCGAGAGCCAGCGGCGTGTCGTCGTACTCCACCTTCATCAGCTCGGCGCGATTGTACTTGCTGACGTCCTTTCCTTCTTCCTTCCAGGCATCGTAGACCTGCCAGCGGAAGTTCAGCGTCCAGTTGAACGACGGCGAGTTGTTGTAGGCGAGCTTCGCGTTCGGCACGACCTCGCGGATGCGGTCGACCATGCTGGCGATCTGCTCGATGTGCGGCTTCTCGGTTTCGATCCACAGCAGGTCGGCGCCGTTCTGCAGCGAGGTGATGCAGTCCAGCACGCAGCGGTCCGCGCCGGTGCCCGGACGGAACTGGTACAGGTTGCTGGGCAGGCGCTTCGGACGCAGCAGCTTGCCGTTGCGGCTGATGATGACGTCGCCATTGCCGATCTTCGACGCGTCGACTTCGTCGCAATCGAGGAAGGCGTTGTACTGGTCGCCGATGTCGCCCGGCTTGTGGCTGACGGCGATCTGCTGGGTGAGGCCGGCGCCGAGCGAGTCGGTGCGGGTCACGATGATGCCGTCGTCAACGCCGAGTTCGAGGAAGGCGTGGCGGCAGGCGCGGATCTTCGCCAGGAAGACCTCGTGCGGCACCGTCACCTTGCCGTCCTGGTGGCCGCACTGCTTCTCGTCGGACACCTGGTTTTCGATCTGCAGCGCGCAGGCGCCGGCTTCGATCATCTTCTTAGCGAGCAGATAGGTCGCTTCCGCGTTGCCGAAACCGGCGTCGATGTCGGCGATAACCGGCACGACGTGGGTCTGGAAGGTGTCGATCTTCTCGATCAGCGCAGCTTCCTTGGCCTTGTCGCCGGCTTCACGCGCGGCGTCGAGCTGACGGAAGATGTCGTTGAGTTCGCGCGAGTCGGCCTGACGCAGGAAGGTGTAGAGTTCTTCGATCAGCTTCGGCACGGAGGTCTTCTCGTGCATCGACTGGTCGGGAAGCGGGCCGAATTCGGAGCGCAGTGCGGCGACCATCCAGCCCGAGAGGTAGAGATAGCGGCGATCGGTCTTGCCGCCGAAGTGCTTCTTGATCGAGATCAGCTTCTGCTGGGCGACGAAGCCGTGCCAGCAACCCAGCGACTGGGTATACTTGGTGGGGTCGGCATCGTAAGCCGCCATGTCGGCGCGCATCACCGCCGCGGTGTAGCGGGCGATATCGAGGCCGGTCTTGAAGCGGTTCTGCAGGCGCATCCGGGCGACAGCCTCGGTGGTCACGCCGTTCCAGGTCGGCTTGTCCTTGAGCAGGGCTTCCGCCGCCGCGATCTGGCTCTGATAGGACGCCGGGAGTTGAATCCCATCGGAAATTCCGCGCGATTGGTAGGTCATGACTGGCTCCTGATGTGACGTTGGGCCTTTATTTGCGGAAAATTCCGTCACCCGCCAGAGGTTGCGAAGAAAGCTTGTCATGCTTTACAGAATTTGATTGTAATGATGTAATATATTTACAATGGGACTCGACTGGTAAACCGCCATGCCAACCCAAACCGGCCGTTCGATCTTCATGGGGCCGCGATTGCGCCGGCTGCGGCGCGAGCGCGGTCTCACGCAAGCCAACATGGCCGCCGACCTCGACATTTCGGCGCCGTATGTGGCGTTGCTGGAGCGCAACCAGCGACCGGTGACGGCCGACATGCTGCTGCGGCTGGCGCGCACCTACAAGATCGATCTGACCAATCTCGCGGGCGACGGCGGTGCCGACCATGCAGCGCGGATGCAGACGGTACTCAAGGAACCGATGTTCGCCGACATTGACATGCCTCCGCTGGAAATCAGCGACATCGCGGTCGGCTATCCGGGGTTGGCGGAGGCTTTCCTGCGGCTCTACACCGCCTATCGCGAGGAGCAACTGGCGCTGGCGGATCGCAAGGGGCCGGGCCTGAGAGCGGCTGGATCGCCGGGAGGGCAGGGCGGGCTTGATGCCAGCGATCCGGTCGCGGAAGTGCGGCGATTTCTTGCCGCCCGTCGTAACAATTTCGCCGACCTCGACGACGCGGCCGAACGCATTTCGCGCGAACCCGCGACATCGAACTGGCTCATCGAGCGGTTGAAAAGCCGCCATAGCCTCAACGTGCGGCAGTTGCCGCCCGATGTCATGCTCGGCGCGGTGCGGCGGCTGGATCGTCATCGCAAGCAAATCCTGCTCGACGATTCGCTCGACAATGCGAGCTTCAATTTTCAACTGGCGCAGCAACTCGCCTATCTGGAATTCGAGGACGAGATCGGGACCGCGCTGAAAGCGGGCCAGTTCACCACCACAAGTGCGCGATTGCTGGCGCATCGCTCGCTGGCGAGCTACGCCGCGGCCGCGCTGATCATGCCGTATTCCGCATTCGCAAAAGTCTCGGAGTTGCGCCGTTACGATGTCGAAGCGCTTGCCCGCCAGTTCGGAACCAGTTTCGAGCAGACCGCGCATCGCATCACGACGCTGCAAAAACCGGGCGCGGAGAAGGTTCCGTTTTTCCTGATCCGCGTCGATCCGGCCGGCAATATTTCCAAGCTGCTCGATGGCGCCGGCTTTCCCTTCGCGAAACATGGCGGCGGGTGTCCGCTCTGGTCGGTTCACGGCGTCTTCAAAACGCCGCGCCAGATCGTCACGCAATGGCTGGAACTGCCGGACGGCCAGCGGTTTTTCTCGATTGCGCGCACGGTTACCGCCGGCGGCGGTTCGTTCGGGGCGGCGCGCGTGGAACGCGCCATCGCCATCGGCTGCGCCGCCGAGTACGCCGGAAAATTGATCTATACCAGCGATGAAACCGGCCCGCGTGCCGATGCGCCGACGCCGGTGGGCATCGCGTGTCGCGTCTGCCATCGTCCGACGTGCGCGGCGCGATCCGAACTTCCGATCGGCCGCGAATTGCTCCCCGATGATTATCGCCGCCTCAGCGTTCCGTTCGGATTCTCGTCCGACTGATGCGGCTGCGCGCGGCGGTCGCTGTCAGACTCGGATCATGGGATTGTTGCGGAATTTGCATGACAAAGCGCGACAATGCGATTAGATCGCGACGGGATGTCGCCTCGGATCGTGAGGCGCGAGCGACTGAATAGCAGGAGGCACCAATGTCGGACGGCTCTCTCTTCTGGGTGATCGGGGGCGAATTCGGCTCGATGAATTTCCACAAGCTGGTGGAAGGTTCGGCTCAGGTCAAAGGGCCGTTCAAGACCCGCAAGGAAGCCGAGGACTGCTGGAAGGAGGTCTCGGAAGAGAACCGCCACCGTGGCAGTGTCCGCTTTTCCATCGTCGAGGAACCGCGCCGCGCATCGACCTGATCACGTCTGCGCCGATTATTGTCATGACTGGCGGCTCCATCCGAACCTCGGGTGGGGCCGCTGCCTTTCAGGCGGCAGCCGCCATGGCTTGAACGCCAACCCATTGATCGCAGACAGCCTTTTTTCCGCTTATGGTTACTGATAGATTAACCGCGCGGGAACGGATTCCGTAAAACAAAGGCTGCCTGACCATGTCAGACATACACAGTATCGGTTCGACCGCCGCGGTCAGCGCCAAGCCGATCCGGTTGCGCGATGCCTTGCGGCAGGCGCGCATCGAGGCCGCCGACCGCACCGGCGTCGTGGTCGATCTGCGCGATGCCGAAGTCGCGCGGCTTGAGATTCTCAACGAGCAACTGGACTCGCTGTTCGAACAGATTCCGGACCGTATCGATCTGTTCGATCGCGGCATCAGTCAGGGCGATACGCCGCGGCTGTGGATCGACGTCGTCGCGCATGTCGCGATGGGTCGCGACAAGCGGCTCTATCGCTTCGTTCAGGACACCCGCTTCGGCCGCAAGGTGCTGGCGGAGTCGCATACGCCTTCGGTGATCGTGCAGGCGGTGACCGACTACGTCGCGCGCCGCATGGTCGAGCGCGAGCACGCGCTGGTGGCGACGCCGCTGCCGGAGGCGACGGAGCAACCCGTAGCAAAGCCGCGCCGCAGCGGCATCTGGACCTTCGCGTTCGGCTTTCTTGTCGGCGTCGTCGCGCTGTTCGGCTTCGCGTTGTTCGCGGCACTGCGCAGTTTCTGATCAACGTTCAGGTGGAATGAGGACGACGCGGCGGATGTCGCGGATGCCCTTGGTTTCGATCCAGCCGCGCACGCTCTGCTCGCAGCGCCATTGCGTGCCGTCGTGCGCGATCTTGAACAGATTGTAGGCCGCCGCCGGATGATGGCCGTGCGCCACCGCCGAGGCGGACGGCACGCCGATGGCGGGAATGCGTCCGCGCGGTCCGTCGAACCACATCGTCGAATGCACATGGTCGTGGCCGTGAAGAATGAGATCGACGCCGTGTTGCTTCAGCAATGCGAGCAGCGCATCGGCATCGGTCAGGCGCTTGGTGCGGCCGTGATGTTCGGCGCGCAGCGGGTGATGGATCAGCAGCACGCGAAACGTCGGCTCGTTGGTGAGTGACGACAGCACGCCGTCGAGCGCCGCAAGCTGCGCGCCGCCGAGGCGGCCGGTCGCCATGAACGGCGCAGTCGGCACCGCCGTCGACGTTGCGATCAGCGTTAGCGGCCCGCGACGCTGCACGAACGGATAGACGATGGCGTCGCTCGCATTCGCGCCGTCGCCGCGCAGATAATCGGCGAAGGCTTCAGCGAAGCGATGTTGCGTGGCGCGGACGTAAGCATCGTGATTGCCGGGAATGATCGTCACTCGATCCGGCGGGCCGACGCCTTCCAGCCACTTGCGCGCCGGGGCGAACTCGGCGGGCAATGAAAGATTGACCAGATCGCCGGTGATGGCGATGTGGTCGGGCTGCTGGATATGGAGGTCCGACACCAGCAAGTCGAGCAGTTCGCGGCGATGAATGGTGTGGCGGTTGCGCTGCCAGTTGGCGTAGCCGAGCGCGCGCTTGCCGATCAGTTGGTGCAGGCGTGCCGCCGGCAACGGCGGCAGATGAGGGTCCGAGAGATGTGCCAACACATAGGCCGTCATCACGCGCTGCCTATCAGGATTCCCGCCAGAAACACCAACGCGCCGCCGACCGCGATCTGGAACGTCGCCTGCAACCATGGCGTATCCATGAAGCGATGGCGAATCCACGAGATCAAGGCAAGCTCGACGATAACCACTGCAACCGCCAGCACCGTGGCGACGTAAAAGTCCGGGATCAGATAGGGCAGGGTGTGGCCGAGGCCACCGAGCGTCGTCATCAGCCCGCACACCAGCCCGCGCATCCACGGCGAGCCGCGTCCGCTCAGCGTGCCGTCGTCGGACAGCGCTTCGGCGAAGCCCATCGAGATGCCGGCGCCGACCGAGGCGGCGAGGCCAACCAGAAACGTCTCGAACGGCTTGTGGGTGGCGAAGGCGGCCGCGAACAATGGCGCCAGCGTCGAGACCGAGCCGTCCATCAGCCCGACCAGCCCCGGCTGTACATATTGCAGGATGAAGGCGCGGCGCTCGCTGTCGGCTTCATTGGCGCGCGCTTCCGTGGTCAGATGCTTTTCGGTGAGACGCTCCGCGATGGCCTCGTGGCGGTCTTCGTCTTCCGACAGTTTCAGCAGCAGTTCGCGGATCGAGGCATCGCGGGTTTTCTCCGCTGCCTTGCGATAGAAGCGCGCGGCATCCAGCTCCATGGTGCTCGCGTACTTGCGCACCTCGTCGAGACCGAGCGGCCGCATCAGCCACAGTGGCTTGCGCTTGATGAAACCCTTGACGTCCTGCCGCCGGATCAGCGGCAGATGTTCACCGAACTTTTGGCGGTAGAGGTCGAACAGCGCGCCGCGATGGCGGGTTTCCTCTTCGGCCATTCCGGAAAAGACCGCGGCGGAGGCGGGAAACGGCTCCGCCAGCGCCTCCGCGAAGTCGCGATAGATGCGGCTGTCCTCGTCTTCATTGGAGATGGCAAGCGCCAGGATCTCGCGCTCGGTGAGGTTGGAAAATTGCTTCACGATCGGTTTGGCCCGCTGTGACAACCGGAATGGTTGGGGCAAGATGACGGGAGACCGGGAAGAATCAAGAGGGCCGCGCGTGGAAGATGTCGACAAGACGAAGACGTTGCGGCGGCGGCTGGAGCCGGCGCTGCGCCGCGTCTTCCATCTCTACTGGCGGTTCGCGCGCGGCATGACCATGGGCGTGCGCGGCGTCGTGCTGGATGACGCCGGCCGCGTGTTTCTGGTCAAGCACAGCTATGTCTCGGGCTGGCACTTGCCTGGTGGTGGCGTCGAGGTTGGCGAAAGCGCCGGCGAAGCCTTGCGGCGCGAGTTGCTGGAGGAAGGACGGATCATCTTCGAGGCACCCGTTCTTCATGGTGTGTTCTTCAACAGCCATGTCTCGCGCCGCGATCACGTCGCGGTCTATGTGATCCGCCGCTTCACGCAGGACCGGATGCCGGAGCCCAATCGCGAAATCGTCGCCTGCGGCTTCTTCGCCCCGGACGCGTTGCCGCCGGATACCACCAAAGGCACCTGGCGGCGGATCGCCGAAGTGATCGAGGGGGCGGCGCCGTCGCCGACCTGGGTTTAGGTGCCGTGAATTTCATCGGCCGCCATGGACCGCGTCCATGCCAGATGCTATCCCGCGCATCGACATGAGCGATTTGTCCCTCACCATCCTGCCGGAAACGGCCAACGACGCGCAGCCGATCGAACGTCTGCTGGAGCGCACGTTCGGCCCCGGCCGTTTCGTGCTCAGCGCCTATCGGCTGCGCGAACACGTCGATCACCGGCTCGACCTGTCGTTCACCGCCCGCATCGGCACCTTGCTGGTCGGTTCGGTGCGGCAATTGCCGGTATGTATCGGCGAGACGCCGGCGCTCTTGCTCGGCCCTCTGACCGTCGAGCCGCCGTTTCGCAGCCGTGGCGTCGGCCGCGCGCTGCTGGATCGCGCGCTCACCGATGCCAAGGCCAAGGACCACACGCTGGTCGTGCTGGTGGGCGACGAGGCTTACTACAGCCGCGTCGGTTTCAAGATGATCCCGCTCGGCCGCGCCGACATGCCGGGTCCGGTGGATCGCCGTCGCCTGCTGGTGAAGGAATTGACCGACGGCGCCTTTGACAACGTCTCCGGCATGATCCGTCCGGACTGGCGCTTTGCGCGGGACGTGTCGGCGTAGCGCTGAGGCGAACCTGATAGCCGATTGCTCGTTATCCTGAGGTGCGGCACGCGGAGCGTGACGCCTCGAAGGATGACGATAGTTGCCGTCGCCCTTCGAGGCCGCCGCTTCGCGGCGACTCCTCAGGGTGACGGTTTTCCTTTTCAATACTTCACGTTCGCGAAGATGCGCACACCGAGCCCCGGCATTAGCACCTGATCCTTGTTGTAGGCGACCGCGTTGCGGATGTCCTCGTTGAGCAGGTTGTCGCCGACGACGCCGAAGGTGAATTGCTGCGCGCCCCACCAATCGGTCTTCGGCAGCTTTGTCGTGTAGCTGAGTTCAGCGCGCAGCCGGTTGTAGCCGGGCGTCGGCGTCTCCACGCCACTCACGTCGTTCTGCGCGAAGGCGTGCAGCAGGTTGACGCGCGCAAACCAGTTGGCGTCGCGATAATAGAGGCCGCCGCCGACGCGTTGCGGCGGAATGCGCGGCACGTTGCTGCCGTCGGTGAAGGTGGCGCGGACGATGTCGTATTGCCCCTCGATGCCGAACATGCCGTTCCACACCGGCAGCGCGTCGTACTGGAATTGAAACTCGGCGCCACGGAAATTCGCGTCGCGTTGCGAGTAGACTGCCTGGTTGAGTTCGAGTCCGTCGCCGGCGATGCAGGCGCCTTCCTCGCAGGTATTGCCGGTGAGCCTGCGATAGATGAAGCCGTTGAAGCGCGTGGCGTAGCCGGTCAGTTCAAACCGGAATGGTCCCCGCGCACGGCGCAAACCGACCTCGATCGATTTCGCGGTTTCGATCCCGAGATTGGGATTGCCGATGTCGAACGTGGCGGTGGCGTCGTGCCCGCCGCGCGAAAACAGTTCGGCCGGCTTCGGCGCGCGTTCGGTGTATTGCCCGGTGATGCTGGCGACGAGATCCCAGGGCAGGTTCTGGATCAGGCCGATGCTGCCGCTTTTCGGCGTGAAGCTGAGGCTGCGCTGCACTGCCGGGCCGATGTCGGCGGGGTTGGCCGTGACGTCGAACACATCGGGAATGAGGCTCGGCGTCGAGCCATCGAGGTTGACGTGTTCGATGCGCGCGGCAACTTGTGCCTTGGTGCTGTCGGTGAATTTCAGCTCGTTGAAGACGTAACCCGCGAGCTTGGTGTTGCTGTTCGGGTCCCACAAGCCGTTCAGCGGACTGCCGGGATCATCGGGGCTCGGCGCCGTCAGTTCCTGATGCGAGGCCTGCACGCCGATCGCTGTTGTCAGCGCGGCGAAGCGCAGGTCGAACGGCGCGAGTTGGACTTCGAGCCGGCCTTCCTGCTCCTTGTTGGTGAAGGTTTGACGCACGCCGTCGCTGGTCGGGTCGGCGGCGTCGGCGAGGCCGAGTTCGTTGTGCTTGTAGTCGGTCGCCCCTAACCAGAAGCGGATCGCATCAACTGTCGCCGTATCCGGACGGTATTCACCCTTGGCGGTGAACTTGGTCTGGCGCGCGTCGATCCGGGTGCCGAGTTCTTCGCCCTCCTCGCCGGGGATGTGGTAGAGGCTGTTGTTCTGGGTGATCGCCGCCCCGACATATCCGCCGGTGAAGAAATACGACGCGCCCACTGAGCCGCCGTTGGAATCGGTCGCGGAGTTTTTTTGCGTGCCGCCGGGAATGGCGTAGTCGGCGGTACGTCGCGCGAAGGCATCGGCGTGGATCGCGACGTTGCCGCCGGCGGCATCCAGCAGCACCGCGCCTTCGCGGCCGAGATCGACGCTGGAGAGCGCGGCGCGGGTTTCAAGCGTCGCGCAGCCGTTCGAGGCCGCGAGTTGCGGCGGCGCCTTCACGTTATAGCCATAGGTCTGCGTCGCCAGCATCGGCGCGCACGGCATCGTCTCGGGAATGCGATTGTTGCTGGCGCTGACCACGCCGCCGATCGAGGTCGAGCCCCAGCGCAACGCGGCCGGGCCGCGAATGACCTCGACCTGATTGGTCGCGAGCGGATCAATCGGTACGAAATGATCCTCGCCCAGATCCGACGCGCCGTTGCTGCCGACGCCGTTCTCGACGATACCGACGCGGTTGACGTCGAGGCCGCGAATGATCGGCCGGCTCGATGCGCCCGGCGCGAAGCTCGATCCGGTGATGCCCGGCTTGTTTGTCAGCAAATCGCCCAGCGTCGACGCGCCGCTGCGGCGGATTTCCTCGTTCGGCACCACGGTCACGGTTGCGAACTGGTCGGTGACGATGGGCAGCACGCCCTGCTGCGGCGGTGCGTTGACGACGATGCGCGGCTGCTCGCTCGGCGTGTTATCCCGTGCGGGAGTTGCGCGTGCTGCATGAGTCGAGGCCGCGCGCGGCGGCCGCTTCGCATGGCGTACGATCGGGCTTGGCGCGGTGACGGTGATGCTGGGCAACTCCGACGCGCTGTCTTGCGCCGATGCGGGATGGACGAAAGCGCTCAACAAAATGAGCGGCGGTGCGCTGGACAGAAGCAGGGCCTGCTTCAGATAGAGAGACATGATGAATCCGGTTCCTGAATCCGCGAGCGATGCATCGCAGGTCGGCGATGGCTTCGCGGATGCCCGTCGTTGCGGGCGCATGATGGGAAAGGGCCTCTCCCGCGCTCAATGACGTGCGGTGAGAGGCGTGTCAGTCCGTCAGGCTCAGGAAGCGGGAGGCGCGCGCGGCTGGGAAATCCCATGCGGTGTCGCGAGGTGAAAGAACTCGGCGTCGGTGGTCCTGTTGAGGACCTGATAGGCGTCCGGGATCAGCAGGATGGCCGGCCCGCTGACGAGCAGCGTGCCCGCCAGCGACATCACCGCGCAGATCGCGCAATAGCCGTCGTGATGATCGCCGTGGGATTGGTCCGGCGCCTGCTGCGCCTCGCCGGCGAGTTCATTGGTTGCAGGCGTGGCCTGATCCGGCAGCTGGGCAGCTGAAGCAGGCGCCGTGACGGCATGGGTATCGGGGGCCGCGAGCGCGGCGGCGCCGTGGAAATGGCCGAACGACAAGACGAACTGAACCGCCAGCGCCAACAGCGCCAGCCGGGTTCCCGCCTTGATCCTCGATCGAAACCACTTCATTGCGCGATCAGCCCACAATCGCGAAGCGGTCCACCCCGGCCGCTTCGGATGTTATAATGTAACATCGCAGGTGAGGGCGGCTGTTGTCAACCGTGGGGACATCCGAACCTGGCCGGAAATTCGTTTTGCGTGCGGGTTCACAACACGAAAAACGTCGTCCCTGCGCAGGCAGGGACCCATACGCCGTGTCGTTCGTGACGTGGGAGGCGTTTGTCGGTCGGTGACGGAAGACCTCGCAAGCCCAATTGACGCAGGGGTTATGGGTCCCTGCCTGCGCAGGGATGACGCAGCAGGTGGGGATATGTTTTGCGACGCTTGGCTTCAGCGTCCCTCGCGCAGCCAGGTCGCGGCGAAGGCGCCGAGCAGCAGCAACAGGCCGATCACGCCGGCGAACATCGGCAGCACGCCGACGCCGCGCACCACGCTGGCGTCGCGCATGTGTACGCCCAGCCAGCCGTCGCCGCGATAGACGCTGGAGGCGCGCACCGGCACGATGCGCGGAAGGGTCACGCTGCCGTTCTCGGCGATGCGGCGGGCATCGCCGCCGGTCGCCTGCGACAACGGTTTCAGCGTGTCCAGCGTCGAGGTGACTTCGGAGAATTCCTTCGGATTGGCGGGGCCGACATTGATCAGCGCGTTCAGCTTGCCGTCGGTCGCCTGCCACAGGCCGAGTTCGTTGGCCTCGATGGCGGCGGTCCACAGCCCCGGTTCGCCGGCGTTCAATGTCAGTTCGCGTTTCGCGCCGGATGGCGCAGTGACGGTGACTGGCGCGACGGTGTCGGCCATGGTCTGCCTTTGCACGATCAGTTCCTTGCCGCGCACTTGCAGGCGCAACGCTTCCTCGTCGAGTTCGGGCTCCTTCATCAGCCAGTGCGACATCCGCCGTAGCAGATCGAGATGCGGCCCGCCGCCCTCGTAGCCGCGTGCCCACAGCCAGATGTGATCCGACAGCAGCAGTGCCACGCGGCCCTCGCCATAGCGCGACAACAGCAACAGCGGCTGGCCGTCGGCGCCGGTCATCAGCGGCGGGGAATCGGCATTGCGGGTGTTGACGGTGCGGAAGAAGCGGCTCCAGTGTGGCGGCTCGCTGGCGGAGCCTTCGAGACCGCGCGTCACCGGGTGGCGCTTACCGATCTCGCTCAGGTGCGCGAGATAAGGCTTCTCGGTGACGCCGACGGGTTCGGCCGGCAGCACCGAATCCAGCGGCGTGCGCCAGATGCTTGTCACGGAGGCGTAGTCCGGCCCGGCCGACACCAGCATGGCGCCGCCAGCGCGGACATAGCGCGCGATGTTGTCGAAATAGGCGGTCGGCAGCACGCCTTGTCGCGCATAGCGATCGAAGATGATCAACTGGAATTCGTTGATCTTCTGCTGGAACAGCTCGCGCGTCGGAAACGCGATCAGCGACAGTTCGTTGATCGGGGTGCCGTCCTGCTTCTCCGGCGGTCGCAGGATGGTGAAGTGCACCAGATCGACGCTGGCGTCGGACTTCAACAGATTGCGCCAGGTGCGTTCGCCGGAATGCGGCTCTCCGGACACCAGCAGCACGCGCAGCTTGTCGCGCACGCCGTCGATCACCACCACGGCGCGGTTGTTCACCAGCGTCAGTTCGTTCTCCAGCGGTGAGGCTTCGATCTCGACGATGTTCGGCCCGGCATGCTTGATGTCGACGCTGACATTGACGGTCTGGCCGCCGCCGACCGTGCGTTCGTTGAGCACCTCGCCGTCGCGACGCACCACGACGCGGGCCTGCTGGCCGGTGACGCCGTGATCCTCGAGGCGATAGGTAATGGTCTGCCGTTGCCCGACGATGCCGAAGCGCGGCGCGGCGCTGATGGCGATGCGGCGATCGCGCTCGTCGCTGCGTCCGGTAATCAGAGCGTGGATCGGCGCGTTGAAGCCGAGCCCTGCGGCGTCAGCGGGAATGTCATGAACGCGGCCGTCGGTGATCAGGAAGGCGCCGGCGACGCGGTCGGTCGGCACGTCGGACAGTGTCGTGGACAGCGCGCCGAACAATTTGGTGCCGTCAGTTTCGCCATCGGCTTGGCCTGCCTCGACGACGCGAACCTCGAGACCCTTGATCTGCTTGAGGCGATCGACCAGGGCCTGCCGCGCCTCATCGGTTTCCTTCGCGCGGGTGCCGAAATCCTGGCTCGGGCTCTTGTCCACCACCACGGCGGCGACCGACGACAACGGCTCGCGTTCCTCGCTGGTGAATGAGGGATTGGCCAGCGCCAGCAGGATCAGCGCCAGCGCGCCGACGCGAACCAGCGCGCCGCGCGTGCGGCCGAGCAGCAGTACCGCCGCGATGATGACGATGGCGGCAAGCCCGATCCATAACACCATGGTGGGGACGAGGGGGGTGAAGGCAATGCCGTAATGCATGGCGTTACTGCCCCAGCCGTTCGATCAATGCCGGCGCGTGAACCTGATCGGCCTTGTAGTTGCCGGTCAGCGTATACATCACGACGTTGACCCCGGCGCGGAAGGCGAACTCGCGCTGGCGCGGTTCGCCCGGCGTCAGCGGCAGCATCGGCCGGCCGTCCGGCCGCAGCGCCCATGCGCCGGCGAGATCGTTCGAGGTGATGATGATCGGCGACACGCCATCGCCGCCGCGCGCCGGACGCGAGGCCGCATCGTCGCTCTCATCGCGCGGCAGGGCTTCCACCCAGGTCTGGCCGGAATCGAAGCGGCCGGGAAAGTCGTGCAGCAGATAGAACGTTTTGGTCAGCACGTGCTCCGGCGGAATCGGTTCGAGTTCGGGTACGTCGAGCGACGACAGGATGCCGCGCAAGGTCACCATGCCGGGCGTTTGCGATTCCCCGCCGGGGCTGCTCGGGGCTTCGATGGCATCGCGGGTATCGAACAGCACCGTGCCGCCCTGCTTCATATAGGCGTCGATGCGGTTAAGAGCCTCTTGTGACGGCTTCGGCGCGCCGGGCACGATGGCCCAGTAGATCAGCGGAAAGAACGCCAGTTCGTCGCGTGCCGGATCGACGCCGATCGGGTCGCCCGGCTCCAGCGCGGTGCGCTGCGACAGGAACAGCGTCAGCGCCTGCATTCCGGATTTGACGATGTCATCGACGTCGGGATTGCCGGTGATGACGTAGGCGAGACGGGTTTGCGACACCGCCTTGACAGCAAAGTCGTCGGCGCTGTTCTGCGCGCGCGCCGGCGTCGGGATAATTGTTGCTGCGCTCAGCGCGAGTGCAAGGAGCAATGCCGTCGCCACCGCCGCGCGCCGACGCAACAGCGCGGCGAGGCCACCGCCGAGTAAGGCAATGATGACGGCATCGATCAGGAACAGCGCCAGCGCGGCCGATAGCAAGATGCCGCGCAGATCGCTCGGCTCTGCGTTGGTATAGGTCGCGTGCCGCGCGTTGAGGCTCGAGACATCGAGCGCTTTGAGGCGATCGTCCGCTGCGAGCGTGTTGACCGCGAGCGGGCCGTCGGCCGGGCCGTAGAAGCCGGGCGGATGATCGAGCGTCGCGCGGTCGCGGTAGGTGGCGGCGAGCGGCTTGGCGGTGGAAGGCGGCGGGCCGAACGCGCCGAAGCCGTCGAGGATGCGTAGCGGTGCGACGGTTTCCACCTTGGCTTCCGCCGCAGGTCCTGCGCCCGGCGTCGACGTGTAGCCGGAGAGATCGACCAGACGGCGCAGCATTTCAACGAAGGTGCCGGACATTGGCAGATCCGACCAGCGCATGTCGGCGCTGACGTGGAATAGCGTGACGATGCCCTTGCCGCGTCGCTCGCCGGTCACCAGCGGCGTGCCATCGACCAGTGAGGCCCAGCTTCGTGTCGCGAGATTCGCGTCGGGTTCGGCCAAAACCTGCCGCGTCACGGTGACGTCGGCCGGCACGGCGAGACCTGCGAACGGTCCGTCCGCCGCGAAGGCGGCGAGATGCTGCGGCTTCTCCCACGTCAGGCTGCCGCCGAGGCTGCGGTCGCCGCGACGCAATTTCACCGGCACCAGATCGTCGTCGGCCTGCGCCAGTCGCGGTCCGGCGAAGCGCACCAGCACGCCACCTTGCTCGATCCATTTGTCGAGACGGTCGCGCACGTCCGGCGGCAGCGCGCCAACGTCGGCGAGCACGATCAGCGGCAATTTCTGGTCGAGGAATTGCGTCACCGCCTGTGCCGGCGCCACGCCGCCGGCGGCGCGGACATCGGCGAATGGCGTCAGCGCGCGGGTCAGATAGAACGTCGAGGCGAGCAATGGTTGCGCGGTGTCGGTGGAGGCGCCGCTGATAAGGCCGACGGCGCGCCGCCGCCAGCGCTTGTCGAGCAGTTGCACCGCGCCGGCGGAACGCTCGCCCGCGACTTCGAGCCGCGCGATGTCGTTGCGCAGTTCGACCGGCAGGTCGAACGACGCTTCGGTTTCGGTATCGGTGGCGCCGAACTTGAACGCCGCTTCGCCGATCGGTGAATTCTTCTGGTCGAGCGCGCGGACAATTCCTGCATCACCGCCGCCGGCCGCGGCACGTAGCACTTTCACCGTCATTTTCGCGGCGGCGTTCTCGGCGGCGGCGAGGGCATGCGCGGGCGGCGCGCCGCCGTTGAAGATGGTCAGCGTGCGGCTCTCGACGATCTTGCCGAGCCCTTCGATGAATTCCGAGCCGCGCCCGGTATCGATGCCATCGGACAGCCAGACGATATCGCAATCGCCGGTCGCTTTCAGGAAGCGCGCGATGATCGGCAGCGCTTCGACCCGCGCGATGGAATAAGGTTTCGGCGACAATTGCCGCAGCGCCACGCGCGCCGTGCCGGCCGGCATCAAGGTGATGTCGCGGGCGGGCTCCGACAGCGGGATCAGCGCGACGCCGCGCCGATCGTTGTCGGCGCTGGCGATCAATTCGTCGGCGGCCTTCATGCGCGCATCCCAGCTCGAAGCGGCGCTCCAGCCGTCGTCGAACAGGATCACCAAAGGTCCGCCGCTTTTTGTCGCGCCGGTCTGCGGATTCCAGGTCGGGCCGGCGGCGGCGAAGATCACCAGCGCGGCGGCGAGCAGGCGCAGCGCGGTCAGCCACCATGGCGTGCGCGACGGCGTTTCTTCCTTCGGCGCGATATCGAGCAACAGCCGCGTCGGCGGAAAATCGATGCGCTTCGGGCGCGGCGGCATCACGCGCAGCAGCCACCACAGCACCGGCAGCGCCAGCAGTCCGGTGAGCAGCAGCGGTTGAGCGAAGGCGAGCGGCAGCCCCATCATGCGCTGCGTCCCACCTTCACGGTCGTTCCTCCGCCTTTGTGCGCCATCATGCCGGCGTGCAGATACAGCAGCAGTTCGGCGGCAGAACGGCTGGTCACATGCGTCGAAAACAGCCAGTCCAGTTTCGCCGCCTCGGTGCGAATTTGATCGCGATGCAAGGCGACGCGCGCGACGTAATCGCGCGCCCAGGTCTCGGCGCGGCCCGCCGTCACCATGCCGCCGCCTTCCGGCTCGACGAACTCGATGCGTCCGGAATAGGGAAAGCTCTCCTCGGCGGGATCGACCACCTGCACCAGCGCGCCACGCGCGCCCGAAGCGGACAGGCCAGCCAGCATCGCCTTGACGTCGTCGATCGGTGACCAGAAGTCCGACAGCACCACGACTTCCGACAGCGCGGTCGGCACGAAGGACGGCGGCAGGCTGTCGCGGGTCGCGGTGTCGTGCAGCATCGCCTGCGCCATCTTGTCGATGACGTTGCGGCTTGATGTCGGATTCATCAAACCAGGCACGCCGACGCGTTCACCGCCAGCCACCAACAATTCCGCCAGCGCGAAGGTGACGATCAGCGCGCGTTCGAGCTTGCTGTCGCGCGCGCCTTTTGACGCGAAAGCCATCGACGCCGATCGATCCGGCCACAGCCAGACTGTGTGCGCGGCTTCCCATTCATGTTCGCGCACGTAGAGGAGATCGTCGCGCGCCGAGCGCCGCCAGTCGACGTTTTGCGCCGGTTCGCCGGAGACGAAGCGGCGGTACTGCCAGAAATTCTCACCCGCGCCGGCGCGGCGCCGGCCGTGCAGGCCGTGGATGACATTGGCGGCGATGCGGCGCGCTTCCAGCACCAGACGCGGCAGCGATGCGGCAAGCGTCCGGCTTTCGCCGTCCGCGCGCCGGATTGCGATCGTTTCCGGAAGTTGCTGCGTAGCCGCCGCCATCAGCCGATCCGCGTTTTCAACTGTCCGATCACGTCGGAAATCGTGCGCCCTTCGGCGCGTGCCGCGAAGGTCAGCGCCATGCGATGTTTCAGCACCGGCTCGGCGAGGTCGAGCACGTCGTCGATCGAGGGGGCGAGGCGACCGTCGAGCAGCGCGCGGGCGCGCACCGCCAGCATCAGTGATTGACTGGCGCGCGGACCGGGACCCCAGGCGATCAGCGCGCCGAGGTCGCCGCTGTCCGGGCCGGGACGCGCGGACCTGACCAGGGACAGGATCGCTTCGACCACTGAATCGCCGACCGGCAGCCGTCGCACCAGCCGTTGCGCGGCGATGAGATCGTCGACCGTCATCGCCGCCTTGGCGGCGGCTTCCTCCGCGCCGGTGGTCTCGAACAGGATGCGCCGCTCGGCATCGCGATCCGGATAGTCGACGTTGATCTCCATCAGGAAGCGGTCGAGTTGCGCTTCGGGGAGTGGGTAGGTGCCTTCCTGCTCCAGCGGGTTTTGCGTCGCCAGCACATGGAACGGCTTCGGCAGGTCGTGCCGCGCGCCGGCGACCGTGATGTGCTGCTCCTGCATCGCCTGCAACAGCGCCGATTGCGTGCGCGGACTGGCGCGGTTGATCTCGTCCGCCATCAGGAGTTGCGCGAACACCGGACCTGCAATGAAGCGGAACGAACGCCGCCCTCCGCCGCTCTCGTCGAGCACCTCGGCGCCAAGAATATCGGACGGCATCAGGTCGGGCGTGAACTGGATGCGTTTGGCATCCAGCCCGAGCGTGACGCCGAGCGTTTCCACCAGCTTGGTCTTGGCAAGACCGGGAACGCCGATCAGCAAGGCGTGGCCGCCCGCCAGGATCGTCACCAGCGTGTTGTCGATGACGCGCTCCTGGCCGAAAATCACGTTGGAGATGGCCGTTTTCGCGGCGCGGATGTTGCCGGCAAGCTGTTCCGCCGACCGCACGATCACGTCTTCAAGCTTCTCGACACCGTCTGCGCCAGCCATCCGTCTCTCCTTGCCGGAATATCATTCCGGATTGTCGCGGCAACCGCCCCGATGCCATTCAGGATATTGCCATTCAATACCATGCTAAACGTCAGGCCACGCCACGTATTTCTTGAATCGAACTATCCCCATATTATCGGGAGACAAGCGTGGCCGCCGTATCACGTTCCGGCGAGCCGTGGCCTGTCGTCGGCGTGCGGAACTGACAACACCAACCTCGGGGTAAACCATGGCGAAGCAAGGGCAGACCGCGAACCGCAGCCTCGAGGGGTTGACGTCCGCCGCAACTGCGGCAGCCAAGACCGGAAACGGCACGGCCGCGGAGACAAAGGGACTACCGCCGGTGCATTTGTGGAATCCACCGTTCTGCGGCGATCTCGACATGCGGATCGCGCATGACGGCACCTGGTTCTATCTCGGCACGCCGATCGGCCGCCCGGCGCTGGTGCGGTTGTTCTCGACCATCCTGAAACGCGAAGACGGCAAGCACTTTCTCGTGACTCCGGTGGAGAAAGTCGGCATCCAGGTCGACGATGCGCCTTTTGTCGCAGTGGAGATGCATGTCGAAAACGACGAGAGTGGTCAAAGGTTGCGTTTTCGCACCAATGTCGATGACTGGGTGATCTGCGACGGCGCGCATCGGCTGCGCTTCGAGCGCGCACCGGATGACGGCTTGATACCGTATCTCCATGTGCGCGCCGATCTCTGGGCCAAAGTGACGCGCGCGCTCTATTACGATCTTGTTGACCTCGGTGAGGAAAGAGTGGTCGATGGCCGCCCGATGTTCGGGGTTGTGTCCGCCGGCGAGTTCTTCAAAATGGCGAATGCGGACGAGGTGAGGGCGCCCATTGACTGAATCGATACTGGCGACGCAGCCGGCCGTGACGACACTTGGCTCAAGACTTGGCTCAAGCGAGTTTTTCCACCGTGCGCAGGAGCGGCTGAATTTCGACGTCCCGGCCGGGTTGACCGATCCCAACATCGTGCCTTCAAGCGGCGATGAGGGCACCGACCGGATGTGGCGCCTCATGGCGGAGGAGCAACCGGTGCGGCCGGCGGCCGTCCTGATTCCGGTGGTCGAGCGGGATGAGCCGACCGTGCTACTGACCCAGCGCTCGCCGCATCTGTCGAGCCATGCCGGGCAGATTTCGTTTCCCGGCGGCAAGATCGATCCGACCGATCGCTCGCCGCTCGATGCGGCCTTGCGCGAGGCGCACGAGGAAGTGGGCCTCGAACGCAACTTCATCGAGCCGATCGGCTATCTCGATCTTTATGCGACAGGGCTCGGCTTCCGCATTCTGCCGACGCTGGCGCGGGTCAAGCCCGGCTTCGATCTTCACATCAACGCTGGTGAGGTGGATGACGCCTTCGAAGTGCCACTGGCCTTTCTGATGAATCCTGAAAATCATCAGATCCACAGCAAGGAATTCCGCGGTATGGAGCGTTCGTTCTATGCGATGCCGTTTGCCGAGCGTTATATCTGGGGCGCGACCGCCGGCATTCTGCGGGTTCTCTACGAACGGATTTATTTGTCATGATCCGTCCGGTGCTGACCGAACTCGGGATTTTTCTAATTCCATTCGCGATCTACGCGGCCTATCTGCTGGCAACCCGCGCCGGCGTGTTCGCCCAAACGTCGTGGCCTTTGCATATCGTCGTCAAGCTGGGGATAGGCGCGTTCCTGCTCACCATTCTCAGCCTGCTGCTGCTGGCGCATTTTTCCGGTGCGCCGCCCGATTCGACTTACGTTCCCGCGCATATGGAGAACGGCAGGCTGGTGCCCGGAACCGATAAATGACCGAGACGACAACGCTTCAGGACGCACCGTGGCTGACTTCAGGGCCAGCCGGGCGGGTGCTGGCGTTGCTCAATGCCGACGGCGAGGAAGCGCGCGTGGTCGGCGGCGCGGTGCGCAACACACTGCTGCGATTGCCGCCGGGCGACATCGATATCGCGACCACAGCGGTGCCGGACGAAGTCGTGCGGCGCGCGGCCGCCGCCCGGATCAAGAGTGTGCCGACCGGCATCGCGCACGGCACCGTGACGCTCGTTGTCGAAGGACATCCGTTCGAGGTCACCACGCTGCGCGAGGATATCGAGACCTTCGGCCGCAAGGCGACGGTTGCCTTCGGGCGCGACTGGGAGCGCGATGCGCAGCGCCGCGACTTCACCATCAACGGCCTGTCGGTGGATGCCGCGGGCATCGTGCACGATCACGTCGGCGGTCTGGCCGATCTTGCGCAGCGGCGTGTGCGATTCATCGGAGAGGCGGACCGGCGTATCGCCGAGGATTATCTGCGCATCCTGCGCTTCTTCCGCTTCTCCGCGGGCTATGGCGCCGGCGACCTCGACCGCACCGGCTATCTCGCCTGCATTCGCGGACGCGAGGGGCTGTCGATGTTGTCGGCCGAGCGCATCGGCATGGAGATGCGCAAGCTGCTGGCCGCCGAGAACGCGCTGGAGGCGGTGGTGGCGATGCGTGACGGCGGCCTGCTGTTGCCGATCCTCATTGGCGTTGCCTACCCGGCGACGCTCGCGGCGATGATCGCGATCGAGCGGCTGCGCGGACTGAAGCCCGATGCGATGTTGCGGCTTGGTGCGCTGGCGGTTGCGGTCACCGAGGACGCGCGGCGCCTCGGAGCGCGGTTGAGGCTGACGAATAGCGAAATCAGGATGCTGGATTCGATGGGGCATCGCTGGTGGCGCCTCGCCGACATGGACGAGGCGACGGCGCAAAAGCGGCTGTACCGTCTCGGCGAGGCGCGGTTTCGCGACCGGGTGATGCTGGCCTGGGCACGCGCGGGGCTCGGGGTCGATCCGGCCTACTGGCAACGGCTTCTCGCGTTGCCGGAGCGCTGGGCGATTCCTGTGTTTCCGCTCAAGGCGGTGGACTTTATCGCGCGCGGGTTCGCGGAGGGCCCGGCGCTCGGCCATGTGCTGTCGCTGGCCGAGGATGCCTGGCTGGCCGCAGGCTTTCCGAACGATCCTGCGGCGCTGGAAGCTATCGCCGAGCAGACCGCGGCGCGGTTCACACGCGATCACAAGCTGTAATGATTTTCGCTTTGACGGAATTATCTGTCGTCATGCGCGGACTTGATCCGCGCATCCATCTTATCAAAAAAATGATGGATTGCCGGGTCAAGCCCGGCAATGACACCATCTGGCGTTTCCGTTAAAGCATGAAACCCCCTTAGCGCGGAGCGCTACGGCCACTTCACCTCGGGCGGCATCGACGACAGGATGGAATCGACATTGCCGCCGGTCTTGAGGCCGAAGATGGTGCCGCGATCGTAGAGCAGGTTGAATTCGACATAGCGGCCGCGACGGATGAGTTGCTCCTCGCGATCCGCCGGTGTCCATGTGGCGTTGAAATTGCGGCGTACCAGTTCGGGATAGATGTTCAGGAAGGCGCGGCCGACGTCTTGCGTGAACGCGAAGTCGGTATCCCAGTCGCCACTGTCGTGCCAGTCGTAGAAGATGCCGCCGATGCCGCGCGCTTCCTTGCGATGCGGCAGATAGAAATACTCGTCGCACCATTTTTTGTACTTGTCGTAAGATGCGATGGTCGCATGCGCATCGCAGGCGGATTTCATCGCGGCATGAAACGCCTGCGCGTCGGCGTCGTCTTGCGTCCGCCGACGATCGAGCACCGGCGTGAGATCGGCGCCGCCGCCGAACCATGCTTTGGTCGTCACCACGAAACGGGTGTTCATGTGCACCGCCGGCACGTTCGGATTGCGCATGTGCGCGATCAGCGAGATGCCGGTGGCCCAGAAGCGGGGATCGTCCGCGGCGCCGGGAATTTGCGCGCGAAACTCCGGTGCGAACTCGCCGTGCACCGTCGAGCAATGGACACCGACCTTCTCGAACAGCCGGCCGTGCATGATCGACATCACGCCGCCGCCACCCGGCTTGCCGCTGTGATCGGTGCGATCCCACGGCGTGCGGACGAAGCGTCCCGCCGCGCCCGGATAGAGCGATGCGGCTGCATCGTCCTCGAGCTTTTCAAAGGCCGCGCAAATCTGGTCGCGCAACGTCTCGAACCAGGCGCGTGCGTGCGATTTGTGCTGGTCGATCAGGGAAACGTCCATGCGCGCTCCTCAGGGTGACGGATTTAAGTCTGCGGCCCGAAGTAGGTGCAGGACTCCTGGCAACTGTCGCGATAGACGCTGACGCGGGTGACGGTGCCCGCGTGCTGCACGCGCTCCCAGATGTAGCGCGTGATGTTCTCCAGCGTCGGCGCCCCGAGCGCCTCGATGTTGTTGAGAAACTTGTGGTCGAGCGTTTTGCGGACGTCGCCGAGTGCGCGCTCCAGCAGGCCGAGATCGAGCAGCATCCCGGTTGCCGGGTCCGGCGTGCCGCGGATAGCCACCTCGGCCCGGAAGGAATGGCCGTGGATTTCCTGGCTCGCTTCGCCCAGCGTCGTTCCGGGCAGCGCATGCGCGGCCTCGAAATGAAACGCCTTGGTCAATTCCCACATCTTGCGAAAACCTGTTCCTGACTTCGTTGCGCTCGCCGACGGCGAAACACAGTGCAAATCCGGTCCTATCTGATCCCCAGCGTCTTGTGCGTCTGCACGCTCAACCGCCATTGCGGATGGCGTAGACAATATTCGATCGCGCGGGCCGTGTTCTCCGCGATATCCGGGCCATCGAGCGGCTGCAACGAGAAGCGCTCGAAAGCCAGCGCCGCGAAATCCTCCGGCCGGTTCTCGTCCTGCGGATAGACCAGTTTGAGTTCGTGGCCTTTGCGAATCCGCAAATTGGCGCCGGCTTTCGGGCTGACGCAAATCCAGTCGATACCATCCGGCGGATCAACGGTCCCGTTGGTCTCGATGGCGATAGTGAAGTCGCGCGCGTGAAGCGCCGCGACCAGCGCGTCGTCCACCTGCAGCAGCGGCTCGCCCCCGGTCAACACGACGTAGCGCGAACCGGCGCCGGCCCATTGCGCGGCGACGGTGTCGGCCAGATCGTCGGCTGTGGCATAGCGTCCACCGAGCGTGCCGTCCATCCCGACGAAATCGGTGTCGCAGAAGGTGCAGACGGCGTCAGCGCGATCTTCCTCGCGGCCGCTCCACAGGTTGCACCCCGAGAAGCGGCAGAACACCGCCGCGCGGCCGGCATGGGCGCCTTCGCCTTGCAAAGTCAGGAAGATTTCCTTGACGGCATAGCTCACCGGTGGCTCTCCAGCATGGCGGGATCGGTCTGACGCAGGGCTTCGCCGACGGCCATCGCCGCTGCCATGGCGACATTGAGCGAGCGCAGCCCCGGCGCGATCGGGATCAACAGCCGGGCGTCGGCGGCCCCTGCTACGGCGTCGGGGACCCCGGCCGTTTCCCGCCCGAAAAGAAGGATATCGGTCGGGGCATAGCTGTGATCAAGGTAGGAGCGGCTGCCCTTGGTGGTAAACAGCAACAGCCGGGCACCCGAGGCGGCGCGCCATTCCTCGAATTTGGCCCAGGAATCGTGTCGGCTGATGTTGACCTGGTCGAGGTAATCCATGCCGGAACGGCGGAAGTGCCGGTCCGAGATCGGGAAGCCCGCGGGCTCGATGATATGAGCGTCGACCTTCAGGCAGGCGCAGAGCCGCAGAATCGTTCCGGTGTTCTGTGGAATGTCGGGCTGGTAGAGCGCGATCTGCATGGGCCGTTATCCTTTGGCGGCCGCTGAAACGACTGAAATTATTCGTCGGATTCTGCGGTTTTCGTGCATTGCACGCGGCTCAGCCGATAGCGGGCTTGCGCTCCATCGGCAAGGGTGCCAATAGAACGATTCTGGACTGTGTGTTCTGCCCGTTCGGGCGGGATATGCGGTCATTCTGCCGCCGCGGGGGTCGCGGGCGCCGGCAGTCCGTCCCGGCCGCTTTCGCGGGATTGGAGCCGGTTGCAGGAGAGAAAGGGTTTGGAATCGTGACGACAGCGTCTTCGGCGGATCCGACACGCCGTGATTTCCTCTATGTGGCCACAGGAGCCGCAGCCGCGGTGGGGGCGGCTGCTTTCGCCTGGCCGCTGATTTCACAAATGAATCCGGATGCTTCGACCATCGCGGCCGGCGCGCCGATCGAGGTCGACCTGTCTCCGATCGCCGTGGGCCAGGACATCAAGGTTTTCTGGCGCGGCAAGCCGATCTACATCATGAACCGCACCAAGAAGCAGATCGACGAGGCGAGGGCGGTTCAGGTCTCCAGCCTGCCCGATCCGGAATCCGATCAGGCTCGCGTCAAGGAAGGCCACGATAACTGGCTCGTCGTGATCGGCATCTGCACGCATCTGGGCTGCGTTCCGCTCGCCCACGAAGGTAATTATGACGGCTTCTTCTGCCCCTGTCACGGGTCGCAGTACGACAGCTCCGGCCGCATCCGGCAGGGACCCGCTCCCGCCAACCTGCCGATCCCCCCGTACAAGTTCGTTTCCGACACCAAGGTTCAGATTGGTTGATGCCGGCTTTTGCAACTTCTTCGCATAGCCTTCCTCAACAGCGCTGCCGCATAATTTCTAGGATCGCATCATGAGCGGACCCTCGACCTACCAGCCACAAAACGGCTTCCTGAAATGGCTGGAAACGCGCCTGCCGATCGGCGGCCTTATCCATTCCTCGTTCGTGGCCTATCCGACGCCGCGCAACCTGAACTACTGGTGGACCTTCGGTGGCATCCTTTCGATGATGCTGGCGCTGCAGATCATCACCGGCATCATCCTGGCGATGCACTATACGCCGCACGTCGATATGGCCTTCAACTCGGTCGAGGCGATCGTTCGTGACGTCAACTACGGCTGGCTGCTGCGCAACATGCACGCCGCCGGCGCGTCGATGTTCTTCATCGCCGTCTACATCCACATGTTCCGCGGTCTCTATTACGGGTCGTACAAGGCGCCGCGCGAAGTGCTCTGGATCCTCGGCGTCATCATCTACCTGCTGATGATGGCCACCGGCTTCATGGGCTACGTGCTGCCGTGGGGCCAGATGAGCTTCTGGGGTGCTACCGTCATCACCAACCTGTTCTCGGCCATTCCCTTGGTCGGCGAGAGCATCGTGACGCTGCTGTGGGGCGGCTACTCGGTCGGTAACCCGACGCTGAATCGCTTCTTCTCGCTGCACTACCTGCTGCCGTTCGTGATCGCCGGCGTCGTCGTGCTGCATGTGTGGGCGCTGCATGTCGCGGGCCAGAACAATCCGGCCGGCGTCGAGCCGAAGACCGAGAAGGACACCGTGCCTTTCACGCCTTACGCGACCATCAAGGACGGGTTCGGCATGGCCTGCTTCCTGATCTTCTTCGCCTGGTTCATCTTTTACATGCCGAACTATCTCGGCGACGCGGAGAATTACGTGCAGGCCAATCCCGGCGTGACCCCGGCACATATTGTGCCTGAATGGTACTACCTGCCGTTCTACGCGATCCTGCGCTCGGTTCCCGACAAGCTCGGCGGCGTCATCGCCATGTTCGGCGCCATCGCCGTGCTGTTCGCGGTGCCGTGGCTCGACACCTCGAAGGTCCGCTCGGCGAACTTCCGCCCGCTCTATCGCCAGTTCTTCTGGATCCTGGTGATCGTCTCGATCGGCCTCGGCTATCTCGGCTCGCGTCCGGCGGAAGGTGGATACGTCATCGCCTCGCGCATCCTGACGATCTACTACTTCTTCCACTTCCTGGTGATCCTGCCGCTGCTCGGCCTGTTCGAGAAGCCGAAGCCTCTGCCCGCGTCGATCACCGAGTCGGTTCTCGGCAAGGGTGCGGCCAACGTCACCGCTGGTGCGCCCGCCGCGCCGCAGACCAAGTAAGCCGCGAGAGGATCACGGATCGATCATGATGAAGACCCTTTCCGAGAAAATCGCGCGGTTCGGTCTGGCCATCTCCCTCCGCGTCGCTGCGGCGACGCTGGTGGTCGGCCCGGCCAACGCCGCCGAAGAAAGCGCCAACGCCGCGCCGCAC
>JBARXT010000240.1:0-1783 GCA_049647485.1 Xanthobacteraceae bacterium
GCACGAACACGCGCGGCAAGCCTGTTTGAAAACCGTCGATCAGATGCGGCGCCATCTCGCGCACCGCCATGATGTCGGCGACGGCGATCTTTTCTTCGCTCGAAACGCCGAAATCGGTAGCGCTATCCAGCGCCACGCGCGTGTCGCGCCACGCCGCGCCGTGCAGCTTGTCGTCGTTGCCGACGACGCGCGCCACTTCCGGCATCGCCGCGAACATCGCGGCCTGTGTCTGCGCCGCGCAGCCGGTGACGACGATGCGCGCGCCGGGCCGCTCGCGCTTCAGCTTGCGGATCGATTGCCGCGCCTGCGCCACCGCCTCGTTGGTGACCGCGCAACTGTTGATGACCACGACATCGTCGACGCCGGCCCCTTCCGCCTCGCGCCGGATCACTTCGGACTCGAACGCATTGAGCCGGCAGCCGAAGGTGACGACATCGACGCTCATTCCTCCACCCTACCCTCCCCCGCAAGCGGGGGAGGGATTGAGGGAGGGGGCGGCGAACAGCGCCGGATTGAGGCGGCCTTCGTATTCGAACGCGGCCGGCCCCGTCATCAGCACGTGATCGTCACGCTCGCGCCATTCGATGGTGAGTTCGCCGCCCGGCAAGGTCATGTGCACGATGCGGCCGATGCGCTTCAGCCGCGCCGCCGCCACCGCCGTGGCGCAGGCCGCCGAGCCGCACGCCTTGGTGAGACCCGCGCCGCGCTCCCACGTCCGCATCGCGATGTGATCGCGGTCGACGATATGCGCCAGCGTGATGTTGGCGCGCTCCGGGAAGATCGGATGGTTTTCCAGCAGCGGCCCGAGCCGTTCGAGATCGTAGGCATGGATGTCGTCCACCCAGAAGATCGCGTGCGGGTTGCCCATGCTCACCACCGACGGCGAATGCAGGATCGGCTTGTCGATCGGCCCGATCTGCAGCTCGATATAGCGGGTGTCGCGAAACTCTTCCGCCAGCGGAATGTCCTGCCAGCCGAACTTCGGCGCGCCCATATCCACCGTGTAGAGGTCCGCCGCCGGCCCCTGCCAGCAGTTGATGAGGCCCGCACGGGTCTCGAAGGTCAGCGCCGATTGGCCGGTCGCGGCGAGGGTTTGCCGCGCCACGCAACGCATGCCGTTGCCGCAGGCACCGGCTTCCGAGCCGTCATTGTTGTAGATGCGGACGAACGCCTCGGTGCCGGTGGCGCGCGGCGGCAGCAACACCATCAATTGATCGAAAGGCACGCCGGAAGGCGAAGCGATGGCGCGCGCGTCGTCCGGCGTGATCGCTGCGGCAGAGTCACGCAGGTCGAGCACGACGATCTCGTTGCCGATGCCGTTCATCTTGCTGAAGCTGTGGTTGACCAGCGCGCTCATCGCAAATTCCATATTTGTGCCGTGTTATATGGCGAACAGCGACGGATTGGCCAGTGGTCGCGTTCATGTCCGGGACAGCTTCCATGCTCTACGAGGATGACAGCCCCGCGCGGGACGAAAGCCGAATCGGCGTGTTAAGCATGACAATGGAACAACAGTTCAGCCGCTGACCCGCCGGTCCGGCCATGGAGACTTCGGAATGATACGGTCCTTTCGCTTCGCCATGGTTGCCCTGGCTCCGGTAATCGCCCTCACGCTCGGCCCGGCGGTCACGCTGGCGCAGGCTCCGCCGACGACGCCACCCGCCACCACCACGCCGCCAGCCACACCGGCACCATCGGATACGCCGACAACGCCCGCCCCGGCCGCGCCGACACCGGACAAGCCGGACCAGACCGCGCCGACACCGGACAAGCCGGACCAGAC
>JBARXT010000241.1:0-2017 GCA_049647485.1 Xanthobacteraceae bacterium
CCGATCTTCCGATTCTTCGCGGCGCATTGCCGGACACTTACGGGTCACGCGCCGTTAACTGGGAAGGCTTCTATGTCGGTGGTCAGGCCAGCTACGGCACCGCCGACATGAATTTCGTCAACTCGAATCAGAGCCTGAGCAAGGATTTGCTCAACAATGTCGACGTCGAGAACGAGTACAAGATTTCGAAATGGCCGCTGCTCGGCAAGTCGTCGCAGAGCAACAGCGGTTTCGGTGGCTTCATCGGCTATAATGCGCAGTGGGAAGACACCGTGCTCGGCGTTGAACTGAACTACATCCACGGCAAGTTCAGCGGCAGTTCAACCGGGGCGCAGGGACGGAGCTTCTTCTTTCCGGCCGATTACCTGACCACCGCGAGCCTGACGCAATATGCCGCGATGCAAATCTCGGATTACGGCTCCGCGAGGTTGCGGGCCGGTTATGCGATGGGCTCCTTCCTGCCGTATGCATTCGGCGGCGTGGCGATGGGGCAGGCGGATATCCAGCGTGAAACCACGGCCTCCCTTTACTATCGGTACACTGGCACGCAGGGGCTTCCTGATATCGGACCGAACAGTGTCACCGCGAGAAGCAATCTGAAGTCGCATTTCGTGTTCGGCTATTCGGCGGGTCTCGGCATCGACATGATGCTGGTGCAGAACCTGTTCCTGCGGGCCGAGTGGGAATATCTGCGCTTTACTTCGCCGGTTGACGTATCCGTCAACACCGTCCGCGCCGGCCTCGGCTACAAGTTCTGAGGCGATCCGTCGCGACGTGGAGCGAACCGCGTCGTTGACAGAATCGTGTCGCGTTGCTGCTCTGTCACGGGAATTTGTCGTGGCAGAAACGCATGAAGATCTATGGCGATCTCAATTCCGGCAACTGCCTGAAGGTGAAGTGGGTCTGCGACCGGCTCGTCTTGCCCTATGACTGGATCGCCGTCGATACGCTGAAGCGCGAGACGCACACGGCGGAATTTCTCAGGTTGAATGCCGCCGGGCAGGTGCCCGCTATCGTGCTCGATGACGGCCGCGCGCTGGCGCAGTCCAACGCCATTATCCGCTATCTCGCGCGCGGCAGCGATCTCATCCCGACTGATGACTTTCGCGCGGCCAAGATGGACGAGTGGCTGTTCTGGGAGCAGTACAGCCACGAGCCCTACATCGCGGTGTGTCGCTTCCTGATGGTCTATCTCGGCAAGCCGGCTTCTGATCTCGATCCCGACAAGGTGAGGCGCGGTCATGCCGCGCTGGTGCGCATGGAGCGTCAGCTTGCTGCCAGCCGTTTTCTTGTCGGCGATGTGTTCACCCTCGCGGATGTCGCGCTGCTTGCCTATACGCGCGTCGCACATGAGGGCGGGTTCGATCTGGCGGGCTACAGCGCCGTACGGCGCTGGATCGACGATAGCGAGAGCGAACTCGGTCTGCCGTGATGAGCGGCGTCACGCCAGCCGCAACGTCGCCGCGCCTGCGACGACAAGAATGCCGGCGACGATCCGTCGTGGGCCGGTGACCTCGCGCAAGACAAAGGTTGCGATCGCCACCGCGAACAGCACGGACGTCTCGCGCAAGGCTGCGACAGTTGCGACCGGGGCTTGCGTCATCGCCCACAGCGCGAAGCCGTAGGATCCGATCGCGCAGGCACCGCCGATCAACGCGATCCCGATACGCCCGCGCAGTTGACGCTGAAATCGTTTGCCGTCGCGCAGCCACAGCCATGCCAGCAGCGGAAAGGCTTCCAGTAACGTCAACCAGAGCACGTAGGAGATTGCGTTGCCGGAGAGCCGCGCGCCGGTGCCGTCGATCAACGTATAGATCGCGATCACCAGCGCATTGCAGAGCGCTATCACAGTGGCGCGCGGCGCGGCGTGGCGATGCAGCGCCAGCAGCAGGATGCCGCCGCAGATCAGCATGACGCCGATCCACGCATGGGTCGACAGGGTTTCACCAAACCATGGCGCGCTGGCCAGCGCAACCAGCAAAGGCGCGGCGCCGCGCATCAGCGGATAGGTGTGCCC
>JBARXT010000242.1:0-11011 GCA_049647485.1 Xanthobacteraceae bacterium
GTCAAGCATCGGCCGGACGAAAGGTCGCAAGAATGGCGCCGCGAGCTCGACGATGTTTGCCGGGGCAGTAGAGCACTGCCCATCAACAAGCGCATCACGCGAGCATGGTGTCGCGCGAGGCTGGTGACGCATCAACAGTGTTTAGCCGTCGACAGAGAAGATTTGCGAGAACGTCCACCGCTTCGACAGTAACGCGCAAGGCGGCAAAGCGGGGTCGCTCCGTCCCCGCCCCTTAGCCGCCCAAAACGTCCCGCACGGCCGCTATGACGCGGGATTGGCTCGCCTCGTCGAGATAGGGATGCATCGGCAAGCTGATGACGTCCTTCGACAGAGCCTCACTAACCGGCAAGCCGCCATCGACCACCGGATAATGGCGATAGGCGGTCTGCTGATGCATGGACTTCGGATAATAGACCATGGTCGGAATGCCTCTCGCCTTCAACGCCGCCGCGAAACCGTCACGGTCGCCGCGCGGCAGCCGGATCGTATACTGGGCCCAGACCGACGTATTGCCGTCCAGAACCCGCGGTACGGTCACGACGTTGCCAAGGCCGTGGGCGTAGCGCTCGGCGACCTCGTTACGTGCAACAATCTCGTCCTCGAAGATCGTCAGCTTCTGCAACAGCACCGCCGCCTGCATGGTATCCAGCCGCGCGGTGAGACCGAGACGAACATTGTCGTACTTGTCGGAGCCCTGTCCGTGGACGCGAATGCTGCGCAGGAGATCAGCGAGCGCCGCATCGTCGGTGAAGATGGCGCCGCCATCGCCGTAGCAGCCGAGCGGCTTGGCCGGGAAAAAGCTGGTGGTCATGATGTTGCCGATGCCACCGAGCCGCCGTCCCTTGTAGGTGGCGCCGAATGACTGGGCGGCATCGTCGAGTACGAACAACCCCTCGGCCGCGGCCACTGCGGCCACGGCGTCGTGATCCGCAGCCTGGCCGAACAGATCGACGACGATAATGCCTTTGGGCTGCAGACCCGCACTCTTCGCCACGGCGAGGCCGCGCTTCAATGACGCGACATCCATGTTGAAGGTGACCGGATCGACATCGACGAAAACCGGCGACGCACCCGTCAGCGCGACGCTTTCGCCGGTGGCGCAGAAAGTAAACGACGGACACAGGACCGCGTCGCCGGGACCGATGCCTTTCGCCATCAACACCATGATCAACGCATCGGTGCCACTGGCACAACTCACGACATGTTTCGCACCGGTGAAGGCCGCGAGTTTCTGTTCCAGTTCGATCACCTCCGGGCCGTTGATGAACTGGCAGTGATTGAGCACCCGTCCCACGGCCTCATCGATGGCTGATCCAAGTCGCCGACGCTGCGCGACGACATCGATGAAGGGGACGGGCTCGGAACGTAGTTGCTGATTCATGACACTCTGCTGGTTGGCGATTTCGGAGAATGGATTGGCGGACCGTGTTCAACTTGCTGCGCGGTGCGGTATCCCGGCGACGCAGGTCGGCTTCGCCAGCGCGTCAGGATTGGTCGGCTGTCTTGATACGACCGGCACATTGTTCGCAAGGGCGGACTACGCACGACGCGCCATCGCGGCCCTGCAGCGAGATATGGCGGTTTTGCAACGTCCATGTGCGAAGGCCCCAAAATCCAATTGTCCGCGACCTGCCGGGAGCCGCGCCGCCGTGTCGTACCATGTTGGCGGGGATCGCGAGAACGCCAAAATAGCCGCAACAAACACGTTTTGATTCAAACAATTACAAGCAGACGGAAGGAGCGTCGCTCAATGCGCAGCTGATCGCTCCGCCCAGACAAGCGCCGCATCGATCCTACCGGACCATGTTCCAATCGCCTTCCGAATTGGAGCAAGGACGCCAAGCGTGCTGTCATCGCAATTGATCGTCGCGCTGCATCCCAAGAGAAAGACGTGCTTGAGGCGGGAAAATCCGAAGCCCGGCGGAAACTGCGAACTTCTTCACCCGATCGGCGCCTCGGCTCGCCGGACCGACTTCTGTCTCTTGCAGCCTGGTGCGGCGCCAATAAAACGCCGCACCCAAAGACCACCATGCTGATCCTAATAGCGGTAGTGATCGGCCTTGAACGGTCCCTCGACCTTGACGCCGATGTAGTCGGCCTGATCCTTGCGCAACTCGGTGAGCTTCACACCGATCTTGGCGAGGTGCAGCCGCGCCACCTTCTCGTCCAGGGATTTCGGCAGCACATAGACTTCCTTCTTGTACTTGCCGTCCTTGTTGTTGGCGAAAAGTTCGATCTGCGCCAGCGTCTGGTTGGTGAACGAGGCCGACATCACGAAGGATGGATGACCCATGGCGTTGCCGAGATTCACCAAACGGCCCTCCGACAGCAGGATAATGCGATGCTTGTCGGGGAATTCTATCTCGTCGACCTGAGGCTTGATGTTGGTCCACTTCAGGTTTTTCAGCGTGTTGACCTGGATCTCGTTGTCGAAGTGGCCGATGTTGCAGACGATGGCGCGATCCTTCATTGCGCGCATATGGTCGATGGTGATGATGTCCTTGTTGCCGGTGGCGGTGACGAAGATATCGGCTTGCGGGGCCGCCTCTTCCATCGTCACGACCTGATAGCCTTCCATCGCCGCCTGCAACGCGCAGATCGGATCGACCTCGGACACCATGACGCGGCAGCCGGCCTGACGCAGCGACGCCGCCGAGCCTTTGCCGACATCGCCGAAGCCGGCGACCATCGCCACCTTGCCCGACATCATCACGTCGGTGCCGCGGCGGATGCCGTCGACCAGCGATTCGCGACAGCCGTAGAGGTTGTCGAACTTCGACTTGGTGACGCTGTCGTTGACGTTGATTGCTGGCCAAAGCAGCGTGCCGGCCTTCTGCATTTCGTAGAGCCGGTGCACGCCCGTGGTGGTTTCTTCCGAAACGCCCTTGATGCTCTTGGCGACTTCACCGAACCAGCCCTTCGGCTTTTCCTTCAGAAGACGCTTGATCAACGCGAACAGGACTTCTTCCTCTTCGGCGCCTGGCTTGTCGAGGAACGCCGTGTCGCCCTTCTCGGCCCGCACGCCGAGATGGATCAACAGCGTGGCGTCACCGCCGTCGTCAAGGATCATGTTGGGATGACCGCCGCCGTGCCAGTCGAACAACTTTGCGGTGTAATCCCAGTATTCCTTGAGCGTTTCGCCCTTCACCGCAAACACCGGAATGCCGGCGGCCGCAATGGCGGCGGCGGCGTGGTCCTGCGTCGAATAGATGTTGCACGATACCCAGCGGATGTCGGCGCCGAGTGCCGCCAGCGTTTCGATCAGCACGCCGGTCTGAATCGTCATGTGCAGCGAGCCCGCGATCCGCGCGCCCTTCAGCGGCTGCTTGGGGCCGTATTCCTCGCGCGTCGCCATCAGACCCGGCATTTCGGTTTCGGCCAGCGACAGTTCCTTGCGGCCGAAGTCGGCAAGACCGATGTCGGCGACAATGTAATCGGTGCCGGCGGAAGGTGCTTTCGCGGTAGCGGTGGTCATGATTGATATCCTCATCCGAGTCGTGCCGACGAATTCACCCGACACGCTGTTGATCTCACATGCCCGGCCTTATGCCGGGCGTCCACGTCTTGGCTTTTGCGCTGAGACGTGGATGGCCGGGACACCTATTGCGAAGACGCGCTTCGCGCTCTAGCCCGGCCATGACGTCTTGAACAATCCAGGCTTTGCCTTACACCGCAGCCTTGAGCTTCTCGGCAAGGTCGGTCTTCTCCCAGGAGAAACCGCCGTCGGCGTCCGGCGTGCGGCCGAAGTGACCGTAAGCGGAGGTGCGCGCGTAAATCGGCTTGTTGAGATCGAGATGCTTGCGGATGCCGCGCGGCGTCAGGTCCATCGCTTCCGACACGATGCGCTCGAGCTTGTCCTCCGGCACCTTTCCGGTTCCGTGGGTGTCGATGTAGATCGACAGCGGCCGCGCCACCCCGATGGCGTAGGAGAGTTGCAACGTCGTCTTGTCGGCGAGGCCGGCGGCAACGATGTTCTTGGCGAGATAGCGGGCGGCGTAAGCGGCCGAGCGATCCACCTTGGTCGGATCCTTGCCGGAGAACGCGCCGCCACCATGCGGGGCCGCGCCGCCGTAAGTATCGACGATGATCTTGCGACCGGTAAGACCCGAATCGCCATCGGGACCGCCGATGAAGAATTTCCCGGTCGGATTGATGTGCCAGATGGTCTTGCCGTTGATCCAGCCTTCCGGCAGCGCCGCGCGCACGTAGGGTTCGACGCGTTCGCGCACCTGGTTCGAGGTCATGTCCTCGATGAGGTGCTGGTGCGACACCACGATCTCGCGGACGCCGACCGGCTTGCCGTTTTCGTATTGCACCGTCACCTGGCTCTTGGAGTCGGGACCGAGCACCTTCTCCTTGCCGGAGTGACGCGCTTCGGAAATCAGGCGCAAAATCTTGTGAGCGTAGTGCAGCGGCGCCGGCATCAATTCGGGCGTCTCGTTGGTGGCGTAGCCGAACATGATGCCCTGGTCGCCAGCGCCCTCTTCCTTGTTGGTGCCGGGCTGTAGCGCATCGACGCCCTGCGCGATATCCGCGGATTGCGGATGCAGCAGAATTTCGACGTCCGCGGTCTTCCAGTGGAAGCCGTCCTGCTCGTAGCCGATGTCCTTGATGGCGTCGCGGATCACCTGCTCGATGTGATCGTTGGTGACGCTCGAAGGTCCGCGGGTTTCACCCGCAACCACGACCTTGTTGGTGGTGGTCAGCGTTTCGCACGCGGCGCGGATCGCCCATGGATCGATGCCCGCTTTCGGCCCCTCACGGAAAAACAGATCGACGATCTCGTCGGAAATCCGGTCGCAAACCTTGTCCGGGTGACCTTCGGAAACGGATTCGCTGGTGAACAGATAAGACGCGCGCATCAAACAAACCTCTTGTCATCCGCTCCCCATGAGCGGCTCTTTTCATGTTGTCCTGAAGTGTCAGTCGCGACGGCGCGAGATGACGTAGGATTCATCGTAAAACCACAGCCCGTTATACTTGCGCAGAACGTCCCGCGTGGCATCGAGATAACCGCCGCTCTGGGTAATCTCCGTCAGGCGGTCATCTTCGATCTGGGCGACATAGACCGCCGCATTCCAGGCTGCGAACGCCGTCGAGGTCCCGATCGGTCCGGTAACCTCGTGCGGCAGCGCTTCCATATCATATCGGAAGATCGAACGGCTATCGGAATAGGCATTAAAGTTGAGGTCACGCGCCGCCGATCCCAGTTCGTATTTGACGGCGCGCAGCAACTCATGACGATTGACCGGAAACGGATTTTCCCCCGGCCAAACCGCCTGGACAATTTCCATCCCCGGATCGCTTCCATGAGAATGAATTCCTATCATTCGGCCTCCGGGTCGCAGCGCGCGCGCCAGCGGGGCGACGATGCGCTTGGCGCGGAACGCTTCGGAGGATTTCGCGCGATAGGGTTGAGAGGCGATGATCAGGTCGAAATTGGCCTCGGCGCGGCCGGCGCGCGGGATTACCGAATCGAGCAGAAACTGATGATCCTCGCGATAGAGGATCAGCGCCACCGGACGCTCGTAGATCGGCATCCCGGAGCGCTCGCTGACGCTGGCCCGCCAGTTCTCTTGCAGGAACGGCTGCAACTCGGCGATTTGGGCTTCGAATTCGCCCGCAGAATGGCCGCGCAGCGGCACCTCACGCCAGACCATCCCGGCGGCGGCTGCAGCGGCGCGCGGCGCCAACCACGGCGCCTCGGCGTAATGCATGTTGGTCAGCACGAACACGGTCGAGGGATGCTCGAACAACCGGTCCGGCAGCTTGTCGAGCGTCAGCTTGACGTCCTCGAGACTCAGTTCCTTGCCGGCGACATAGAACGGCATGTGCGGGAAACGGCCGTGCATCGCCCGCAGCACCCGCGCCAGCACGGTGCCGTCGCCGCAGCCGGCGTCGAACAGCCGCAACGCCGGCGGCCGCGGATGGATGCTGCCAAGCTCCATCGCGATGCGGTCGGCGATCACCCGTTTCTCGCTGCAGGTGTGGACGAACAACAGGTATTTCTGCCGGTTCTCGAAGAAGCGGAAGTTGGCGCGCGGGTCGCGCCGCTCGATCGGCGCATCCAGTTCGCGCGACGGCACCACGCCGCCCGGCGTGTTAGTGGCGATGTAAAGCTGGATCCGCTCCAGCGTGTCGATGGTGATGCGCTTGCCCTCGCGCAGCCGCGCCACCAACTTGCCGTCGTTCACCGCGCGGCGACCGAAGGTCGATTCCGCCATCTCCACCTGGCGGCAGAAGTCGGTGATCTGGCCGAGCAACTGATCGTGTTTCATGCGGGGCGCGCGGTGGGACGGCTGCGAGTGGGCAGAATTAGTGGGCAGAACAGGTCTGATGAAAGGTTCTATCATCATCTTCCCACAATGAAAACCCGGATTCCGACCCCAGCCCTTAGCTTAAGTGTGGAAATTTAACTCATCCATGGCCGGCATCTCTTATTCCATAAGGAATCTGGGGTGCTGACCATGCCGGGGACTTCTTCGGGAGGAGCCAAAAGGCTTCGCCTCCTTCCCCCTTTCGAGGGCATGAACGCCAATTTCTGCAAGAATCCGCTCTGCAAAGCCAGCGGCTCGCCGGATGCGTCGTCGACGACGATCCGATCGTGTTTGATAAATCGCACGTTTGCTAATTATAATCTACACCATATCTAGTTTATAATACGCACACATGCTATTTTACAATTTGCGCGAACTGTACTTTATAAACCAGTAAATTCGAGTAAAATCAAATGATTAACGAGGTATCCGAATCCTACCAAGGGCTTGTCGCTCGTCATCTGGCTACACGCGTCGTCGAAAGTCTCGCAACCAGCAGGATCGTTAACATCGTAGGGCCACGGCAGGTGGGCAAAAGTACGATGGTCGAACACCAGATCCCCATAGCGGGGTACCTCACCATGGACGACGACTCCCTCCGCACCGCCGTCGAAACCGATCCTTACACCGTGCTCTCTGACTACGCCCAGAAAAACAAGGGAAGTGGCAAACCGATCGTTATCGACGAAGTTCAGCGCGTACCGGACATCACGCTTGCCCTGAAACGCATCGTCGACAACGACAGGACTTTGGGACAGTTCTTGCTGACCGGGTCGTCTGACATCTTCACCGCGCCGAAGGCAATGGACTCCCTCGCCGGTCGGGTGAGTACACTCAAACTCGCACCGTTCAGTGCAGCGGAAATCATGGGGAAAACCCAGCCCTGCCTGTTGCTTGATAGGGTTAGGGCACATCCGGACGGCGTGCCAATCGGGGGGCTTCCAGCCACTGCCGCGTATTCGCGTGCGGAAGCGATAGACCTGATGTCACGTGGCGGTTTTCCGGAAATCCGTTCTCTCCCGAACCGCGACAGGCTGCCCCGATACATGGACTACCTGAACAGCATCATCGAAAAGGACGTCCCCGCACTGGCGGAGATCAGAAGAACGGATGCGCTTCGTCGCTTCATCAATCAGTTGGGCGCGCGCACCGCGAGCGAACTCAATGTGGCCGGGATGTGCGATGCCGTCGGCGTCTCGTGGCCCACGCTGAATGGATGGTTCGACGTGTTGGCGCGACTGGGGATTGTTCACCGTCTTCCGGCTTGGACGTCTACCAGGACGAAGCGGGAGATTAAGGCGCCGAAAATCCACATGATGGATACTGGATGCGCCACGGCAATCCGAAGCGAGACGACTGATTCCTTTTCACCCACGGCCGACCCGTCCGCGCTTGGAGCTATAGTAGAGACATTCGTCTTCACCGAACTGGAGAAATCGCTGCCGCTGCTGGATGCCTCCTGGCAACTCTACCACTGGCGGATGAAGGACCGCGAGGTCGATATCGTTGCGGAAGCTCCTGGCAGACGGCTTGCGCTTTTTGAAATGAAGGCGGCTGCGGCCGTGTCGACGAGCGACTTCGCACACATGGATTGGTTCTTCGAAAATATAGCCCACGCTTATACCGGAACAGCTTTCGTCGTTTATTTGGGAGAACGGGTCCTGTCGTTCGGACCCAGAAAATTAGCCCTGCCGCTGTCCATGTTCTGGTCCTACCATTGACAGTTAACGTGTTGCGCTTTGCTTTCGATCCGAAAATAGTCGATCCATACATCGACGATTGTATATTCCCGCTCTTCCGGATCATCGTTAAGCGACGGCTCTCAGATGTGGAATTACGAGAAACGCTATTCCACATCTAAGCTAAGGGCTGGGATTCCGACCGGCATCACGTCTTGAAAACCGCCGCGCCAAGCGCATCGTTGAAAAAAGACGGCGACAGGACGCTGGCCATGTCACATCCGGGCAGGCCACCTCGTCATGACCGCGATCCCTTAATCTTGCAAACTCAGGAGCCTCTTATGACCCCGCGTATTCAGGACCCCTTCAAGACCGCCCCCGAGCCGATCAAGGCCCTTGTTGCAGTCGAAACCGCGATCAAGGCTAGCGGCCTTGAGCACAGCCTGATCGAACTGGTGAAGCTGCGCGCCTCGCAGATCAACCAGTGCGCTTATTGCATCCACATGCATGCCACCGATGCCCGCAAGGCCGGCGAGACCGAGATGCGCATCTATCTCCTCAGCGCGTGGCGTGAGTCCTCGCTCTACAGTCCCCGCGAGCGCGCCGCACTGGGCTGGACCGAGGCGTTGACGCTGATTTCCGAAACCGGCGCGCCGGACGAGGACTACGAGGCAGTGAAGCGTGAGTTCAGCGAAGCCGAGCAGGTCAACCTCACGATGCTGATCGGCACCATCAACGCCTGGAACCGGTTCGCCATCGGCTTGCGGGCGGCGCACCCCAAGGAAGCGGCGCGTGTCGCGGCCGCCTGACGGGGCCACGGCGATTTTCGAGGCGCAACGGCCAAGGCTGCTGCGCCTCGCCTATCGGATGCTCGGTTCGATGAGCGAAGCTGAAGACGTCGTGCAAGACGCATGGCTGCGCTGGCACCGCGCCGATCGCGCCGACATCCAGTCGCCGCCCGCATTCCTGTCGCGCGTGGTGACGCGGCTCTGCCTCGACGCGATGAAATCCGCGCGTGCGCAACGCGAAACCTATTTCGGCACCTGGCTGCCCGAGCCGATCGCGGAAGATCCCGACGAGCCGGACCACGACGACCTGACACTGACACTGATGATGGCGCTCGAACGGCTGTCGCCGCTGGAACGCGCGGCGTTCCTGCTGCACGACGTGTTCGGCGTCGCGCTCGACGAGGTCGCAGGCACGCTGGACCGCGAGCCCCCGGCGGTGCGGCAACTGGCGGTGCGTGCACGCAAGCATGTTCAGGACGCGCGGCCGCGCTTTCCGGTGGCGAGCGACGAGGGCGAACGGATCGCCGCCGCTTTTTTCAATGCCACGCAACTGGGCGATGTGCAGGCGCTCAGCCGGTTATTGGCGAAGGATGTCGTGCTGCAATCGGACGGCGGCGGAAAGGTCATCGCGTTCCGCAATCCGATTTTCGGCCTGGCGCGCGTGCTGCGGCTCTATCGCGGACTTCTGCGGAAATATGGCGCCGCGTCGCCATCATCGTTCCGACCGCTGCGGATCGACGGCCTGCCGGGCTACATCAGCCGCGAGCGTGACGTGGTGCAGACCACGGCGCTTGAAATCGAGAACGGATTGATCACGCGCATCTACATCACGCGCAATCCGGACAAACTGGCGCGCATCCGGCTATTGCTGCGAGCCGATGGAGATTCGATCATTCGAACTATCGCCGTTTCTCGAAATTGATCGGTCGAGGCGAGGTCAAATCCGCACTCAAATCAGCTTAAGTATGATTCTGCTTGTTATGAAGGCGCAACAAATTCGACCTGAGATGGTACATTGCTCGATCTGGGCATCGACAGTAGGCCAAGCCGGAGAGGGAAAACTGCGATATCAGGTAGCAAGCGCCACCAAATCTCCCTCAACCTATCGATTGAAATGTCTTTGAAGATTCGCGCACCTCGTTGCGGTTAAATCATCGAAACGACGATTTATTTCGTCGAGTACGGTGCCGACATAAGCCCGGAAGCCATGCTTCTTTAGAATTTCGCGGTCGCAATGGTCGCAGCAGAAAACCTCCTTGAAGCGTAGGATGGTGAGCAGCATGGCAGCCGTCGGAGAGCGTAACGTGGCGACGGCTTTCCGATCTCATCGGGAAGGGACCGAGATATTGGCGTTCTGGGATGCACCGAGAGAGCCTTGGTTTAGAAGAAGACGCACTTCCTGAATCCGTCGATCTGGCAACCGGGCCGTTTTTGCATATTCAGGCCAGCGATCGACGGCAAGTCGGACTTGCTCGAACAGTCGCTCGGCTTCTGCCTTGGGGATCGACGCACGATCAGCGGTCTTCAGAACATGTTCCTTGGTAGGATTGTGCCCTTCTCCGTCGATGGCCAGATTGTGTTCACCGCCAGGTCCTTCGGAGAGCGTAAGATCGTATGCTGGTGTCGGATGCCAGGTCCCATCCTGCGTCATCAGGAAGGCGTGGTTCTTTGCGTGGTCGTCACGATTATGGGCGAGGACGTTGAAAATCATCCGGATAAACATCTGTCGCACATGGCGCTCATCGCGTGTCAGCGCTCGCGTGACTTTCAACAAAATATCATAGTCGATAGAGGGCATCCTATGATCGGCTTCCAACAATCCGCTGACTGTCTGGACATGCACGCTTCCATTTGCCGTTCTATCGAATCTTTGTGCGGCAAAGTAGTTCCCCTTTTTTGTCTCAATCAGCCTCGTTCTCGGCATATTGATGCCTGCGGCCTGAGCCATTAGAGAATAGGCGTATTCTTCCCCTCCGATGTCGGATGTATCGGCATTGGACTTGAACTTGACGAGCCATGCGTCAAAGCCGTCCGGGAGGCCATGCCCGGTATCCGCGACGATCTTGCCCGTCGCGTCATTCAATCCGATCATGATTTTCGGGCGAACGCCTGCGGAGCCGCCCTGAATTTCGAGCAAGCGGTCTACGTCGCCTTCGTCGACTTCTCCCTGAATTGCTTCTGTCTGCTCAGCGAGCCAATCCAGATCGACAGCGGTATTGTCAGATTT
>JBARXT010000243.1:0-3468 GCA_049647485.1 Xanthobacteraceae bacterium
TCCTGGGCGTGCAGCATGATGTCGGTGGCTTGGCCCTGGAACCCGCCGGAGGGTTGGTGCACCATGATGCGCGAATTCGGCAACGAAAAGCGGTTGTCCTTCTCGCCGGCGGCAAGCAGCAGCGAGCCCATCGACGCCGCCTGGCCGGTGCAGAGCGTGTGCACCGGCGGGCGGATGAACTGCATGGTGTCGTAAATCGCCAGCCCCGACGTCACCACGCCGCCCGGCGAGTTGATGTACATCGAGATTTCCTTCTTCGGATTCTCGGCCTCGAGGAACAGGAGCTGCGCGACGACCAGCGTCGACATGCCGTCCTCGACCGGGCCGGTCACGAAGATGATGCGCTCTTTCAGGAGGCGCGAGAAGATGTCGTAGGCCCGTTCGCCACGGTTGGTCTGCTCGACCACCATCGGAACGAGGTTCATGTAGGTTTCCACCGGATCGCGCATTTATCACCTGAAGGTTGAAGCGGGAGGTCCAGCGCTCGGCGCAGCAAGGCAAATTGGCCCCGCCTCCGCGCATGACCGCCCCGAAAGGCAAGATAGATTAAGCGGCGTACAGATATACCCCGATCCCGCTGGGACAAGACCCGCCTCGGCTGGGAATCGATCGCCTATTTCAAGCCGATTCGGGGATGGGGGCATAGCGGCGGAACGCCCCGACGCCGCTGTTTCGTCCGGCAACCTTAACGGGCATCGCGCGGGACGACCGACCCAGCCTCCTGCCGTTACGAAAGCCGGGCCATGACGTCGGAGGTCATGGCTTCACGCCCGGGAAACTGCCAGCATGACGCATCTCAAGAGGAATACCCTACATGCTCTATGCCCAAGATATCACCGTTGGCCAGCGCTTCCCGTTTGGCAGCTACCGGATGGAGGAAGCCGAGATCATCGAATTCGCCACGCGCTACGACCCGCTCTACATCCACATCGATCCCGAGGCGGCGGCCAAGGGCCCGTTCGGAGGCCTGATCGCCAGCGGATTGCACACCATGGCGGTCTATCAGCGGCTGATCGCCGAGGCGATGTGGTGGAAGGTGGCCGGCATCGCCGGCAAGCGGTTCGAAATCGACCTGCAGCGACCGGTGCGCCCCGGCATGGTTCTGACAGGACATGCCGAGATCGAAGAAATTGCTATCCGCCCGGAGCGAAACGACGCCGTCATGACGCTTCGTGCCGTCCTCACCGACGGCACCAGGCCGGTGCTGTCGCTGCGCCTCGAGTCCTTGATCCACGCGCGGCCGGGGTGATTTTGTAGACGTTAGAGGCGAGGCAGCAAGGCAATACACCTGATTTCCGTCATGGCCGGATTTATTCCGGCCCTCCACGTCTTCCTTGCCGAGCAGCCGCAAAAACGTGGATGCCCCGGACATAGGCGAGCGAAGCGACGCCGTTCTTTGAACGGCTATGCCCGGGCATGACGACGTCGATTGACTTGTCAGGCTCGCAAAAGCCGACTTAGCGGACGGCTCACGCCGCCGTCTTGTCGGCGTCGTCGTCCTTGTAGAGTTCCTCGCGGGTCACCTTCTTCTCGGTGACGTTGGCGAGTTCGAGCAGGAAATCCACCACCTTATCTTCATAAATCGGTGCACGAAGCTGAGCCAAGGCGCTGGGATTGCTGCGATAATAATCCCATACTTCCTTCTCGCGACCCGGCATCTGACGGGCCCGCTCGATCACGGCGCGGCTGACTTCATCGTCGGTGACGGAGATCTTGTTCTTCTCGCCGATCTCCGACAGCACCAGCCCGAGGCGAACGCGGCGGTCGGCAATCTTGCGATACTCGGCGGTGGCCGCCTCTTCGGTGGTGTCCTCGTCGGCGAAGGTCTTGCCGGCGGAGTCCATCTCGGCCTTGATCGAGTTCCACATCAGGTTGAACTCTTCATCGACCAGCGACGGCGGCGCTTCGAACTTGTGGGCTTCGTCGAGACGGTCGAGCAGCGTCCGTTTCACCTTCTGACGCGACGCCGCCCCATACTCGGCGGTCAGACGCTCGCGCGCCGCTTCCTTCAACTTGTCGAGCGACTCAAGCCCCAGCGCCTTGGCGAACTCGTCGTCGATCGTCTTGTCCTGCGGCGACTCGATCAGGGTCGCGGTGGTTTCGAACTCTGCATCCTTGCCGGCCAGTTCGGCGTTGCCGTAGTTTTTCGGGAACGGCACCTTGAGCGTGCGGGTCTCGTCCTTGGCGATCCCGATCAACTGATCTTCGAAACCGGGGATGAAGGTGTTCGAGCCGATCCCGACCTGGATGCCCTCGCCGGTGCCGCCTTCGAACGGCGTGCCGCCGATGGTGCCCTTGAACGAGATGGTGACGCGGTCGCCGGCCTCGGCCTTGGCGCCCTCGCCCTTGTCGGCATAGTCGCGGTTCTGGTCGGCGATACGCTTGATGGCCTCATCGACGTCGGCATCGCTGACCTCGGTCACCGGCTTCTCGACGGTGAAAGACTTGAAGTCTGCGAGTTCGATCGCCGGCACCACCTCGATGGCGACGGTATAGGTCAGGTCGGCATTGCCGCTGAGGATTTCCTCGACCGCCTTCTCCTCGGTCGGCAGCGTCACCTTCGGCTCGGTGGCGAGCTTGAAGCCGCGCTCGGTGAAAATCTGGCTGTTGGTTTCCTGAATGGTCTTCTCGACCGTCTCGGCCATCACCGAACGGCCATACAGCTTCTTGAGGTGAGCGGTCGGCACCTTGCCCGGACGGAAGCCGTTGAGGCGGACCTTGCCCTTGAGGTCGGCAAGCTGCGCATCGGCCTTGGCGCCGATATCGGCGGCCGGGATGCTGACCTTGAACTCGCGCTTCAGTCCGTCGGCGACGGTTTCGTTCACCTGCATGGCGTCTATCTTCTTCCCGCTTGGCCGGCCGATGGCCGGTCGTTGTCAATCTGGCGACGCATGGCTCACGCCCGCGTCGATGGTTCGGCGGACGTCGATCCTTACGGAAGCGTGTCCTCCGGAAAAACGCTCCGGCGTGACTTCGGTTCGCGCGTGGTGCGGGCGGAGGGACTCGAACCCCCACAACTTTCGTCACTGGAACCTAAATCCAGCGCGTCTACCAATTCCGCCACGCCCGCGCTTGAAGCCTCAATCCGGCCGCCATGTCGCCGCAAGAATCCCACTGCCGTCACGCGGCTGCGGGCTGTCCTCATGCTTCGACAAACTGAAATCGATCGTGAGGTCCGCCTGAGCCCGGCGAAACCATCCCGATCGTTGCGGCGGGCTTATAGCATGCGAACACCGGCGCGCAGCAAAAAAATGGCCCGGATGCGCGTTTGTGACACCCAAGAGTTGGTCCCGGTCGGCTGGACTTCAGCCTGCGAAAATGGTCCGCATGCGCCATGACACCGCATCGCCCGCTCTTCACTTCAATCCACCGACGCACTGTGCTGGCAGGGCTCGCGGGAACCGTTCTCACTGCTTCCCACGGGTGGGCCCACTCGCCCGCAACGCCTCGGGCACCGATCCCCCTGAC
>JBARXT010000244.1:0-7272 GCA_049647485.1 Xanthobacteraceae bacterium
CTATAGGCGAGCGAAGCGACGCCGTTCTTCGAACGGCTATGGGCGAGCGAAGCGACGCCGTTCTTCGAACGGCTATGGGCGAGCGAAGCGACGCCGTTCTTCGAACGGCTATGCCCGGCCATGACGGAGATGGGGATCGATTTGTCAGATGATCACGTTGCGCGATGGCGGCTGCCGAGTGCGGTCTTGATCGAGTCCGGATCCTTGATGCGTTCGATCAGGAGGCCGATGCGGTCGCCGCCCCAGAACAGTTCACCGTTGAACACCATGGTCGGCACGCCGAACACGCCGAGTTCCTCGGCCTCGGTAATGAGGCGGTCGTGCTCCGCGCGCGCCGGGCCGTGGACATAGGCCTCGAAATCCCGCGCCGATCCGCCGACCGAGGCGATCACGTTGCTGATGTCGGCGAGTTCGTCGATTTCGAGATCGTGATTCCAGAACCGGCTGAAGACAGTGTCGTGATAAGCGCGAAAAATGCCGTTGCGCTGTGCGAACAGCATTCCGGCACTGGAATAGAACGCGTCGTAAATTCGTCGCGGCCCTTTCATGGTCAGGCCCTGCGCGTTGGCGTAACGGCGCGCGTCCATATAGGCGTAGCGCACCTTGCGCCAGAAGTGCGGTGTGCGTTCCTCGACGGTGCCCATGAACTCCGCGACGCGTAGCGTGTAGGGCAGCCATTCCAGTTCGACGCCGTAATCCTGCTCCAGCGCGAACAGCGGCTTGTTGGCGACATAGGCGTAGGGGCTTTTGTAATCGGTATAGATGCGGACGCGGGGTTTCGTCATGGCTCATTCATCTCATGCGGTGGTGACGCGATAGTCGCGCAGATCGGGGTCGTGGGTCATTTCCCAGTAGTCGACGAAACGCCACGGCATCGCCGAGAACACCCGGCCGTGGCTGTTGCGGTAATAGGTCGTCATGCCGGGATGGGTCCAGATCATCTGTTCGTGCTCGGCATCGACCTTGTCCACGTAAGCGTCCTTCACCTCCGGGCGGACGTCGATGGCGGCGATGTCCTTCTCGATCATCTCCACGAGGCATGAGGTGATGTAGCGCGACTGGCATTCGGCCTGGAAGATCACGCTGCCGCCATGCGCCGGGCCGGTGTTGGGGCCGAGCATCACGAAGAGATTCGGGAAATCCGGCACGGTGAGGCCAAGATGCGCGGTGGGATTTTCTCCCGCCCAGGCATCACGGAGAGTCTTGCCGTTGCGGCCGGTGATGTTGAGCTTGGCGGCCATCTCGTTAACCTTGAAGCCGGTGGACACCACGATGATGTCGGCCGGATGCATCGCGCCGTCGGCGGTGACGATGCCATCGCGCGCGATATGATCGATCTTTTCGGTGACGAGATCGACGTTGGGTTTGCGCAGCGTGCGGAACCAGTTGTTGTCGAGCAGGATGCGCTTGCCATAGGGCGGATAGGTCGGCACGCACTTTGCGATCAGATCGGGTCGGCCTTCCAATTCGGATAGAATGAAATCCGTCAGTTCCTCACGATGCCGGTCGTTGCCGGCGTTCACCGCGCGATCGGGATGCGGCCAGTCCGGGTCCTTGCGCAGGAAAGGCAGCAGGCCGTCGCCGTAGCGCCAGAACATGTTGAAGCGATACCACTCGGCGTAATACGGCACATGCTCCAGCAGCCACTGCGCGCCGTCGGTGATATTGTCGGAATAGCCAGCGACCGGCCGCGACCACTGCGCGGTGCGCTGATAGACCGTCACTGAACCGACCTGATCGGCGATGCTCGGCACCAGTTGCATCGCGGTTGCGCCGGTGCCGATCACCGATACGCGCTTGCCTTTGATGTCGAGGTCCTTCGGCCACCGTGCCGAATGGAAGATAGTCCCGGCAAAATCATCGGCACCTTCGAACGGCGCCATCGACGGATCGTTCAACTGTCCGATGGCGCTGACCAGAATCGCGGAAGATACCTGCTGCGGGCCATCCGGTGTTTCCAGCGTCGATATCCAGCGCTTGGTCACCTCGTCCCAGCGCGACGAGGTGAGGCGCGTCTTGAGCCGGACGTGCTCGCGAACGCCGAAGCGGTCAGCGGTCGCCTTCAGGTAATCGTGGATTTCCTGCTGCTGCGAGAAGTAGCGGGTCCAGCGGTTCCGCGGGCCGAACGAATAGGAATAGGAGTGGTTCGGCGTATCGACGCCGCAGCCCGGATAACGGTTGACGTACCAGGTGCCGCCGATGTCGTCTTCCTTGTCGACGATGGTGTAAGGGATGCCGAGTCGGTTGAGCCCGACGCCGAGCGCGATGGCGCAGACGCCCGCGCCGACGATCAGGACGTGACGCTCCTCGATCTTATCGGCGGGCGGTTGCGCGCTCCATTTCGCATGGCGTTCGATCAGGCCCATTTCCTCGCGCATCATCGGCGCGTATTCCGGCGCGACCTTTTCGCCGAGTGTCGCGCTCATCATCCGCAGCATCAGGTCGTCGCCGGGATCGGTGATGACGGGCTTGGCCTCGCCGCTGAGGACTTTCAGCGCGGCCTTGCGGATGTCCGCCTGAATCTCGTCCGACAGCCCGGCGCGCGGATCGGGGATTAGCCGCACGTCACGGCGCGGCGCGTAGGGCGGCTCGAGCCAGCGCAGGTCGCCGGTCATGTGGACAAGCACCATCAGCAGCACGCGGATATCGGCCTGTTCGAGGGCGGAGGGGAGATCGAACTCTTTCGGCGTCGTTGCGATGTTCATAAGCAGAATGCCTCGCTTGGTCTTGTGCGCGTCGGGAGAGCGGAGTGGATTAACGGGTCTTGCCGTGGATCTTGCCGTCGCTGTCCGGCAGGCCCCAGTAGGAATCCCAGGTCGAACCGGCGAGAAAGCCGGCGTCGACAGGAAGGTTGATGCCGGTGATGGCGCTGCTCATCGGGCTCAGCAGCCAGACGATGGCTTCCGCCACTTCGGATGGCTGCACCAGCCGCCCCATCGCGGCGTTGCGAGTCAGGCGTTCCTCGCTCATTGCGCCGGAATCGATGCCGGCTTGCAGTGCAACGGTGCGGGTGAAGCCCGGCGAAACCGCATTGACGCGCACGCCGGCGCGGCCCCATTCGCCGGCCATCGAGAGTGTCAGTTGAATAACGCCAGCCTTGGCGGCGGTGTAGGCGTGGATCGGCCCCGATGTCATGCCCGCGACGGAGGCGACATTGACGATGGCGCCGTGCTTGCGCGCCGCCATCCGCACGCCGACCGCACGCGCTACCAGAAACGTGCCGCGCAAATCGATATTGACCTCGCGATCCCAGTTCTCCATGCGGATGCGCTCGAGGCTGTGCATCTTGCCGAACACGCCGGCGGCATTCACCAGTCCAACGATCGGGCCGTGTGCGGCTTCGATGGCCTCGACGCCGGCGCTGACGCTGTTTTCGTGTGCCACGTCGAAGCTGTCGGCCCAGACGATGACCGAGGCGGGCGCGTCAGCGGGGCGCTCCGGCTTGATGTCGGTCACCACCACGCGATGGCCGCGCTCGGCCAGCATGATCGCGGTCGCGGCCCCGATGCCGCGGCTGCCGCCGGTGACAAGAATGATGCCGTCCTTCGTCATGATTTTCTCGTCCGGTTCGCTGGCGTGAACAATCCGCGCGTGATCAACTTCTGATAGGCCGTGATGACATCGTCCGGCACCGACGCCGTATCGCTGCCGGAGGCATAGCGGCGGCTGAGATAACCGCGCGCGCCCATGAACATGTGGACGATCGCTTCGAATTCCTCGTCGCTGTAGTCGACGATGTCACCAGCCTCGCGCGCGCGCTTGAAGATGCGGATAAAGGCGGTCGCGACGTTGTCGAGATGTTTCTGGTAGCCCTTGGGCGCGAAGAATTCCGCTTCGTTGAGAATCCGCTGGAATTCCGGCACGCGATGTACGAATTCGAAGAACGCGCGAAAGCCAGTCAGTTCGCGCTCGCCTGCGGGCATCTCCGGCCCTGCACGGTCGCGAATGAAATGCACCATGTCGATGCCGATGGTCGGCAGCAATTGATCCAGCAATTCCTGGCGGTTCTCGAAGTGATTGTAGAACGTGCCTTGCGCAACGCCCGCAAGTTCGGTGATGCGCGCGACGGAGGCTTCGGCGTAGCCGTATTTGCCGACGACTTTGGTGGCGGCGTCGAACAGCCGTTGCCGGGTTTCCTCGTTGCGTTCGGCGCGGCTGAGCTTCTCGGCCTTGCGACCGCTGCGCGCGGGCAGCGTAGCGGTTCTAGCCATCCGCGCCTCCTTCCAGTTCGGCGCGCAGCACGCGCTTGAGCACCTTGCCGGACGGGTTTCGCGGCAGGCTGTCGCGCAGGATCAACTGCTTCGGCACCTTGAACGAGGCCAGCCGCGCGCGGCAGTGCTCGGTGAGCATGGCAAGATCGAGCGTCGCGCCATTGGCGAGCGCGATCACCGCCACCGGCCGTTCGCCCCAGCGCGCGTCGGGCACGCCGACCACCGCGACTTCGCTGACCTGCGACAGTTCGTAGATCACCCGCTCGACTTCGGAGGAGGCGATGTTCTCGCCGCCGGAGATGATGATGTCCTTCTTGCGGTCGGTCAGATACAGGAAGCCGTCGGCATCGAGATAGCCGACGTCGCCGCTGCGGAACCAGTCGCCGAAAAACGCTGCCGCGGTCTTGTCCGGATCTTTCCAGTAACCTTTGGTGATCTTCGGCCCACGCAGGCAGATTTCACCTGTCTCGCCGACCGCGACGGGATGTCCCGCATCGTCTCGGATTTCGATTTCGACATGGGCGATGGCGCGGCCGGTGGAGCCGATCTTGTCGATCTCGAAACCCGCTTCCATGAAGGTGTCGCCGCCGCAAGTTTCCGTCAGTCCATAGGCGTCGATGTAACGGCCGTTGATGAAGTAGTCCGAGAAGGCGCGGATGCGCGATTCCGGAGTCTTCTCGCCGCCGCCGATCGCCCATTGCAGGCTGGAGACGTCGTAGCGCTCGCGTTGCGGCAAAGCGAGGATCGAAGATGTCATCACCGGCGCGAACCACGCCCCTGTCAGTCGCTCGCTCGCGATGGCGGCGATGGCTTCCTCGGCGTCGAAGTTGCGATGAATGCACAACATTCCGCCGTGCCAAAGCACCGCGATTCCGGGCAGATCGAGCGCGCCGACATGATAGAGCGGGCCGACCACCAGCAAGCGCGTGTCGCGGCTCAATCCCAATGCAATCGTCTGATCGGCGGATTTCCAGTAGATGTTGTCGTAAGTCAGCATCACGCCCTTGGGGCGATCTGTGGTGCCCGACGTGTACATCAGTCGTATCAGGTCGCCCGGCTGCACATGATGCAGCGGTGCGGGCGCGGCATCCGGCGCAAGCCGTGTGGCGTCGTTTTGCGTCGCCTCGTCGATCAGCACCACCGGCGCCGGGCCGCCGGCACTGTTGGCGAGTTCGTCATCGACGATGAGGATGCGCGCGCCGGAATTCTCGACGATGTAGGCGACTTCATGCGCGGAGAGACGGAAGTTGATCGGCAGGAACACCGCGCCGATGTGGCTGGTCGCGAATGCGATGTCGAGAAATGCCGCGCTGTTCTTCATCAGCACCGCCACGACGTCGCCTGGCTTGACGCCGCGCGAGACGAGCCAGCCGCCGGTCCTGCGGATGCGGTTGTCGAAGGCGGAATAGGAAATGTCGTGGCCGCGATATTTCAGCGCACATCGCTCTGGCGTGCGGCGCGCGTGATAGGCGATGAAGCTCGATAAATTGATCATTTTGACCGTCGAAACGCGGAGTTGTCGCTCGTTGTCGAAGCACCGAATGTTCAAGTCTGAATGCTGACTCGTAATTCATTTTTCGCTTGACGTCACCCCGTGGCGTCTGAAATCTTCACAGTACGGAGACGGGATGATCTCCGATCGAGGACGCGTACCCCGTTGAGGAGGGCAGGATGACAAAGACTGGAAAGCCGGGCATCAACCGGCGAGCGACGCTTGCGTTGATGGGTGCCGGTGCTTTCACCGTTGCCTCGCCATGGGTGGCGCGCGCGCAGGCCAAGACCATCAAGATCGGTATGCCGACCATCCTGTCCGGGCGCGTCGCGCAGCTCGGCACCTCGTCGCGCAATGCCGTGATGCTCGAGGTCGACAAGGTCAACGCCGCCGGCGGCCTCGCCGGGCGTCAGATCGAAATGGTAGTCCGCGACTCCAAGGGCCAGCCGCAGGAAGCCGCGCGCATCGCGCGTGAACTGGTCAACACCGACGGTTGCGAAATCATTCTCGACGGCGAGGCGTCGTCCGGATCGTTCGCCGTGCACGAGGTCGCGCGCGACATCGGCGTGCTGTGCATCCATACCTGCTCGGAAGCCTCGTCGCTCACCGCCGATCCGAAGCAGCACATTCCGAACGCCTTCCGCTGCGTGCGGCAGGGCATTCACGACTCCATTGCCGGCGGCAACTATGCGGCGGGAATCGCCAAGGCCAAGGGCCTGAAGAAGTGGGCGACCTGCTCGCCGGATTACGCCTACGGTCGCGATACCACGGCGGAGTTCGTCACCTACCTCAAGCACTTCGCGCCCGACGTCGAGATCATCAGCGAGAACTGGCCGAAGCTGTTCCAGCCCGATTACACCGAGACGGTGACGAAGATTCTGCAGGCGAAGCCGCAGGCGCTGTATTCCGCGCTGTGGGGCGGCGATCTGACCTCGTATATCGATCAGGCCAACATCTACGCGATGTTCACGCAGATGGAGGTGTTCGCCGTCAACATGGCGGACTATACCGCGCTGACGGTGGTGAAGAACCTGCCGAAGGGCATCCACTCCGGCAACCGTTACATCAAGACCTATCCGGCGACGGCAGAGAATGCCGCGTGGGGCGATGCCTATAAGGCGAAGTACAAGGAATATCCCACCAACTGGTCGTGGCAGAACGCGACTGCGGTGATGTTCCTCAGCGAGGCGGCGAAGAAAGCCAACTCCACCGACGGCAAGAAGCTCGCGGAAGTGCTCACCGGCCTCACCATCAAGTGCCCGTTCGGCGCGGACGGCACCGTGACGATGCGCGGTGAGGACCGCACGCTGGTCGGCTACGCCATCGGCTGGGGCACCACTATCCCGACCGAGCCCTACGTGCCCGACGTCAAGAGCGGCGACTGGAAGCAGATCTTCGCGCTTGAAGCCGAATGGAAGAAGAGCAAGGGTTACACCTGATCGACTATCGATGTGAGCGAAAGGAGGCCGCGCGGCGGCCTCCTTCCGTCGTTCTCGTTTAAGTTTCACCAGCCGGCATGGCCCGGCAAGTCGGAACGGATGCTCCGTGGATATCGACGCGCTTATCGGC
>JBARXT010000245.1:0-3698 GCA_049647485.1 Xanthobacteraceae bacterium
CTGTTCTACGATCCGGCGATCAAGGATTTTCTGTTGCGGCTCGATCCGCTGGCCGATTTCGCGCGCGACGCCGCGATGTGGGTGGCGTGGGCCTTTGCGCTTCCCTCCATCGTCGCGCTGGTGGTGAAGATGTTCCGGCCGGACCGGCCGCTGCTGGTGCGCGGTCGCACTGTCGCCTTCCTGCTGCTGACGCTGCTGCTCTCAGCCGGCGTTCTCACCAACTTCACCTTCAAAAGTTTCTGGGGCCGTCCCCGTCCGGTGACCGTCACCGAGTTCAATGGCCCGCTGCCATTCGTGGCGTGGTGGGACCATCGCGGCCAATGCCCGAAGAACTGCTCATTCTTCTCCGGCGAAGGGGCCACCGCATTCTGGACGCTGGCTCCGGCGGCGCTCGCCCCGCCCACGTGGCGACCGCTGGCCTATACCGGCGCGGTGATCTTCGGCGCGGTCACCAGCGGACTGCGGATGGCGTTCGGCGGCCACTTCTTCACCGACGTCTCGATCGCCGGGCTCGTCACCTTTCTCGTGATCTGGCTGCTGCACGGCTATTTCTATCGCTGGCCATCGACGCGGACCACCGATGAGCGGATCGACGCCGCGCTGACGCGGTTCGCCTGGCCGGGCTATCGGATGATGCAGCGGTGGCGGGGCCGCAATGTCGGCCCCGCGCCGTCGTCGTGAGCCACGTTTAGACGCGTGCCCGATGGCGCGGCGTTTGATATTCGCGTAGTAAAATCACAGACGAAAACCGGTCGATTGGAAGCTTCATGAGTACGATTTTAAAGAACCTGCCCAAAGGCGAAAACGTCGGCATCGCCTTTTCGGGCGGGCTCGACACCAGCGCGGCACTCCTCTGGATGAAGCAGAAGGGCGCACGCGTGTTCGCCTATACCGCCAATCTCGGTCAACCGGACGAGGCCGATTACGACGAGATTCCGCGTAAAGCCATGGAGTTCGGCGCCGAGAAAGCCCGCCTCGTCGATTGCCGCACGCAACTGGTCCATGAAGGCATCGCCGCGATCCAGGCCGGCGCCTTCCACGTCTCGACCGGCGGCATCGCATACTTCAACACCACCCCGCTCGGCCGCGCCGTGACCGGCACCATGCTGGTGTCGGCGATGAAAGAGGATAGCGTCAACATCTGGGGCGATGGTTCGACCTACAAGGGCAACGACATCGAGCGGTTCTACCGCTACGGGCTTTTGACCAATCCGGACCTGCGCATCTACAAGCCGTGGCTCGACCAGCAGTTCATCGACGAACTCGGCGGCCGCGCGGAAATGTCGGCGTTCATGACTGCCAACGGCTTCGCCTACAAGATGAGCGCCGAGAAGGCCTACTCGACCGACAGCAATATTCTCGGCGCGACGCATGAAGCCAAGGATCTCGAGCACCTCAACAGCGGCATCACCATCGTCAATCCGATCATGGGCGTGCCGTTCTGGCGCGACGACTGCGCGGTCAAGGCCGAGAAGGTCACGGTGCGGTTCGAGGAAGGCCAGCCGGTCGCGCTCAACGGCAAGACCTTCACCGATCCCGTTGCCATGTTCCTCGAAGCCAACGCCATCGGCGGCCGCCACGGGCTCGGCATGAGCGACCAGATCGAGAACCGCATCATCGAGGCGAAAAGCCGCGGCATCTATGAGGCGCCGGCCATGGCGCTGCTGCACATCGCCTATGAGCGCCTCGTCACCGGCATCCACAACGAAGACACCATCGAGCAGTACCGCATCAACGGCATGAAGCTCGGCCGCCTGCTCTATCAGGGGCGATGGTTCGATTCGCAGGCCCTGATGCTGCGCGAAACCGCGCAACGCTGGGTGGCCCGCGCCGTCACCGGCGAGGTGACGCTCGAACTGCGTCGCGGCAACGACTATTCGATTATGAACACCGAGAGCCCCAACCTGACCTATGCGCCGGAACGGCTGAGCATGGAGAAGGTCGAGGACGCAGCCTTCACGCCGGCGGACCGCATCGGTCAACTGACCATGCGCAACCTCGACATCACCGACACCCGCGCCAAGCTGAATCTCTATGCGAAGACGGGTTTGATCTCGGCCCCGGAGGGCGCGAACATCCCGAAGCTGGAGAACGACAAGAGCTGAGCGGCGCAGAAGACGTGGATCACCGGGACAAGCCCGGTGATGACGACCACAAGTCGGCCGCGCTCAGCAACTAACAAAGACAGAACGACAATGGCCGGGATCACTCCCGGCCATTTTGCTTTTGATACTTTCGCTCGTTCAACGCGGCGGCGCGGCGGCGACGCCGCCGTTCAGCAGCGGCGTGATGCGGCGTACCGTGACGCGGCGATTCTCCCGCGCCGGACCATCCGTCGACACCTTCAGGTTCTGCTCGCCGTAACCCTGCGTCACCAGATTCTCCGGCGGCACCTGGAATTGCTGCGTCAGCAATTCCGCAGCCGACTGCGCACGACGATCCGACAGCGACAGATTGTCGACGTCGCTGCCGACCGCGTCGGTGTGGCCCTCGATCAGGAACACCTCGCGCGGATTGCGCTGGATCGCGCGGTTGATGCCATCCGCAATCACCTGCAGCTTCGTCGCCTGGTCGTCCGGGATATCCCACGATCCGGTTTCAAAGTTGATGGTGTCGAGATCGATGCTCGGCATACGCGCGCGCACCATCGGACTGTAACGGATTTCATCCAGCGAATAGGCACGCTCGATCCGATCCACCGGCGGAGCCAGCAACGTCTCGTAAATCACATCGGGTGGCGCGTGCTCCGCTTCGACGATGTAACGGTCGCGCGGAATCCGGACCGTTGGTGGCGGCAGCGACACGAAGTAACCGCCGATCGCGCCGGCGACCATGCCGGCTGCGACGCCCGCCGCAACCGAACCTCCGCGGCCGCCACGGTGATCGTGACGGCTGTTGTCGATGATGACGATCTCCTGACCGCGCTGGTCGCGGCGGATCCGGCGCAGCATGCGACCATCGCGATCGTTGACCGTGATGATCTGCGTGCCGTCGGGGCGCACCACGATGGTTCGGGTATCGTTGCCCGCGCGCTCCTGCCGGATGTCGCGCGCGCCGCGCCGGAAACGGTCTTCCTCGTTGTGCTGGATGAACGAATGGCCGCTCGGATCGCGCACGATGACGCGGCCCGGCTCGGTGATGATGGTGCGGCCGCCTTGCTGAGACTCGCGCCGCTCGGAACGGAAATCCTCCATCCGACGCGGTCCCTGCGGCTGCGCGCCGGGAGCAATGACCTTGTCAGCCACCGGGGGCGGCGGCGGCAAAGGCGCGGAGACCTGCGGCGGCTTCACCGGTTGCGCAGGCGCGGCGGTCTGGCTGCCGGGAGCGTGCTTCGGCGCACCGTAAGCCGACGACGGATGCGGAGCACCGCCAGCCGCAGGCGGCGGCGTCGGATTGCTTCCCTGTCGACCGCTTGGCGCCGGCTGCGCTGGCGTTGAAGGCTGCGCTGGTGGCGGTGTCGGAGCCGCTTTCGGCGTGCCATAGGCCGAGGACGGATGCGGAGCACCGCCAGCGGCAGGAGGAGGTGTGGGACTGCTCCCCTGTCGGCCGCTTGGTGACGGCTGCTGCTTTGCGGGTGCGGCGGGCTGCGCCGCCGGGGGTGTCGGCGCGGCCTTGGGGGTGCCGTAGGCCGATGACGGGTGCGGAGCCCCGCCGGCGGCCGGCGGCGCTTTCGGCGCTGTCGGAGGAGACGGCGGGGT
>JBARXT010000246.1:0-26995 GCA_049647485.1 Xanthobacteraceae bacterium
GTGTTGATCTCGCCGATCGGTGCGCCGGAGCGCAGCAGCGCGCGATTGATCTGCTGCTTCTGCGCGAATGTGACGCCTTCCGCCGGTGCAATCCAGTTGGCAGAGCCGCCGCCGGAGATCAGCACCAGCAACAGATCGTCGGCGGTGGCAGTGGCGGCCAGCGCCAGCGTTTCATCCGCGGCCTTGAGGCCGGCTTCGTCCGGCACCGGATGCCCGGCCTCGATCACCTTCACCCGGCGGGTCGGCACGCCGTGGCCATGCCGCGTCGTGGCGATTCCGATGAGGCGCTCGGGTGCGAGGCTCTTGTCGTCGAGATAATGCCGCTCGGTCGCGGCGGCCATGGCGGCGGCGCCCTTGCCGGCGGCCAGGACGATCACGCGGCCTTTTGGCGGTGGCGGAAGGTGTTGCGCCAGGATCGAGTCCGGATGCGCTGCGGCAACGGCAGCATCGAAGATGGAGCGAAGGAGGGCGCGTCGGTCGGTCATTGGGGGCACGCAGCTTATGAGAACATGGCTAGACTTTGGATGCGTTCCGTTCGCGTGAAAACGCCATGACGTTATCCATCCGATCGCGCCAAAAGAAAACCCTCGCAAAGCGAGGGTTTTCCATGGTGGGCATCAGGGTTGAAAACGGCGCGGATCAGCCGCCGACCTCACCGCTGATGATATCGCCGAACAGCACCCAGCGTTCGCCCTTGAACCGCATCAATTGCAACTGCTCGATCGGCGCGAAATCGGTCGCGCTGGTGTTGATCTTGACACCGGGCAGCACGTTGGTCGGGGTGAAGTTCTTCAGGCTCGCCGCCTGCTTCATCACGTTGGCGCGGGTCAGGTTGTCGCCGCACTGCTTCAGCACCTGAACCATGGTTTGGGCCACGTTGTAGCCGACCATGACGCTGCCATCGAGCCGGTTGCCTTCCGGGAAGTGCTTGGCGAGGAAGTCGTCGAACGACTTCATGCCCGCATTGTCCTTCCATTGCGGGTCGGATGCGTCCATTAGATAGGAGGCGGAAATGATATCCTGCGAATTCTCGTAGCCGGCCGGCTTGATCACGCTGCCGATCGAGGCGCTGACGTTGTTGAGGAAGTGGGTCGGCTTCCAGCCGATCTCCGCTATCTTCTTGATCGCCTGCGCCGCGAATTTCGGCGTGGTGATATTCATGAAGACATCGGCGCCGGACGCCTTCAGTTTGACGATGTGAGAGTCGATGGTCGGTTCGGACAGCTCATAGCTGTCCTGGGCCACGATCATGGTTTTTGCCTTGGCGCCGAGGCCGTCGAGCAGTCCTTTCAGATAATCCTTGCCGTAATCGTCGTTCTGATACAGCACGGCGATCTTGGCGTTTGGCATGTGTTGCAGGATGTACTTGGCGTAGATTCGGGTTTCGCTCTGGTAGTTGGGCTGCCAGCCCATGGTCCAGGGGAAGTCCTTCGGATCGTTCCACTTGGTCGCGCCGGTGGCGACGAACAGTTGCGGCACCTTCTTGGCGTTCATGTATTTGTGGATTGCGGAGTTGGGCGGCGTGCCCAGCGAATTGAAGACGAACAGAACCTCGTCGCTTTCCACCAGCTTGCGCGCCTGTTCGACTGTCTTCGGCGGACTGTAGGCGTCGTCGTAGGAGATGAAGTTGATCTTGCGGCCGTTGATGCCGCCCTGATCGTTGATCATCTTGAAGTAAGCGGCCTCGGTTTTGCCGATCACGCCGTAAGCGGATGCCGGTCCGCTATAAGGCATGATGTTGCCGATCTTGATTTCGGTATCGGTCGCGCCGGTATCGTATTTCTTCTGCGCGAACGCGGCGCTGCTGGCGGTCGCGAGAACAATTAAGGCAGCCGAAAACGCCACTGCCGGCCGTTTCATAACGGGCATGTCGAACCTCCCTCTGTGGTGTTGATGTGTCGTTGTTATTATTGGAGGCGCGTTGGCCTCACCGATATTCAACACCTCCTTGCGGCATTCGGCAACAGCAGCGGCGCACGCGGTATTCCCGCTTCATTCACAAACCCGTTTGCGGCATTGCAGCAGATCGCGCCCGTCACAAAAGGCAACGGCCTCGCCCGGAGACTGGGGCGAGGCCGTCGGTCATTGCTGGAATGGAGAGGGTCGGATCACTCGTGGATCATTTGGCGACGTCGCCGCTGATGACCTCGCCGAACAGTTGCCAGCGTCCGTTGTCGAACCGCATCGTCTGCAACTGGCTGATGGGAGCGAAGTCCGTCGGGCTGGTGTTGATCTTGATGCCCGGCAGCAGGCCGGCGATCTCAAGATCCTTGATGTTGGCCGCCTGCTTCATGATGTTGGCGCGGGTCAGGTCGTCGCCGCAGTTCTTGAGCAGGGCCACCATGGTCAGCGCCATGTTGTACCCGGTCATCATCGAGCTATCGACGCGGTTGGCATCGGGAAGGTACTTCGCAATCAGGGCATCGAAGTCCTTCATGCCAGCGTCGTCCTTCCATTGCGGGTCACTGGCATCCTTGGCGTAGGCGGCGGAAATCACGCCCTGCGCGTTCTCGAAGCCGGCCGGCTTCATCACGGTTGCCGTCGATGCGCTGACGTTGGCGATGATCTGCACCGGCTTCCATCCCAGTTCACCGACCTTCTTCAACGCCTGAGCCCCGAACTTCGGCGTGGTGAAGTAGACCATCACGTCGGGATTGGCCGCCTTCATCTTGACGATGTGGGTGTCGATGGTGGGTTCGGACAGCTCATAGCTTTCCTCGATGACGATGTTGGAAGCCTTGTCGCCGAGCCCGTCCTTGATGCCCTTCAGGTAGTCCTTTCCGAAGTCGTCATTCTGGTAGAGGATCGCGATCTTCTTGCCGGGATGATCCTTCATCAGATACTTGGCGTAGATGTTTCCTTCGCTCTGATAGCTCGGCAGCCAGCCCATCGTCCAGGGGAAGTGCTTCGGATCGTTCCACTTGGTTGCGCCGGTGGCGAGGAAAAGCTGAGGCACCTTCTTGGCGTTGAGATACTTCTGGATCGCCGAGTTGGACGGCGTGCCAAGGACGCCGAAGGTCAGCAGCACCTCGTCACTCTCGACCAGCCTGCGCACCTGTTCGACCGCCTTGGGCGGGCTGTAGGCATCGTCGTAGGAAATGAAGTTGATCTTGCGGCCGTTGATGCCGCCCGTGTCGTTGACGCGCTGGAACACCGCGCCCATCGCCTTGCCGACGATGCCATAGGCCGAGGCCGGTCCGCTGTAGGGAACGATGTTGCCGATCTTGATTTCGGTATCGGTCGCGCCGGTATCGTACTTCTTCTGGGCCAGCGCATGTCCGCCGGACACGGCAAGTGCGAGCGTCGCCGCGGCGAACGTGGAGATGGCAAACGATGGTCGTCTCGACATGATTTTCCTCACTGTCCTGTTTCTCAAAGAAGGACGGCCCCGCCCATGGGCGAGGCCGCTGGTTATGTTCGATTGAAGACGGTTGCGTCGATCAGTGGCCGCCGTCGCTGCTGATGACGTCGCCGAACAACTCCCACTTCTCGCCCTTGAAGCGCATCATCTGCACTTGCTGGATCGGGGCGAAGTCGGTTGCGCTGGTGTTGATCTTCACACCCGGCAAGGCGACGTCGATCTGGAAGTCCTTCAGGCTGGCGGCCTGCTTCATCACGTTCTCACGCGTGAGGTTGTCGCCGGCCATCTCCAGCACCTTGTGCAGGGTCTGGGCCGCGCCGTAGCCGTAGACGAGGCCGCTATCGGCCTTGTTGGCGCCGGGCATGTACTTGTCGATGAAGGCGATCCACTTCTTCATGCCCTCGTCGTTGTTCCACTGCGGATCGGCACCGTCCTTCAGATACGCCGCCGACAGCACGCCCTGGCCGTGTTCGAAGCCCGCGGGCTTCATCACGGCGCCGACCGAGATGCTGACGTTGGTGACAATATGCAGCGGCTTCCAGTTCAGTTCGCCATTCTTCTTGATGGTCTGCGCGGCGAATTTCGGCGTAGTGAAGTCCATCAGCGTATCGGCGCCGGTGGCCTTGATCTTGACGATGTGCGAGTCGATCGTCGGTTCGGAGACTTCATAGCTCTCCTCGATGACGATCATCGACTTCGCCTTGTCGCCGAGACCTTCCTTGAAGCCCTTGACGTAATCCTTGCCGAAGTCGTCGTTCTGATAGAGCACCGCGACCTTGGCGTCCGGCTTCTCCTTCAACAGGTACTTGGCATAGATCCGGGCTTCGTCCTGGTAGTTGGGCTGCCAGCCCATGGTCCAGGGGAAGTGCTTCGGATCGTTCCACTTCGCCGCGCCGGTGGCGACGAACAGTTGCGGCACCTTCTTGGCGTTCAGATACTTCTGGATCGCGGTGTTGGACGGCGTGCCCAGCGGGTTGAACACCAGCAACACCTCGTCGCTCTCGACCAGCTTGCGCGTGTGCTCGACCGCCTTGGGCGGGCTGTAGGCGTCGTCGTAGGTGATGAAGTTCACCTTGCGCCCGTTGATGCCGCCCTTCTCGTTGATCATCTGGAAGTAGGCCGCTTCGGTCTTGCCGATCACGCCATAGGCAGACGCGGGACCACTATACGGCATGATGTTGCCGATCTTGATCTCCGCGTCGCTCGCGCCCGTGTCGTATTTCTTCTGGGCGAGAGCGCTGCCGCCGGTTGCAGCAAAGGCCATGATCGCCGTTGAAAAGGTGGCGATTCTTAGTTTTTGACGGAAAGTCATTACTTGCTTAGCTCCTTCTGAGTTTGTTGAACAAGGTTTCCGCAAAGATCGCGCCCTGCCGGGCGCCGTGCGGCACCAGATAGATCACGACAAACAGCAGCACGCCGAAGAAGGCTCCGGAGAGCCCCTTCGAAATGCCCTCGGCGATGTTCGGCACGAACACGATGAACGCCGCGCCCGCGAGCGAGCCCGGCAGCCAACCGACACCGCCGACCACCATGCCGAGAAACAGGGCGATGGCCAACGTAAAGGTGTAGCTGTCGGGCGCGACGAACTGTACCGCGATGGCGCCGAGCGCACCGGCGACGCCGGTGATCCCGGCGCTGACGCCGAACGCCAGCGTCTTGTAGATCGACAGATCGACGCCCATGGCGGAGGCGGCGATCTCGTTGTCGCGAATGGCCATCATCGCGCGGCCCGAACGCGACCTCAGCAGGTTGACCGAGGCGAGATATATCGCGAGTGAAACCACCAGCGTGAAGTAATACAGCCACATGTCCTGCGACATCGGCAGGCCGAACGGTGCATCGGGCTTGGTCACCACCAGACCCTGAACGCCGCCGGTCCAGTGTTCGATCACGCCGAGCTTGAGGAGTTGCGGCATCGCCACGGCGAGAGCGAAGGTCGCCAGCGCCAGGTAGATGCCGGACAGCCGCAGCGCCGGGAAGCCGAACAGGAAGCCGACACCGAAACAGACGATGCCGGCGATCGGCAGCGTCAGAACGTAGTTGATGTTGCCGTGTTCGATGAGGATCGCGGCGGTATAGGCGCCAATAGCGTAGAACGCGCTCTGGCCGAGCGAGAACTGGCCGCTGCCGCCGGTGAGGATGTTCAGTGCCAGCACGGCGATGCCGTAGATCAGCAGCATCGTCATCTGAAAGATGACGAAGTTCCTGACGAACAACGGCAGCGCGAGCAGGATGATCAGCATCACCCATGATGCCGCGCGTCCCAGTGCCATCGACTTCTTGGGCGGTGCGTCGACGGTTGCGGTTTGGGTGTCGGCGGTGGTTTCCTGAATGGTGCTCATGATCAAACTCGCTTTACGACGGTGTGGCCCATCAGGCCTGTCGGTTTGACGACCAGGACGATGACGATCAGCGCCAGCGCGATCGGCAGCTTCAATTCATTGCCGACGCCCGGAATGTAGGTGCCTACAAGGTTTTCGAAGACGCCGACCAGGAAGCCGCCGAGCACAGCACCGAGCGGACTGGTCAATCCGCCGAGCACGGCCGCGGCAAATCCGTAGATCAGCACGCCGCCCATCATGTTCGGTTCGAGGAACACCACCGGTGCGATCAGGATGCCGGCGATGGCGCCGATGGCGGATGCCATGCCCCAGCCGAGTGCAACCATCCAGCCGGTGTTGATGCCGACCAGCCGCGCCGATTCAGGCAACGACGCCGCGGCACGCATCGCAAGTCCGATCCGCGTGAAGCGGAAGAACAGGAACAATGCGATCAGCAGCACGAGGGTCACGCCGATCATGCCGGCCTGGTGGGTTGAGATGAGCTGGCTGCCGAGGAACGGCGAGGAGCCGAACGGCGTCGGGAACTGCTTGATGGTGAAGTCCCAGATCAGGCCCGCCACGCTGTTGATGATGGCAAACAGCGCGATGAAGCCTGCGACGTTGGTCAGCACCGGTGCTTTTGCCAGCGGCTTGAACAGCAGGCGTTCGATGAGGACGCCGGCCGCGAACGAGATGATCAGCGTCAGCAGGAAGGCCCACCAGTAGGGCACGCCCCATTGCATCAGCTGCCAGGCGATGAACGTGGCGAACATCGCCATTTCGCCTTGGGCGAAGTTCAGATGGTCGATCGCCTGGAAGATCATGACGATGGCCAGCGCCATACAGGCATAGATCGCGCCCGTAGCGATGCCAGCCAGGACTTGATTGATGAAAAGCTCCATGGCCGGTCTCCTCAGTAACCGAGATAGGATTTACGCACGGACTCGTCGTTGGCGATTTCATTCGCGCTGCCCGACATGACGATGCGACCGGTTTCAATGACGTAAGCCTTGTCGGCGATCTCGAGGGCGAGCTGTGCGTTCTGCTCCACCACCAGGATGCTGACTTTGTCTTCGCGGTTGATCTTGCCGAGAATGCCGAACAGATCGCGCACGATGAGCGGCGCGAGGCCGAACGACGGCTCGTCGAGCAGCATCAGCCGCGGCCGCAGCATCAAGGCGCGTGCCACCGCCAGCATCTGCTGTTCGCCGCCCGACAAGGTGCCGGCCTGCTGCGTGTGCCGCTGTTTCAGCACCGGGAAGTGATCGTACATCCGCTCGATGTCGTCCGGGATCGCCTTCACGTCCTTGCGACTGATGGCGCCGAGCTGGAGGTTTTCCTCCACCGTCAATGTGGTGAAGGTGCCGCGTCCCTGCGGCACATGCGCGATGCCGAGACGTACGATGTTTTCGGTCGACTTGCCGTTGAGCGGCTTGCCTTCGAACTGGATCGCGCCGGTCGAACGCACCATGTTGCAGATCGCGCGCAACGTCGTGGTCTTGCCCGCGCCGTTGGCGCCGAGCAGCGTGGTCATGCTGCCTTCGTTGAGATCGAATGACAGGCCATGAAGCGCCTGCACCTGGCCGTAATAGGCGCGCAGGTCGTGAACACTCAGCAACACGCTCATTGGTCCTTGCTCCCCAGATAAGCCTTGATGACCTCCGGGTCCGACTGCACCTGAGACGGCGTACCCTCTGCGAGTTTGCGGCCGAAATTGAGCGCCACCACGTGGTCGGCGATCGACATGACCAGGCCCATGTGATGTTCGACCAGCAGCACGGTGATGCCGCGCTGGTCGCGAATGCGGCGGATCAGATCGCCGAGAATATGAACTTCCTCGTGGTTCAGGCCACCCGCCGGCTCGTCGAGCAGCAGGATTTTCGGCTCGGCAGCGAGCGCGCGGGCGAGTTCGACGCGCTTCTGCGTGCCGAACGGAAGGCCGGACACGATGGCATGGCCGACGCTGGTAAGATCGAGATAGTCGAGGATCTGATCGACGTTGTGATTGATCGCGGCCTCGCCACGGCGCACCCACGGCAGCTTCAGCGAGTCGCTGATGATGTCGCTGTTGGTGTGCGCGTGCATGCCGACGCGCACGTTGTCGAGCACGCTCATGTTGGGGAACAGCGCGACGTTCTGGAAGGTGCGGCCGATGCCGATTTCGGCGATCTTGTGCGGCGGGCGCGTCAGGATGCTGGCGCCCTCCATCAGGATATCGCCCTTGCTCGGCTGATAGAGCCGGCTCAGGCAATTGAACAGCGTCGTCTTGCCGGCGCCGTTCGGCCCGATCAGACCGAGAATTTGTCCCTGCTTCATGTCGAATGACACGCCATTCAGGGCGACGATGCCGCCGAACACGACGCTGACGTCGCGAACCGCGAGCAGGGGATTGGCCGAAGCGGCCTGTCCCTGTGCGAGCTGTGCCTGCATCATCGGCGGCAGCCCATCGCAGCCATCACGACCGACGACACACGCCGTAGGTTGTGACCATGAAGATTATCGGATCCCCGCAACCATGCGCGCAACTTTCCCTCCTCCTTTTGATTTTTTGGTGTCGGCTTTTTTTGAATGCGGCGTCGAGCTTCCGCCCAACGCTGCTTCGATGTTCCTTACCATCGTGACCAGACGCGGTCCAATGTCGTTGAGTAAACGATCTTCCGTGAAACGGAATGCGGGCGCGCCGCAATTGAATGCATACGGACCTGTTCCATCATTGAGCGTAATTGCGACGCCGGCGGCGTGAATGTCGTCCTGCCATTCGCCGACGGAGATCACGAAGCCGCGCTTGGCGACGAGTTCGCCCGCGCGTTCAATGCCTTCGCGGATACGCGGCCAGCGGCTGCCGTAATGTTCGCGAAGTTCGCGCAGCAACTGCATGCGTTCGTCGTCGGGCAGGGCCCAGATGTAGGCGCGGCCCATTGCCGTCGTCGCGATCGGAACTTTCGAACCAACGTCGAGCTGCACGCCGAGCGCCAGACCGCTGCGGCTCTGGCCGAAATAAATCATGCTGAGCCGGTCACGCGCGCCGACGGCGACCGCGCCGCCGGTTGCGCGCATCACATCCTCGCGAAACGACTCGGACAAATGCTGAACACCGAGGTTGGCGAGCGCGGCATAACCGAGCGACATGGCTGCGGGCGTGAGTTGATATTTCTCGAACCGCGGCACCTGTGTAAGATAGCCAAGCTTGGTGAGCGTATAGGTCAACCGGGAAACGGTTGGCTTCGGCAAATTCGTGCGGGCGGCAATCTCCTGATTGCCGAGCAGCCCGTCCTTGGGATGAAATGCGCGCAACACTTCGAGGCCGCGGGCAAGAGCGACGACAAAACTGCGATCTGTCGCCACTTTCTTGGCTGGACGCTTCATGGCTTGCGCGCGAATCCCCTATGACGTCAACGCTGGCGGACGCGAGTCCGCATGTCTCAAATCGTGAATCCGCACCCGTGAATCCCTGTAAAGCAGGGAGTTTCAACCTGTGAGTCTGAATTCGTGAATTTGAATCCGATCGCGTTACAATCGATTGTCATACGGTCTGTCGCCATATGTTCGATCGTCTGTAACATGTTGATCGCTTGGCCATCGATCTTTCGACCGGCGATCATTGATCGTTGCAGCGTGTCCCCCGATGTTTGAAGGTGATGTTGTGTCAATTCTCACCTCGTTGACAATGGACGCTCTTCAAAATAACCCTCCTTGTCAAGATGTGGAATTAGATTTCGCAGTGCGAAATTGAAGAAAACGCTGATCGGATGGTCCGGATCAATACGCGACTGAAGGAGATGGATGTGAGCGAAGTAGTACGGTTGGAGCGTCAAGACGTTGTTGCCATCGTCACGGTCGACAGCCCTCCGGTCAACGCGTTGAGTGCGGCGGTGCGTCGCGGCATTTTTGAACAGATAAAAACTGCGGCCGGTGATCCGCAGGTGCAGGCCATCGTGTTGACCTGCGCGGGACGAACCTTCATCGCCGGCGCCGACATCACCGAATTCGGCAAGCCGCCGCAGCCTCCGGGCCTCAACGAAGTGATCGCCGCGATGGAGGACTCTCCGAAGCCGGTCGTCGCCGCCATTCACGGCACCGCGCTCGGCGGCGGCCTCGAGACCGCGCTCGGCGCCCATTTCCGTGTGGCGGTTAAAGATGCCAAGCTCGGTCTGCCGGAAGTGAAGCTCGGTCTGCTGCCGGGCGCGGGCGGCACGCAGCGCCTGCCGCGCGCGGTCGGTCCGGAACTCGCGGTGAAGATGATTGTCGGCGGCAATCCGATCGGCGCCGCCGAAGCGCTCAAGGCCGGCCTGATCGACGAGATCGTCGACGACCTGGTGCCGGGTGCCGTGGCCTTCGCGAAAAAGGTGGCGGCCGAGAAGCGGCCGCTGCGTCGCCTGCGCGACGAGGACGGCAAGCTTGCCGCCGCCAGGGCCGATCGCTCGATCTTCACCAACGCGGTGGCCGCGCTGACCAAGAAGGCGCGCGGACTTGAAGCCCCGTTCGCTGCCGCCGACGCCGTCGGCGCCGCCATCGATCTGCCGTTCGACGAGGGCCTGAAGAAAGAGCGCGAAGGCTTCATGAAGCTGATGACTGGCGACCAGTCGAAGGCGCAGCGTTATGCGTTTTTCGCCGAGCGCGAGGCGGCCAAGGTCGCCGGCGTGCCGGAAGGCACCAAGCCGCGCAAGGTGGAACGCGTCGCCATCATCGGCGCCGGCACCATGGGTGGCGGCATCGCGATGTCGTTCGCCAATGCCGGCATCCCCGTCACGCTGATCGAGACCGGCGACGAGCAGCTCAAGCGCGGCATGGGCGTGATGCAGAAGAACTACGAGAACACCGCGGCGCGCGGCGGCATCCCGGCGGATGCCCCGGCCAAGCGGATGGGCCTCATCAACGGTGTCGTCGGCCTTGAGAATGTCAAGGATGCCGACCTCATCATCGAGGCGGTGTTCGAAACCATGGCGATCAAGAAGGATGTCTTCACGGCGCTCGACAAATACGCCAAGCCAGGCGCGGTGCTGGCGTCGAACACGTCCTACCTCAACATCAACGAGATCGCGGCGGTGACCAAGCGGCCGCAGGACGTCCTCGGCATGCACTTCTTCTCGCCGGCCAACGTCATGAAGCTGTGCGAGATCGTGCGCGCCGAAAAGACCGCGCCGGATGCGCTGATGACGGCGGTAGCGATCGCCAAGCGCATCGCCAAGGTGCCGGCGGTGGTCGGTGTATGCGACGGCTTCGTCGGCAATCGCATGCTGGCGCAGCGCGGCAAGCAGGGCGAAAAGCTGCTGTACGATGGCGCGCTTCCGCAGCAGATCGACGGCGTGGTGACCAAGTTCGGTCTGCCTATGGGGCCGTTCTCGATGGGCGATCTCGCGGGTCTCGATATCGGCTGGCGCTCGCGCCAGGATCGCGGCATCAAGTCGCCGATCGGCGACGCGCTGTACGAAGCCGGTCGCCATGGTCAGAAGACCGGCAAGGGCTACTACAAGTACGAGCAGGGTTCGCGCGCGCCGCTTCCCGATCCGGAAGTCGAGAAGATGCTCGAGGAGGTTCGTGCCAAGCTCGGCGTCAAGGGCCGCAACATCAGCGAAGAGGAAATCCTCGAGCGGATGATCTATCCGATGATCAACGAGGGGGCGCGCATTCTGGAAGAAAGGATCGCGTCGCGTCCGAGCGACATCGACGTGATCTGGCTTTACGGTTACGGCTGGCCGATCTATCGCGGCGGCCCGATGTACTATGCCGACCAAGTCGGCCTCAAGCACATCGCGGATCGGCTGTCCTACTATGCCAAGGAGACCAACGATCCGTCGCTGGAGCCGGCACCGCTTCTGAAGAAGCTGGCGGCGGAAGGCAAGACCTTCGCATCGCTCGCGGCGCCCAACAAGGCGGCGTGAGCGTGAAAACGGGTCCGAAGCTTGCCGCTCTACTCCCTCCCCCCCTGTGGGGGAGGCATAGGGAGGGGGGTAAGCCACGGACACGGTGCGCGAGGCACCCCCAACCCCTCCCCACAAGGGGGAGGGGAGCAAGTTCGGCGCTCGCGTCGAACAATCAGGTTCAACCGAAATGACTCACCCCGGCGAGCAGTTTTATCCGGAAGGCGTGCGATGGGATGCCCCGATCGTGCGCGGCACCTTGCCGGACCTGCTTGCCACGGCGGTTACGAACTACGGCGCGCGGCCGGCGCTTGAATTTCGCGACCGACCGATCAGTTTCAGCGACTTGCAGGCGCGGGTCGATCAGGTCGCGGCGGCGTTTTTGCGCGACGGCATCGGCAAGGGCCATTCGGTCGCGCTGTTCCTCGGCAATTCGCCGGATCACCCGATCAATTTCTTCGGCGCCCTGAAGGCGGGCGCGCGGCTGGTGCATCTGTCGCCGCTCGACGGCGAGATCGCGCTGTCGCACAAGCTCACTGACAGCGGCGCGCGGGTGCTGGTCACCAGCAACCTGTCGGCGCTGTTGCCGATGGCGCTACGGTTTCTCGCCAAGGGTTTACTCGATAAACTGATTGTTTGTGATGACGACGATTGGGGGGCGGTCGGCACGCCGCAGACGGCGCTGCCGGACGATCCCCGCGCCGTCGCCTTCAAGACTTTCATCGCAGGCGCGACGCCGCCCACGCAATGGCCGCATATCGATGTGGAAGATGTCGCGCTGCTGCAATACACCGGCGGCACCACCGGCCTGCCGAAAGGCGCGATGCTGAGCCATCGCAATCTCACCTCGGCGGTGTCGATCTATGATGTCTGGGGCGCCAAGGCGCGTGCCGAACGCAACACGGTCGAGCGTGTGATCTGTGTCCTGCCGCTGTTCCATATCTACGCGCTGACGGTCATTCTGTTGGGTAGCATCCGCTACGGCAACCTGATCTCGCTGCATCAGCGTTTCGACGTCGGCGCGGTGCTGCGCGATATCGAGACCAAGCGCGCCACCGTGTTTCCCGGCGTGCCGACGATGTGGATCGCGCTCGCCAACGATCCGTCGCTGGAAAGCCGCGACCTGTCCTCGCTCGCGGTGGCGGGCTCCGGTGGTGCGCCGCTGCCGGTCGAGGTCGCAAAAGTGTTCGAGCGCAAGACCGGCCTGACGCTCAAGAGCGGCTGGGGCATGACCGAAACCTGTTCGCCCGGCACCGGCCATCCGCCGACCGGACCGGACAAGCCGGGCTCGATCGGGCTGATGCTGCCCGGCATCGAACTCGACGTGGTGGCGCTCGACGATCCGTCGCGCGTGCTGCTGCCGAACGAGACCGGCGAAATCCGCATCAAGGGACCGAACGTCACCCGCGGCTACTGGAACCGGCCGGAGGAAACCACTGAGGCCTTCGTCGGTGACCGTTTCCTCACCGGCGATATCGGTTACATGGACAGCGACGGCTATTTCTATCTGGTCGACCGCAAGAAGGACATGATCATCTCCGGTGGCTTCAACGTCTATCCGCAGATGATCGAGCAGGCGATCTATACGCACCCCGACGTTCACGAAGTGCTGGTGATCGGCGTTCCCGACGACTATCGCGGCGAGGCCGCCAAGGCGTTCGTGAAACTGAAGCCGAACGTCGCCGCATTCACCCTTGATGAACTCCGCGCGTTTCTTGCCGGCAAGGTCGGCAAGCATGAATTGCCGGCGGCGCTGGAATTCGTCGACGAACTGCCGCGCACCGCGGTGGGCAAATTGTCCCGCCACGAATTGCGCAGTCAGCAACCTTCACCCACGGTTCAACACTCACCAAAACTCGCAACAGGAGGTCGTTCATGACCGATGCCGTTATCGTTTCCACCGCCCGCACCCCGATCGGCAAGGCCTATCGCGGCGCCCTCAACAACACCGAAGGCGCGACTCTGCTGGGCCACGCCATCGAGCACGCGGTGAAGCGCGCCAAGCTCGATCCGAAGGAAATCGAGGACGTGGTGATGGGCGCGGCCATGCAGCAGGGCGCCACCGGCGGCAACATCGCCCGCAAGGCCGCGCTGCGTGCTGGTCTGCCGGTCACGGTCGGCGGCACCACCATTGACCGTCAGTGCGCCTCGGGCCTGCAGGCGATCGCGCTTGCGGCGCGTTCGGTGCTGTTCGACGGCGTCGAGATCGCCGTCGGCGGCGGCGGTGAATCGATCAGCCTGGTGCAGAACGATCACGCCAACAAATTCCATGTGATCGATCCCGAACTGGTGAAGATGCACAAGGACATCTACATGCCGATGCTCGACACCGCCGAGACGGTGGCGAAGCGCTACGGCATCTCGCGCGAGCGCCAGGACGAATATTCGCTGGAAAGCCAGCGCCGCACCGCCGCCGCGCAACAGGGCGGCAAGTTCAACGACGAACTGGCGCCGATCTCGACCAAGATGGCGGTGGTGAACAAGGACACCAAGGAAGTCTCGTTCAAGGACGTGACGCTGTCGCAGGATGAAGGCCCGCGTCCGGAAACCACCGCCGAGGGCCTTGCCAGCCTGAAGGCCGTGCGCGGCGACGGCTTCACCATCACCGCCGGCAACGCCAGCCAGTTGTCGGACGGCGCCAGCGCCACCGTCATCATGAGCGACAAGCTCGCCGCGCAGAAGGGCCTCAAGCCGCTCGGCATCTTCCGTGGCTTCGTCTCCGCAGGCTGCGAACCGGACGAGATGGGCATCGGCCCGGTGTTTGCGGTGCCGCGTTTGCTGAAGCGCCATGGCCTCACCGTCGACGACATCGATCTGTGGGAATTGAACGAAGCCTTCGCGGTGCAGGTGCTGTATTGCCGTGACAAGCTTGGCATCGATCCGGAGAAGCTCAACGTCAACGGCGGTGCGATTTCGGTCGGCCATCCCTACGGCATGTCGGGCGCCCGCCTGACCGGTCACGCGCTGATCGAAGGCCGCCGCCGCAAGGCGAAATATGCGGTCGTCACCATGTGCGTCGGCGGCGGCATGGGCTCGGCCGGTCTGTTCGAGATCGTGCAGTAAAAAAATAACTCCCTCCCCCTGCGGGGGGAGGTGAGCCACATCAACCCAGGGAGCATCCGATGGATCTCAGTCTCACCCCGGAGGAACAGGCATTCCGCGAGGAAGTCCGCGCCTTCTTCCGCGATAACGTTCCGGCCGGCATCAAGAAGAAGCTGTCGGAGAACCGTCACACCACCAAGGAGGACATGGTGGAGTGGACGCGCATCCTGCACAAGAAGGGCTGGGCCGTCCCGCATTGGCCCAAGGAATACGGCGGCACCGACTGGACGGCCGTGCAGCAGTACATCTTCAATGAGGAGATGCAGGCGACGCCCGCGCCGCCGCCGCTGCCGTTCGGCGTCAACATGGTCGGCCCGGTGATCTACACCTTCGCCAACGAGGCGCAGAAGAAGCATTACCTGCCGCGCATCGCCAATCTCACCGACTGGTGGTGTCAGGGCTTCTCCGAGCCGGGTTCGGGATCGGACCTCGCCTCGCTGAAGACCAAGGCCGAGCGCAAGGGCGACAAGTACATCGTCAACGGCCAGAAGACCTGGACTACGCTGGCGCAGCACGCCGACTGGATATTCTGCCTTGTGCGCACGGATCCGGCGGCGAAGAAGCAGCAGGGCATTTCGTTCCTGCTGATCGACATGAAATCGAAGGGCATCACCGTACGCCCGATCGTCACCATCGATGGCGGCCGCGAAGTCAACGAAGTGTTCTTCGACGACGTCGAGGTGCCGGCGGAGAACCTCGTCGGCGAGGAGAACAAGGGCTGGGATTACGCCAAGTTCCTGCTCGGCAACGAGCGCACCAACATCGCCCGCGTCGGCATGTCGAAGGAGCGTCTGCGTCGCCTGCGTGAACTGGCGGGCAGCACCCAGGCTGGCGGCCGTCCGATCCTCGACGATCCGAAATTCCGCGAGAAACTTGCGGCGGTTGAGGTGGAGTTAAAGGCGCTCGAACTGACGCAGATGCGCGTCGTCGCCAACGAAGGCAAGAACGGCAAGGGCAAGCCGGACCCGGCGTCCTCGGTGCTCAAGATCAAGGGCTCGGAGATCCAGCAGAGGCTCACCGAACTGATGCTCGAAGTCGCGGGCCCGTTCGCCAACCCCTACGATATCCATGGCGACGACAACACCAACGAAACCATGGATTGGATCGCGCAGATCGCGCCAACCTATTTCAACTACCGCAAGGTGTCGATCTACGGCGGCTCCAACGAGATCCAGCGCAACATTATCAGCAAGGCGGTGTTGGGGCTGTAGTCCCACGCCGTCATTCCGGGGCGCGAGTTCTTCACGAGCGAGCCCGGAATCCATAACCGCCACCGGGAGTATGGATTCCGGGCCTGCGCGAAGACGCGCATCCCGGAATGATAGCTGGTTCAAGTTTTGAAGGGCATTGGTCGCCCTCGCAGTTTGAGGAACGAAACATGGATTTTGATTTGTCCGAGGAGCAGCGGCTTCTCAAGGATAGCGTCGACGGGCTATTGAACGATTCCTACGATTTCGAACAGCGCAAGAAGTACGGCGCGGAGAAGATCGGCTGGAGCAAGGCGGTCTGGGGCAAGCTGGCGGAGCAGGGGCTGCTCGGCCTGCCGTTCGCCGAGGCCGATGGCGGCTTCGGCGCCGGCGCGGTCGAGACCATGATCGTGATGCAGGCGTTCGGCCGGGCACTCGTGCTCGAGCCGTATCTGCCGACGGTGGTGATCGCCGGCGGCTTCCTGCGTCATGGTGGCTCGAACGCGCAGAAGGCCGCGCATATTCCGGGCATCATTGACGGCAGCAAGACCTTTGCGTTCGCCCAGCTTGAGAAGAACTCGCGCTACGACCTCAACGACGTCTCCACCACCGCCAAGAAGAAGGGCGACGGCTGGGTCATCGACGGCGAGAAATTCGTGGTGCTGAATGGTGAGGCCGCGGATACGCTGGTCGTTACCGCGCGCACCAAGGGCGGGCAGACCGAGCGCGATGGCATCGGCGTATTCCTGGTGCCGCGCGATGCCAAGGGCGTGACGGTGAAAGGCTATCCGACGCAGGACGGCATGCGCGCCGCCGACATCACCTTCACCGGCGTCGAGGTCGGCAGTGACGCGGCGATCGGCGATCCGGCGAATGGTTTGCCGCTGATCGAGCGCGTGGTGGATGAAGCGCGCACCGCGTTGTGCGCCGAGGCGGTGGGGGCGATGGACGAGTCGCTCAAGATCACCGTCGAATACATCAAGACGCGCAAGCAGTTCGGCGTGCCGATCGGCAGCTTCCAGTCGCTCCAGCACCGCGCGGCGGATATGTTCGTGTTCACCGAGCAGGCCCGCAGCATGGCGCTGCTGGCGACCATGGCGAGCGATTTCGACGACGCCAGGGAGCGCGCTGCGTCGGTGGCCGCCGCCAAGGTGCAAGTCGGTAATTCGCTGAAGTTCGTCGGTCAGCAGTCGATCCAGTTGCATGGCGGTATCGGCATGACCATGGAGGCCTCGATCGGCCACTACTTCAAGCGGCTGTCGATCATCGAGACCACGTTTGGCGATACCGATTATCATCTGCGCCGCGCCAGCGAGGCGGGCGGAATTGTCTGATATGTGGTGTGGCGGCCGTATTCGTGGCGGCTGCGCTGCCTCAATGCACTGCGTCATGGCCGGGCCATAGCCGTCCGAAGAACGGCGTCGCTTCGCTCGCCTATGTCCCGGCCATCTACGTCTCAAGCAGAGAAAGCATAAGACGTGGATGGCCGGAATAAATCCGGCCATGACGACGGTTGGATAATTGCAATAAACAAGGAGCGCGCCGTCATGCAGAACACACCCTTTGATCTTACCGGTAAAGTTGCCGTCGTTACCGGCTCAAGCCGCGGCATCGGCCGGGCGTCGGCCGAACTGCTGGCGCAACTCGGCGCGAAGGTGGTGGTGTCGAGCCGCAAGGCCGATGCCTGCGAGGAGGTCGCCAAGGGCATTCGCGATACGGGTGGCGACGCGCTGGTCATTCCCTGCAACATCTCACGCCGCAACGAGGTCGAGGCGCTGATCGACGGCGCGACCGGGCACTACGGCAAGATCGACATTCTGGTCTGCAATGCGGCGGTGAATCCCTACTACGGCCCGCTGCTCGACATCACCGACGAAGCCTTCGACAAGATCATGGGCTCCAACGTCAAGAGCAACGTCTGGCTCTGCGCGCGGGCGATCCCGCAGATGGCGGAGCGCGGCAACGGCTCGGTGGTGATCGTTTCGTCGATCGGCGGCCTTCGCGGCTCGACGGTGATCGGCGCCTACGGCATCTCCAAGGCTGCGGACTTCGCGCTGTGCCGAAGCCTTGCCGGGGAGTGGGGACCGAAGGGCGTTCGCGTCAATTGCATCGCGCCCGGCCTGGTGAAAACGGATTTCGCCCGCGCGCTATGGGAAGACGAGGCGCTGCTGAAGCGCCGCACCGCGACCACGCCGCTGCGCCGCATCGGTGAGCCGCACGAGATCGCCGGCGCGGTGGCTTATCTCGGCTCCGATGCGTCCACCTTCATGACCGGGCAGACCATCGTTATCGACGGCGGCGTCACGACGGCGTCGGTGTAAAGGGCGCGTCTGAGGCGCGCGCCGATTTGGCGCGCCTCGAAGGAGGAGGGCGACGCCCTATTGCGCCTCGATCTTCGTGATGGTCTTGGTGTTGTTCGCTTCGGTGACGGAGAATTTGACCTTGTCGCCGGCGTGGACGTTGTCCAGCATCTTCAGCGGTATCTTGAAGCGTTCAACGACGCCTTCAGCGTTTGCACCGGTGGTGCCGCTTTGCGGTTGCTGGATCGTGATGCTGCCATTCAACCGATCGAGCACAGTGACCGTGCCGGTGCGTGGTTCCTGCGCCAACGCCGCTGAGCCAAGTGCCGCGACCATTGCGCCGGCCAGGACGGTCTTTGCCAGTTTCATCATCAAGCTCCCGGTTGTTGGGCGGGTCATCACGTTGGATAAACGGTGGCCGGCGAAATCGTTCCGCGGGTCACGGAATGGTCCCATATCGGGCAAGTGCGCGGCATATTGACCTTGGCGGCGCAATCCGGTTGCCTTGATACAACTCGCTGCAATCGGGAAACGCCGCATGTCGTCTCACATTCTCGCCATCGATCAGGGCACCACCTCGTCGCGCGCCATGGTGTTTCGCGCCGATACCTCGATCGCGGCCGTCGCCCAGCAGGAATTTCCGCAACATTTCCCGGCGTCGGGTTGGGTCGAACACGAACCCGACGACATCTGGCAATCGACGCTCGCCACGTGCCGCGACGCCATGCAGAAGGCCAATGTCGCGGCCTCCGACATCGCCGCCATCGGCATCACCAATCAGCGCGAAACCACCGTGGTGTGGGATCGCGCCACCGGGCGGGCGATCCATCGCGCCATCGTCTGGCAGGATCGTCGCACGGCGGATGTCTGCGCGCAACTCAAGGCCGATGGCCTCGAGCCTGAGATTTCCGCGCGCACCGGCCTGATCGTCGATCCGTATTTCTCCGGCACCAAGGTCGCGTGGCTGCTCGACCATTTTCCCGGCGCGCGGGCGCGCGCCGAACGCGGCGAACTGCTGTTCGGCACCGTGGATTCCTATCTGTTGTGGCGGCTGACCGGCGGCAAGGTGCACGCCACCGATGCCACCAACGCCTCGCGCACGCTGCTGTTCAATATTCACACCGGCGAGTGGGACGACACGTTGCTGCAAATGCTGCGCGTGCCGCGCTCAATGCTGCCGGACGTGCGCGACTCCTCGGCGCATTTCGGCGACAGCGCTGCTGATCTGTTCGGCGGCAGCATCGCTATTCGCGGCATCGCCGGCGACCAGCAGGCGGCGACCATCGGGCAGGCGTGTTTCGCACCGGGCATGATGAAATCGACCTACGGCACCGGCTGTTTCGCGTTGCTCAATACCGGCACGACGGCGGTGACGTCGCATAACAAGCTGCTCACCACCATCGCCTACCAGTTGAACGGCCAGCGCACCTATGCGCTGGAAGGTTCGATTTTTGTCGCGGGCTCCGCGGTGCAGTGGCTGCGCGATGGACTGAAGATCATCGCCAATGCCGCCGAAAGCGGTCCGCTGGCGGATCGCTCCGACCCGGCACAATCCGTGTACCTGGTGCCGGCTTTCGTCGGTCTCGGCGCGCCGTACTGGAATCCGCGGGTGCGCGGCGGCCTGTTCGGGCTGACGCGCAACACCGGCCCGGCCGAACTCGCGCATGCGGCGCTGGAGAGCGTCTGCTACCAGACCCACGATCTGTGGGCGGCGATGCGTGCCGACTGGCCCGACGCGGCGAGCGCCAACACCGTGTTGCGGGTTGATGGCGGCATGGCGGTGTCGGACTGGACCATGCAGCGGCTCGCCGATCTGCTCGATGCACCGGTCGATCGTCCGATGATTCAGGAAACGACCGCTTTGGGCGCGGCCTATCTCGCCGGGCTCGGCGCCGGCGTCTATCCCGAGCCGGCACGGTTCGCCGATAGCTGGCGGCTGGAGCATCGCTTCAAGCCGAACATGAGCGCCGCCACGCGCACGCGCAAACTGAAGGGCTGGGCGGCAGCGGTGCGCGGCGTCCTGGCCAGTGACGACGGCGACAATTAGTTCGAGGTCTCACGAGCTATAGGTACGATCCTTAACCGGTTTCATTGGATCGTTTCGCTCGCGCGGGGGCGCGTGGCGGCATGACTTGCCGTCTCAGGAAACGCGATTCAAGGAGCAATGAGATGTTGAGCCGTCGTGCCTTTTGTGGCTGTGCGTCAGCCGCTTTATGGTCGGGTTTTGTGGCGACGCGCACCGAGGCGGAGCCTGCCACCTGCGCGGTGATGACCAATGACAGTCAGCGTGCGACGTCGCCTGCCGATGCGCTGGCGCGATTGAAGGCCGGCAACGAACGTTTCGTTGGCGGCCACACCGTCAATTGCGATCTGCTCAAGCAGGCGAAGGAAACGGCGAAGGGACAGGCACCGTTCGCAACGGTGGTTGGCTGCATCGATTCCCGCGTCCCGCCCGAACTGGTGTTCGATCAGCGTATCGGCGACATCTTCTGCGCGCGTGTCGCGGGCAACTTCGTCAACACCGACATCATCGGCAGTCTCGAATTCGCGACCAAGATCACAGGGACACGCGCCATCGTCGTGCTGGGTCACAACGAATGCGGCGCGGTGAAGGGCGCGATCGACAACGCCAAGCTCGGCAGTCTGACGGCGACGCTGGCCAACATCCGCCCGGCGGTGAAGGCCACCAAGACAAGTGGCGAGCGCACTTCGAAGAACGCGCTCTTCGTTCAGGCGGTGGCCGAAACCAATGTCCGAATGGCGGTGGCCGAACTGACCGCGAAAAGCCCGGTGATGAAACAACTGGTGGCGGCGGGCGATCTCACAATCGTCGGCGCGATGCACGATCTCGCGACCGGCAAGGTGAACTGGCTGAGCTGATCAACAACCAATGATCCGCTGTCGATCAAGCGCGTCTCCGGATTATCCGGGGACGCGCTTCGCGTGGCGACATCACTTCATGCTACTGGCATAGCTGCCGCTGGCCGAACGAATTCGTGTACATGGTGCCCGGCTGGCAGACGAAACCGTTACGCGCTGCGTAACTCGGTGAGTACTGCATCGCGGTGCCGTCATAGCTGTAAGGCGTATCGTACGTGTCGTTATAGGCGTATTGCGGTTCATACGCGTAAGCGTCGCGATAGCCGTAGGGGCCGCCGCCGAACGGCGCCGCTGCGATCGCGCCCGCGGTTCCGACAGCGGTGCCGGCGATGGCGCCAGCCGTGCCGATGGCGCTGCCCGCCACGTTGCCGGCGAAGTCGAGCGGCGCGAAACCGGTGTTCATCGGCCGATTCCATTCGTCGCGATAGGTCGCGCTGCGGTCATAGCGCGGTTGATCCATGCGGCTCATGTGCTTGCGGTGGTGGTGCGATTTCATCCGCTTGGCCGAGGTGTGCCTCATCGACTTCTTCATCGGCTTCGACGCGGTGGTCGACGACATCGCGTCGGATTGCGTTGTGCTGTTTTTCGCGGCGGGCGCGGCAATAGCGGGTGAGGCCACCAGCATTGCTGTTGCGGCTGCGGCGGCAAGGAATGTTGTCTTCATGCTGCGATCTCCTTCGCTTAGCGGGGTGCACCGACAACGGACGATCGCGCACGGCGTTCCGGCACTCACATGGGTGTGAGTGCATGGTTCCGGTCATCGGCCGCGCAAACGACTTCAAAAGTGCGAGTTCAAAACGCGAACGTCAGAAAATGTCCTGCTTCGCTTTCGATAGCGAGAAGCCGTGACGGTCGGCATTGAAGCAGGTGAGGCTGTTCTGCTCGGAGGTGCAGGTGAAGCCGCCGTGTTGCCAGATTTCGCCATAGCTCAGCACTGGCAGTGATTTGTCCATCACGGTGTCGCCGTGGCAGAGGCGCTGGGTCTTGTTGCCGCGGACCGGCATCTCAAATGCGCTGCCCCAATCGAGATCGCAATCTGTGGGGCGTGGGGGACGCGTTGCGATCTGGCCGATGTCGCAACGAAACGAGCTTTGATGGTCATAGCTGAAGAACTGACAGTGAATATTGCCGGACGGCGTTTGCAGGCCGATGGCACGGTTCTGCGCGAATGTCGGCACTGCGGCGGACAGCAGCAGCGTTGCGAAAACGCAGATCGTCAGGGATCGGATCAAGACCATGCCAGTTATATCGTATGCGTGGTAGCGAAGGTTGCTGATCACCGACTGTAGCGGGGCGGCTCAATTGCGGCAAAAATGTGTTGGTGTGGCGGAGCGTTATGAGCCAGCGACCTCCCGTCGTCTTGCCATGGCGTGATTGATGCCGTTTCCGATCGACTCAAGCGAGGTGTCAGTGAAGAATCATCGAGCAGAACTGGACCGGTACTTTGCCTGGTTCGAAAGTAAGCTGCCGCCGAAAGTGGCGCGTTTCGTCACCTGGGTACGTCGGCCGTCTTCACGATTAATCCGTATTCCACTTGGGATGCTGCTGATCGTCGGCGGTATCTTAAGCTTTTTGCCGGTACTGGGACTCTGGATGCTGCCGCTCGGCCTGATGTTGATCGCGCAGGATATTCCGTTCCTGCAGGGACCGATCGCCCGATTGCTGGGCTGGATGGAGCGCAAATGGCTTGAACGTCAACGCGCGCGCGGCGACGAGCTCGGTTGACGTTGCGCTTTGCACGATATTGCACCGCATGGTGTGACTCGAAAGGCCCACCCTTTCACTAAATCTAGTATGTCGAGAGTCCGATATCGCAAATTTTGCTTTAACGAATCAGCAAGCTGATTCACTTTCGCCTTCTGGGGTCAATCTGGAGGCCAAGGTATGAACGTTATTGTTTTTGCATCACGCAAAGGGGGCTCGGGGAAAAGCACCTTGACGGCTCATCTTGCCGCGCACGTCCATAAACCGTCGCGCCCGTGTCTGCTTGTCGATGCCGATCCGCAAGGTTCGCTCACGCTCTGGCACAAGCTGCGTGGCACCAACGAACCGCCGCTGAAAACCGCCAATCGTTCGGTGAGCGAGATTGTCGCCAGCGCCAAGCGCGAGGGCTACGAGTGGGTATTCATTGATACGCCGCCGAACATGTCGGCCGTGGTCGAGGATGCCGTGCGCAATGCGACGATGGTGATCATTCCGGCGCGTCCCGGCGTGTTCGACGTCAACGCCGTGCAGGAAACCATTCAGACCTGCCGCTCGGCCCGCAAGCCTTATGCCGTGGTGATGAACGGCGCGCCGGCGCTGCGTGAGGGATCCGAAAGCCCGATCGTGACCATTGCCCGCGAAGCCCTCGCTAAATTCCGCGCGCCGGTGTGGAGCGGCCAGATCACCAATCGCGCCGATTTGCTGTTGGCGTTGGCGCACGGTGAGGGTGCGCAGGAATACTATTCGCCAGGGCGGGCCGCCTCCGAGATCAGCCGGCTGTGGTCGGCGATTGATCGTTCGGTCAAGGCCATTCGCGGCAATGCGTCGGCCAACGGCGCCATGCACAAGCAAGCGGCGTAACCGTACGCCGCAGCCATCGAGCTTCAAACGCGCGCGTGTCGCGCGTTTTTTGCGTTTGCCCTTCGCGTCGTGCCGGAAAGCGCGAGGCGGCTTTTGCTTCGCCGGTCATCCGCGAACGCTGCGGCGTTGAACGTTTATGCAACCTTGGCTGCGGGCAATACTCGTTCGATATCCGCCGCCCGGGGCGTATCATTGTGGACCACATCGTGGAACGTCGCGATGTCCGATGGGCGGCCGAGCAGATAGCCCTGGACCGCACCGCAGCCTTCGTCGCGGAGGAAATGCAATTCCTCGCTGGTTTCGACGCCTTCGGCCAACACCGGCAGCCCGAGTCCACGACCAAGGCCGAGAACCGCGCGGACAATGGTTGCCGCCGAAGCGTTGGCATCGACCGATTTGACGAACGAACCGTCGATCTTGATCTTGTCGAACGGGAATGCGCGCAAGTTGGACAGCGACGAATAGCCGGTGCCGAAATCGTCCATCGCAATGCGGACGCCCAACGCCTTGAGTTGCCGCAGGGTCGTCAGCGCGCGGTTGAGATCGCGGACGAGCGCTGTTTCGGTGATTTCAAGTTCGAGCCGGCCTGCCGCCAGTCCCGTCTCCAGAAGGGTCTGGTGCACGGCCTGGACGAAATTGGCGTTGTGCAACTGAACCACGGAGACGTTGACGGCGATCGACAGCGGATTGCGCCATTGCGCCGCTTCACGACATGACTCGCGCAGGACCCAGATGCCGATATCGAGAATGGCTCCGGTTTCCTCGGCGATCGGGATGAACATCGCAGGAGAAATCATGCCGCGCACCGGATGCTGCCAGCGCAGCAAGGCTTCGAATCCTGTCACCTCGTCGGTCTGGATATCGGTCTGCGGCTGGAACGCCAGCGAGAACTCGCCGCGCGGAATGGCCAGCCGTAGGTCGTGTTCGAGTTCGCGGCGGGCGCGGACCTCCGAGCCCATCCTGGCTTCGAAAAAGCGGTAGGTGGCGCGCCCGTCGGTCTTGGCGCGATAGAGCGCGGTATCGGCATGACTGAGCAGGGTCTCTCGCAAAACAGCATCGTCCGGATAGACGGCGATGCCGATGCTGCATGAAATGCGCTCGATGTCCGACGTATCGTCGGCTTCCTGCAGTGACGCCAGAATCGTTTCCGCCAGCCGACCCGCGGCGGAGGCATGGCCGATTTCCGGCATCAGGATCGCGAACTCGTCGCCGCCGAGGCGCGCCATCATGTAGTTGTCCTGCAGCAGAGCGCTGGTTCGCTTGGCGACGGTTTGCAGGACGTGATCGCCCGCGGCATGGCCGAACAGGTCGTTCACTTCCTTGAAGCGGTCGAGATCGAGGCAGAGCACGGCGAACTTCTGGCCGGTCGTGCTCGCCTGCGCGATCGCCTGGTCGAGCTTGCTGCTGAAATAGCTGCGGTTGGGCAGCGTCGTCAGGGCGTCGTGGTGGGCGAGGTAGCGGATGTGTTGCTCGGCCGCCTTGCGCGCGCGCAGATCGCGCACCGCGATGACATCATGAGGCTGTCCGCTGTAGTCCATGGTACGGTGAAGAATTTCCACCGGGATCGTTGTGCCGTCGTGTCGACGCAGGGTCATTTCCAGCGGCGTTTCGGGCAAAGGCGCAGACGCCAGATGCGCCGCCAGGTCCGGGAAGCAGGCATCGATCTGCTGCGGCATCGCGCCGGCAGGATCGATCCCCAGCAGTGTGGCGAAGCTCTTGTTGATGGTGACGATGTTATTGCCGTCGCAGACCACCAGACCCTCGACGGCGGCGTCCGCCAGACCCTGGAGCCGGCTGGCTTCGAGCAGGCTGCGCCTGCGCTCCTTGAGGTCGAGCCATACGCCGGCGAGCGCAAGCAAGATGATGGTTGCACTGGCAAGTGCGACGCCGACTGCGAGCAGGCCGGTTGGCAGCGCCGACAGCGGAATATCGAGGTTGGGGACGGGAATGATCGAGGCCGCGGCCATCGCGGTGAAGTGGTGGCTGGCGATCGCCAAGGTCAGCAGCATGGTACCGTAATATCGCCAGATGACCGGTCGTTGGCGCAGCCCGGCCGGCAATGCGGCCGCGCCGATCAATCCGCCAAGCGCAATGGAGGCCGCGACCATCGGCCAATCCCACAGGATGACGCCCTGAACTTCAAATGCCGCCATGCCGAGGTAGTGCATCGCCGCGATGCCGCCGCCGACAACCGCACCGCCGATCCATGGCATTGCGCGCGACGTTCTGTTCAGCGCGATCGCAAGGCCCGCGCCGCACAAGAGCACCGCGGCCAATAACGACACGATGGTGAGAAAGACGTTGTAGCCGCTTGGCACGCCGGGCGTGAACGCCAGCATCGCGATGAAGTGCGTTGCCCAGATGCCGAAACCGCCCGACGTCGCGGCGACGCCGATCCAGATGTAACGCATCTGGTCCTTGGTCGAGGCGGCATATCGCAACAGGCTAATGGTAGCGAATGAAGCAAGCCCGCAGATCACCACGGCCAGCCCGACCAATCGGAGGTCGTGGGCGGTTGCGATGCAATTGTAGATCTTCAACATGCCTCGATCACCTGAAATTCTTCCAGTCGGGACGCAGGCACTAAGCTGAATTACGTAACGGGAAGTGAATCAGGTGGGATGAATTGCGGCCACGCGGCGAAATGGTGAATCAATCCTCGCCATCGAGCGTGTCACTTTTCGAGTGGAACGTATTTTAAGCCGGCCGCAACATTGCGTCCGCGCGTCGCGTATTTTCTCCCATGCGGCTGCGTCATTCCGTCCGCGCAATTTCGGTGCGCCGCATTGTTCGGATATCGCCGACGGTCGGGAAAGACAGCAAAAGAAAAAAGCCGGGCTCGAAGAGCCCGGCTTGAGGTATTGGCCACGTGAGGCCGACACAATCACCTTCCAAGAGGGATAACTGAACGCCCGCACCGCTAGAGGAGGGGGACAGATGCGCGATGCGATCGCTCAGTGTGATGAGAGTAGAGCCCTGTTAGCGCGTTGCGGCAACTGGACAAGTCGCATGTCAGTCATGCGGTGATTGGAGGCGTGCAAAGCGCAGGGCAGCTATTCAGGAAGGCCAACGCTGCGCCTTGCTTACGACAAAATCCCGGAAGGCCTGAACGCGTGCCACCGACTTCAACTCCTCAGGATAAACGAAATACGTATCGAGTTGAATCGAATCGGATTCACTGAAGAGTTGCACCAGCCGATTGGTATCTTCGACCAGGTAGTCCGGTAGCGCGGCGATGCCGAGCCCCTGCTGGCAGGCGCGAACAAGCCCGAGGATATTGTTGACCTTGAAGAAGGCTTCGCGCGGCCCGGAGCCATTGCGGCCGGCTTCGATCAGCCAGTTGCGATTCTGGAGGTGTTGCGGCACCTGCGCGTCGCTCAGCATGATGATGCGGTGGCCGTCGAGATCTTCCAGCGTG
>JBARXT010000247.1:0-27137 GCA_049647485.1 Xanthobacteraceae bacterium
CCGCAAGCCACCAAACGTCGCGCCGCCCCGAAGCATTTCAGAGAGGCATTTCAGGGGGCCATTTCAGGCATGCGCCCCAGCCAAGGTTAATCCAATTTGCCCGATTCGTCCGAATCCTCACGCATCCCGTTCACCAGCCGTTGACACTGAAACCAGCGCCGCCGGCCATACCGAGCATTTGTCCGGTTATTTACCTGATTTCTCAGCACGGCTTTACCACCTGTTTAGCCGCCCGCGCGGAAATGGCACCACAACCCATATCCCGGTGACCGCCATGTTCGGTAAATTATTGCCAAGTTCAGTCACGCGTCCCGCAGCCCGTTTCGTCCACGCGAACCGCGGCAATGTCGCTGCCATGTTCGCCATTGCCCTCGTCCCGATGCTCGGAATCGTCGGCGCGGCGATCGACTACAGCCGCGCCGTCGCTGCCCGCTCCTCGATGCAGGCTGCCCTCGACACCACGGCGCTGATGGTGTCCAAGGACGCCCAGGCCGACCCGTCGATGACGGCGGCGCAAGCCACCGCCGCGGCGCAGAAGTATTTTAATGCCCTCTACAAGGATGGCAGCGCCAGCGACGTCGTGATCAACGCAACCTATACGCCCAACACCGGCAAGGGAGCGTCGGTCGACGTCACTGCCAACGGGTCGGTGGCCACCGAATTCATGCGGAAGGCAGGATTCACCGATATCGGCATCGGCACCAGTTCCACGACAAAATGGGGCAGCGCCCGGCTGCGCATCGCGATGGCGCTCGACGTTACCGGATCCATGGCCAGCTACGACAAGCTGGGAAAGATGAAGATCGCGGCCAAAAAACTGGTGGACACGCTCAAAGCCTCCGCCAAGACCGCAGACGACGTCTATCTCTCGATCATTCCCTTCAACGTCATGGTCAACGTCGGCACCGACAACAAGAATGCCAACTGGCTGGACTGGGACACGAGTTATGGGAGCTGCAGCAAGTCCAGTTATACGACAAAGAGCGACTGCATAAAGAACGGCAGAACCTGGACCGACAAGAACGTCAATAAATGGCAAGGCTGCGTAACCGACCGCACGCAAAACTACGACACCACGAACGATGCGCCGACGAAAAACAACGCAGATACCCTGTATCTGGCGGAAAGCTACAGTTCCTGTCCGGCGTCGTTGCTTTCGATGAAAGCGGTGTTCAACTCGACGGAAAGCGACTCATCGAACGACACCAATACGATCAAGGGGAAAATCAACAGCCTGACGGCGGTTGGTAATACCAACCAGTCGATCGGCATGCAGATTGCGTGGATGATGTTGGGGAGCAGCCTTTTCCCGGCTCCCGCCAAGGATCCGAACTATCAGTATTCCGACGTGATCATCCTCTTGTCGGACGGAGAAAACACGCAGAATCGCTGGTATTCGAAAGCGTCGCAGATCGACGCGCGGCAAAAGCTGCTCTGCGACAACATCAATCCGGAGAAGAAGGACACGTCGAAGAAGGACACCACCCATGTCGACACCATTCAGGTCGACACCGACGGGGCCGGAGAATCGTCTGTTCTGAAATATTGCGCCGACGCCGGCGGGTTCTACCCGACGACGACCACCACCGGCATGGCGGAAGCCTTCAGCGCGATCGGCAATTCGCTGGTCAAGCTGCAAATCGCAAAGTAGGCAAGTCGCAACCTGGCAAATCATCCACGAAAAAGCCCGGTCGTGAGACCGGGCTTTTTGTATTCCGAGATGGAAACGAGGCTTAGCGGACCGACACAGGCGCCAGCTTGCCGATGAAGCCTTCGAACGGCTTGAACGACTGCTTGGTGAGTTCGACATAAAGGCCGCCGATCTTCTGCGACTCGGCCACGAAGGTCTCGTAGCTGGTCTTGGCATACTCGGTCTGGACTTCGAGCGCCTTGTCGAGGGACTTCGAGGCGACCAACTTCTCGAAGTATGCGTTGCCGTCTTCGAACGACTTCTTGGAGTAGTCGCCGAACGCCGCAACGATCGCCTGGAGGGTCTGCTGGAAGTCGTTGGCGGCCGAAACCGCGCTTTCGAATTGCTCTTTGCCGTAGTTCTGCAGTTCTTCAACCTTGACCATGGGAGACATCCTTCATCGGCTGCGGGAAAATAAACCATCAAGGCATCGCCGACCGAACCGCGACGCCGCTATGACCATCACACTATCGCATTGCACAATTATGTCAATGAATTTGATGCAATGCACAATCGTCATATTCGCGCGAATCCGGCATTATCCGGCAAGGGTTATTTAACCTTTTCGAAACTCCAGCCCCTTACCCTGTTTGTGGTATTCGTTGCGGTCCGGCGCAAAGCCAGAAAAGCTTCGTGAATGCAGGCTCTTAGCCAAATTTGGAGATCACCCAAACTGGCTTGGAGCCGGCAGCGCGTTGGCCCATCGCGCGAGGTCGATTGCGGAGCGTCGAGCATAATTTGGCCTCACGGACCGGTGATTGAGATCGAAATCTGACGGGGACGTCCATGCTACGTGCAACCTCAGCCTCTTCACGTGCCCTGCGGGTTTGCGTTCTCGGGTTGGCCACCATCACCGCCGCCGTCATCTTCACCACCGATACCGCCGACGCCCGACGACGCCATCGGCACCACCGCCATCACGCTGTCCACCAGAGCTACAATCCGGCATTCGCCTCGATCATCGTGGATGCCAATTCCGGCGCGACGCTCGCCGCCACCAATGCCGACGGCCTGCGCTTCCCCGCCTCGCTCACCAAGATCATGACGCTGTACCTGCTGTTCGAACGGCTCGACGCCGGCAAGGTCAGTCTCAACACGGAAATGCCGGTGTCGGCGCACGCTGCTTCACAAGCGCCAACCAAGCTCGGCCTGCGTCCGGGCCAGAGCATTCGCGTCGAAGACGCGATCAAGGGGCTGGTGACCCGTTCAGCCAACGACGCGGCCGTGGTGATCGCCGAATTCCTCGGCGGCGACGAAGACGATTTCGCCAAGATGATGACGCGCAAAGCGCGCGCCCTCGGCATGACCCGCACCGTCTATCGCAACGCCTCGGGCCTGCCTAACAACGATCAGGTCACCACGGCACGCGATCAGGCAACTCTCGGCCGTGCGATCCAGGAGCGCTTCCCGCGCTACTATCGCTTCTTCGCTACCGCATCGTTCAACTATCGCGGCCGCAACATCCGCAATCACAATCACCTGCTCGGCAAGGTCGAGGGCGTCGACGGCATCAAGACCGGCTACACCCGCGCATCCGGCTTCAACCTTGTCACCAATCTGCGCCGCGGCAATCGTCATCTGGTCGGCGTGGTGATGGGCGGCCGCAGCGGTGGATCGCGCGACGCCACTATGCGCAAATTGCTCGCCGCCAACCTCGAGAAGGCCTCCGGCCGCCGCACGGTGGCCGCCATTGTCGAACGCAGCCCCGCCGAAGCCAACGCCGCGGTCGCCGAAGATGCCGCACAGTCGCGGCCCGCCGCGCCGGTTCAGGTGCAGGGCGCCATTCAGGTCGCGGCAGACACCGCTCCTCCGCCGCTGCCGACGGCGCGCCCTGCAGCAGCGCCGACTCCGAAAGCTGCGGTTGCCGAGAAAGCACCGGTTGAACCGGCCCCGCTCACCAACGGCGTGATCCAGAGCAAGGCGATCGCGGCGATCCCCGGCTCGACCGAGCCGATGAAGCCGGTGCGCGTCAAGACCGTGCAGGTTCGCTCCGGTCAGGTGAAGGTCGCTTCCGCCGGCCCCGCACCTCTCTTCGTCGCTCATGGCGATACCGCGGACATCTCCGGTTCGGTTGCGACCCGCGAGCTGCCGGTTCAGCCGCCGAACCACGGCACCGGAAAGGGACTGCTCGGCGTGCTGCCCGCCTCCAGCGTCGCCGCAGCATCGGCGGAACGACCGGTCCAGCAGGCGATTCAACACCAGGGCGCCATCAAGCCGGCCGCCGTTCACACCGGCTGGATCGTGCAGGTCGGCGCGCTGGAAAGCGAGAGACAGGCTCGCGAGCGTCTGGAAACCGCCCGCGACCACGCCAAGGGCATGCTGGGTCAGGCCGATCCGTTCACGGAACCCGTGGTGACGCGCGGCGACAAGAAGCTCTATCGCGCCCGCTTCGCCGGCCTCGAACGCGATCAGGCGGAAGCCGTCTGCAAACGGCTGAAGCGCTCCGACATCTCGTGCATCACCATACGCAACTGAGCTTGTTCGTCGCAAGAATTCGTAGCCAACCACAAAGCCCCGCGTCCGGTCGATCGGAAGCGGGGCTTTGTGGTTTCGTACTGGCGGGCTTTCAGACTTAACCCGGAATCCGCATTCCCCCACGGGCTTGAATCTTATCGATCCGAGGCGTTGAAAACTTCCCGTCAAGAATTTGCGGATACATTTACCATACAAGCTGACCACGCCGGGCAACGGCGGGCGGCAGGGGCATCGAACGGACGACAGGTGACGCGCGGCATGTTGCGTTGATTTGCGTTGCCGGAGTTAGTTGCGATGCGTGCGAAGCAGAGTGTCCTTGGCTTCATTGACCCGAGCCGCCAGGTACGTCGACCCCCCCTGGTCGGGATGCAGTTTCTTCATCAGGGTGCGGTGAGCCTGCCCGATATCACTACGGCTCGCACCCGGTTGCAGGCCAAGGATCTGATAGGCCTCCTCGTTCGACATTTTGCCGCTCGACGCCGCGCGGCGCTCCCCCGTTGCCGCGTCGCCTTGCGCGTGCTGACGCCAGGCGGGAAACCGGCGGTCAAGATAACCCTCAAGTAGCGCGCAGCTCTCGGCGTCGAAACGCGTCATCATTGCCGCCAGCGCCGGCAGATCGAAGTCGACAAGTGAGCGTCCGGCATCCGGCCCCGCGATGATCTTGCCGCTCAGCGCGCCGGTGTCGTGATCGAGCGTCATTTCAAGGAAGTGCGAGCGCACGCGCGAACTTTTCCCGGCGCTCGGCTTTCCCGATCCGCCGAACATGCCGCCAAAATTCGGAAAGCGGGTGCCGAACGGCGACCATCCCAATAGCCCTGCCCCGAACACGCCGAGCGGGATCGCCACGGCAAGTTCGCCCTTGAGGCCGACGAACGCGGCGACCGCAAGCGAGACAATGCCGCCGACAATCTTGATGGCGCGCGCCAGCATCGCCGGATTGGCTGAGCGGAACATCTGCAACAGCGTGTACAGGACAAAGACGGCAACCGCGCCGGCGATCAGAGTAGCCATTCACGTTCTTTCCGCCGAACCGGCCGCATTGTCGCGGCAACGGTCCGGCACATCGCGGTGAGCCGACGATCCGGCCTCACCGCATCTGTCCGAGCAATCGCGCCGCGCCGCTTGCGGTGCGCGAGAGACGCAACAACGCCTCACGTCCACCCGCCGCATAGGCCGCCGCCGCGCGCAGCAACTCGCGTAACTGCGCCGCCGCGCCGGGATCGAAACGGCACCACGCGCCGCCGGTCAAGCGCGCGATTTCGCGGAACGCCCGTTCGGCAACCGGATTATCGCCTTCCTGAAACAGGAATACCGGAACCTTCAGCAACCCGAGTTCGCCCGCTTTGCTACAGAGATCGTCGACGTTTTCTTCCATCGCGTCGCCGACGAACACCACGGCTCGCACACCGGCCTCAACCGCCTGACTGCGCACATCGCCCAGCACCCGGCCGATCTGGGTGTGGCCGCCCTGGCAGTCGATCTTGCGCATCAAGGCCGCAAGCTTCGTGGCATCGGAAATCCAGCCGCTGGCCCGGCATTCGGAAGCGCCGCGATAATAGACCAGGCGAATATCCAGATTGCCGATCTTCGCCGCCTCGCTGAACATGTCGGCTTGCAGATCGCACGCCATATCCCAGGTCGGCTGCCGGCTCATGGTGGCATCGAGCGCGAACACCAGCCGCGCACGCGCGCCGGGCGCAAGCGGGGATACCGCGCGCGCCTTGGCGACGAAAGCCGCGATATCCGCCGACGTCGACGTCGGCCGTAGCGCGGATGCATCGCGCTGCGGCGTCGCAACGTCCGAGGTTTTCGATTTTGAGCGTTCGTCCGTCATCGAGTCCCACAACCTGTTGCAGGACTATGTAGACTCGAACCGAACGAGGTCAATCCAACGGGACGGCCGCCGGCACCAGCGAAAGCGGCGGCGCATACAGGGCCACCGGGCCCGGATTGGCGATCTTCGGCTTTCTGGTATCGACCGGTCCCAACACACTGTCGTTGTCGAGGTACTTGTCGAGCATGCCTTCGATCTTCTGCTTCACCGAGTCGGGTCCGCGATCGCTCATCTCGGTATGCTGCGCGTCGGTGTTGATGACGGTGATGCCCGCCTGATCGCATACCTCGCCATCCGGGACGACGCCCGGATCCGGTTTGAACATCGAATCGTGCGAGCGGAACGACAGTATCTTGAACTTGCCGTCGGTCATGAACGGCACGCGCAGATTGTCCAGCGTGACCACCTTGCGCACCTCGTCGGGATGCAGCTTGGCAAAGTACATCGCAATGTCGCCGCCGTTCGAATGGCCGACCATCGTCAGATGATCGTAGTCCGCATTCGGATACATTGGTTTCAGCTTTTCGACCGCGAACAGAATATTCTGCACGCCGCGCTCGTAAACCGGCAGGCGGCCGACGTAAGGTTCGCCGACTTTGGTCACCAGCGGCGGGTCGCTGTCGAGATCATGCTGAATGCTCACGACCATATAGCCGCGCGCTGCGAACACGTTCGCGAGGAACGAGTATTCGGTGAACTTCACGGTGTTGCCGTGATTGAGAACAGCGACGGGTAGCTTGAGAAGACCGGCGCGCGCCTGCATCTCCTTGTCGCGTCGCACTGCAATATCCACCTGAACGGGACGATCGCGCGATTGATCGAAGAACGTCGCTGTCTCGTGACGAATCAGCCACTTGCTACCGCTGAAGTAAGCGGCACCCACCAGGACCAGCAGTGACGTCAAAACGATAACTGCGCGTTTCATGATCTACCCTGCGAACGCTAAGCGCCCGGTCGTTCGTTCTCCAGCATTCTTTCTCGTGGTGGTATCGTCAATATATGTCACAACTTTGCGACGAAAAGAGCAAATTGTCCGCATTTGCCCTGGCCAGATCGGCCGCGCGATCCATCGCCGCATCCGTGGCAGCATCCATGCCACCACAAGAGACTGATATTGTTCGCGTATTTCCCACCCAAATTTAACGTGCCGGACCCACGATCGTTCCCGGTTTATGGCACACCCACGGTTCCGAGTGCATTATCACCCTAAACGACAGAAATGCGCCGGAAATCAGAACCTGACCACCCTTGCTCAACCGGAGTGCCGCTTCGCCCAAGGGAGCGCGCGAGCCCACGCGCGAGCCCATCTGGCGGCGGATTTTCCATATGCTCCGGCCTGTTCGATGGACTCGGCCGGCATCTTGGTGAATAACGCGCGCCGATCATACCGCGCTGCACGGGTGCCGCCGACGGTTCCAAAAGTGCCCGCCTTCAGCCGACCGTGGTTCAGTTCCGCAGACAACATCGAGCATGTTCCATGTCCCGCGATCCCATCGTTGCCCGTAACCTGCCAGCGTTGAATGAAACCCTGAACGCATTCCGCGCCGCGGGCGAGACCGTTGCGCTGGTTCCGACCATGGGCGCTCTGCACGAGGGCCACCTTGGCCTCGTGCGTGAAGCGCGGCGCCGCTGCAAGCGCGTCGCGGTGTCGGTCTTCGTCAATCCCACGCAGTTCGCACCGCACGAGGATTTCGAGTCCTATCCGCGCACCTGGGATACCGATCTCGCCAAGCTCGCGGCGGAGAATGCCGACCTGATCTGGAATCCGGACGTCAAGACGATGTATCCGAGCGGCTTCGCCTCGCGGATCGTGACAGACGGTCCGGCCATCGTCGATCTCGAGGATCGCTTCCGACCGCACTTCTTCGGCGGCGTCACCACCGTTGTCGGCAAACTGTTCATTCAGTGCCGGCCGAACGTCGCCGTGTTCGGCGAAAAGGATTATCAACAGCTTCGCGTGGTGACGCAGATGGCGCGCGACCTCGACCTCGGCGTCGATGTCGTCGGCCTCGGCACGGTGCGCGAAAGCGATGGCCTCGCGATGTCGTCGCGCAACGTCTATCTGTCAGCGGAAGAACGCGCGATCGCGCCGGTACTTCACCAGACGATGCAGGACACCGCGGCGCAACTGCGCGCGGGTGTCGCGTTGTCCACGGCACTGGCGGCAGGTGCGACCCGCATCACCACAGCAGGTTTTGCGCTCGACTATTTCGAGGCGCGGCACGCCGAAACGCTGCAATCGATCGAGTCGCTGAAGGATGGGCCGGTGCGGCTTCTCGTTGCCGCCAAAATCGGCACCACGCGCCTGATCGACAACATCGGCGTGTAATCGACGCCTTCAGAGCAGGCCGAGTTCGCGCAATTCGCGACGCAGTTCTTCCGGCATCTCGACAAGTCCCGTGCCGGCACGGGTGAGATCGGGCGGCGCGTCGTTTGCCGGCAGATAGCGCCAGCCCTGGAATGCGCGCATCGGACGCGGCACTACCGCGACGACCTTGGGCTGCATCACCAGCCGGCAACGGCCGATACCGTCCTTGTCGCGAAACGGCTCGATGCCGATCAATTTCTCGCGCGCGGCGATTTCGCCGCGAATGACCCAGTAGAGCGAACCACCCGCCAACAATTCTTCATCGCGCTTCGGCGTCATCCGCGTGATGTGAACGTGGCGCGGTGGCGTGCCTTGCTTTTTGGCCTGCTGCGCACGCTCGGTGACGCGTGCCTTGAGATCCTTTACGGACTCACAGCCGACGGCAAGTTTGATGAGATGAAGCGGCATGATATCCGGGCGTTGGTGCGGCGATGACAGGCATCTGTCTTAGATAAAAGCCTTTCTCTCTTAGATAAAAAGACCTGCCACGTTCAACGTCGCGATCCGCGTTGCAGCCTTGCCATTCGTGACGCGCGCAACAAGGGACCATTTCAAGGCGGATTCAGTTTTCCGCCTGCTCGGCGATACGCCGGATTTTCGCCATTTCGCGAATGGTCAGATGCTGATCGCGCGTGACCAGCCAGCCGGCTTTCTCCCACGGCGTCAGGATGCGGCTTGCCGAATGCAGCGTGGTGCCGCAGATATCGGCGATGTCCTTTCGCCGCAGCGGCAGGTCGATGGCCGTTCCCTCGGCCGTGGCCCGTCCGGCGCGGCGCGACAGCCTGAGCAGCGTGTTGGCGATCCGCTGTTCGACCCGCTGGGTGGCGAGTTCGCGCATCCGTTCCTGCGCCTCCTGCAAGCGGCGGCCGATGATGCGGATGAAGTTGATCGCCACCTGGGAATGGCGGCTCATCAAGGACGCGAGCGCCGCCTCGCTCCAGCTTACCTCGACACAAGCCACCAGCGTTTCCGCGTCGGCGGGATAGCGATGATCGGTGAACAGCGCCACCGTCCCGAACATGCCACCCCTGGTGATGAACCGGATCACGACCTGCGCCCCGTCGCTGCCGGATTGGCTGATACGCACGCTACCTTGCAACAGCGCGTGGGCTCGTACGTCCATGTCGCCCTGATTGAAAACGCGGGTGTTGCGCGGCAGTTGGCGAATCCGGGCCGCCGCGCGGGCCTCCTCCAGCGCTTCCGGCGAAAGCCCCTGCAAAAGCTCGAGACCGGTCAAATCGTGACAAGGGTCAATCGTGACAACGCTCATGCGGCAATCCTATCCGCTATCGAGAAATAACCCGAGCGCTTTGTGCTGGCGCAACTTCGCCGGAGCCCATGCGACGTAACGTCACCGCATCCGCACATCGACGGTTTGCCGCTCACCCCAAGGATTGGCAGGACTACATCATGGATGACGTCGTTTTTGCCCGCGCCCTGCACGTCCTTGGCGTCGTGATCTGGATCGGCGGCGTCGCGATGGCGACGATGGTGGTGCTGCCGGCGGTTCGGCGCGGCGACCTCGGCGCCGACCGCATGCGAAGTTTTCAGGCGATCGAACATCGATTCATCTGGATCGCGCGCACAGCCGTACTGGTGGTCGGGTTGACCGGGCTGTTCATGATCGTCCGCCTCGACATCTGGGACCGGTTTCAACTCGCGGCGTTCTGGTGGATGCATGCCATGGTCATCGTGTGGCTGATATTCGCATTCGTGCTGTTCATCGGCGAGCCCTTCATCCTGCACCGCTTCTTTCCGCAATGGGTTCGCGAACAGCCAGAGGCGGCTTTCGCGACCTTGCACAGGGTGCATTGGGTGCTGTTGGGACTCAGCCTCATCACCATTTTCGGGGCCGTCGCCGGCGTCCACGGCTGAACACCGTTCTAAGTCTCAGCGTTCGCTGGTGATCAGCGATCCCCGGTTGACGGCGTCAACTGCACCGGCGGTGCGGGGGCTGCCGGGTGCCGGGCCGCCGTCGAAGAATGCGACGAGGCCTTCGGCGCAGCCTTTGGAGCGGCTTTGGGCGCTGCCTTTGCATTGGCCGCGGCCGGTCGCGGAACGGGCGCAGGCGTGGCGGCGGCACTGGGGGCGGACGATGCTGACGACCCGGCCGACGGCTCAGGCGTCATGATGCTGACGGGCGGAATCGATGCCGACGAGGGAAACTCCGCGTTGGTCGGCTTTCCGGTCGGGACCGACGACGGTTCGCCGGTCAAGACAGCAGCCGCGCTGGTCGGCAAGGTCGAACCGTTTTCCGTGGCGGCGACCGGCGCACCACCCCACGTCGCGGCATAACGCGTCACCAGGTCGTCGTAGACGCGCCCTTCGATATTGGCGGCAACCCGACGATGATCCGTCAACGACCGATAGGCCGGACAGATGGCAGCGGTACAGCCGTCACGGGCCACGAGGACATGTGCAGTGAGGCCATAGCGGTCACGCTCGACCGAGCGACGCAGCGCCTGCAATTCAGGCGTCATCGTCCCGCTTGCGGCGGAGGCGTCGCCCAATGCGGTCAGGCGATCGAGACGCGCCGCGGCGTAGGATACCGCCGCCGCGACATGATCCGGCGATCCGAACAGGATTTTCTCGCACGCGGCTTCGACGCTATCGCCTGCAAGATCGTCGATGCATGACAGTGCGGGCAAAGACGCAGCCGCACCGAACGATGCCCGTGTTGAGGCAGCCCCCTCACCTAGGCCGCGCACCATGGCGGCGGCCGCCACCGCGACCGCCAGCAATGTCATCACCGTCAACGCGCCGTTGGCGACGGAGCGGTCGGCCCGCAAGACGATGACGAGAAACACGATGGCGAAGAACGCCGCAGCCGCCAGCGTCAGCCACATCGGAAACGTCGGCGACCGCCAAAGCTGATCGAGCGAAGCCGTCCAGGCCTGGTCCATGCGCGCGTTCCCCGAGGATAATTTCCAAGGATAATTTCAAAGACTATTTTCGGCGGCGATCCCCGACAATGCTGTTCTACGGTGCACCGATCGCAACGTCCCGCTGACCGGGCTGCCGCCGACATTCCAGCTCGCCCGGCGGGAACCTCGACGGTCTTGGCCTCAACGCTCCGACTCGATCAGCCCCTCCTGACGACATCAGACATGGAGGTCGAAACATACGTTTCGAGATCGCGAGCAGCCATCAGGACATCGCGAGTTGGCTCTCCTTGGCGACCCGCTCGAACGCCTCGGTCGAACTCTTGATCCGGTACTGACAATCGTCCCCATCGGTCGGCAGCAGGCGGATCACCTCATAAGTGCCGCTGGCGGCCGGCCGCGCCACGTTGCTTGCCGTAAAATACACAGTTTCTCCAACAGCATACTTATGCTTCAACGCCATCTCCATACGCACGAGAACGTCGGCCGATCCCCGTGGTCCCCAGATCTCAGGCCGACTTAAAGGTCGGCGACTTATAGCACGCCGGGCCTTTATTTGACCAGTCAGAAAGGCGCTCGGAAAAGAGCTAATTTTTGCAATATTTTCAAAGTGATAGGCGGGAATTTCGTGAGCCGGTGACGGCCATGGGGTGGAACCCGGAAATCGTTCGCGCACGGACCCTTCACCTCATCCAGGGAACCGTCAGTCCGTTTCGAACCGCTCGATGACGATGGTCTCGTCCAGTGCGGCCGCGGTCCACGCGGCGAAGGCAGGCTGCGCCCTGATGGTCGCCATGTACTCGCTGACGGCGGGCACGATATCGATGGCGTAGGTGCGGAAACGGTGCACCACCGGCGCGTACATCGCATCCGCCGCACTGAACGCACCGAACAGGTAAGGCCCCTGCGCGCCGTAACGCGTGCGGCAATCGGTCCAGATTTCCTGCACGCGCGCGATGTCGGCGCGCGCCGCCTCCGAGAGCAGCTTGGCCTTTACCGGGCGATGCAGGTTCATGCCGCACTCGTTACGCAGCGCGGCAAAGCCGGAATGCATCTCGGCGGAGATCGATCGTGCGTGCGCCCGCGCCGCACGCGCTTCGGGCCACAGGTGCGCTTCGGGAAAGCCTTCCGCAACGTATTCGATAATCGCCAGCGAATCCCACACCGTCACATCGCCGTCGATCAGCGCCGGCACCTTGCCTGATTGGCTGACGTCGAGGATGCGCTGCTTGTTGGCGGTGCCGGTATAGAGCGGAATGAAAATCTCCTCGAAATCGATGCCGCCAGCTTTCAGCGCCATCCACGGCCGCATCGACCACGAGGAGTAGTTCTTGTTGCCGATCACCAGTTTCAGCGTCATTGCACGATCTTTCATCAAGGCATCCGCACCATGGTTATCACGGCTTGCGCGCATTCGGCCAATGCGCGATGCAGTGCGCATGCCTTCATCCGATTCGACTGCATCCGCCCCCACGCTGGAAGAAGCCCTGCTCGACACCTTGGCCCGCGCTCATGGCAAGACGTTGAGCGCCCCCGAGATTGCGCACGCCATCGCCCGCGACGACAATTGGCATGCGCTGCTGATGCCGATCCGGCGCGCAGCCGTCAGCCTCGCGCAGGCCGGCCGGCTGGTCATCTATCGCAAAGGCAAGATCGCCGATCCGAACGATTTCCGCGGCGTCTATCGGCTCGGCCTGCCGCGTCAGGACTGACCGCTGCGAGCGGCGGATCGCGGCCCCGGAAGCAGATCGTCGATTCGCCCGGTCCACCAATAGCCGATCAGACCGGCCCACTCGTGCATCGCGGTGTCGGACTGCGCCAGCCCGAACGACAGGATGGGGAACGGCTTGAACGCATCGCGCCATCCGCGCGTCCGCCAGTCCACCGGATAAGCCTCGACCTCGAAGCCGACTGCTCTGAACACACCGACCGAGCGTGGCATGTGCGAGGCAGACGTCACCAGCAGCCAGCGCTGGCCCGGTTGCGGCTTCACCACATCGCGGACCTTGCGCGCATTCTCGAACGTGGTGCGCGCGGCGGCCTCGATCACGATGCGGCCGCGTGCAATTCCGAACTCCTCCAGCAACCGGCCCCCGAAAGGCGCTTCGACGATGTGAGGCGGAAACAGGTCGGCATTGCCGCCGCTATAGACGATGCGCGCTTTGGGAAATCGACGCGCCAGTTGCAACATGGCTAGCACACGCTCGCCGGCGGAATTCATTTCGATCCTGCCGCGCGCGTCGGACTTGGCGGCCTCGATCGCGCCACCCAGAACGATGACGCCATCGGGATCGCGGCCGTCCGCATACCAAGCCGGAAATCGCTCCGACAATCCCAGCATCAGCAGATTGCCGGTCGGCGCGTAACCGAACAGCAGAAGCACCAGCACGCCGCAAATCGTCAGGAATCGACCCGCGCGCCGCCGGCCGATCAGCCACAGCACGACGCCGGGAACGCATAGCAACGCGATCCAGTTGGAGGGATAGACCAGCCATCCCAGCAATTTCGAAATCTCAAAAAACATCAAACGTCATCACGAGGGCTTGCGTGCGATGACCGCAGGCGGCGGGACGATCTCCCGCATGATCTGCATCAGGCGCGACGACCTTCGAGCGCAGCGAACGCCGTCTCCGGCGCATGCGCTATCACCGTGAGCAGCGCACGGGCGGGACCACGCGGCAGGCGCTTGCCCTGCTCCCAGTTGCGGATGGTATCGACCGGCACGCCGAGACGCGCCGCGAACTCGATCTGCGTCAATTGCGCACGGCGGCGCAGATCGCGAACGCCGGGCACGTCCCCCGCCGCAATCTCCGGCTGCTCAACGGCAGCCCCTGCAGGCGCGAGCGGGATCTCGCGGCCGTCGCGAAGTTCGACGATCGTCCATCCGCCTTCAACCGCAGCCGTTGCATCGCGACCCCGCGCTCGTTCCCATATTCGCCCACGATGGTCGCCGATGCGCGTTAAGGTCCGATGAACGGTACGTTTCTGCCACGTGTTGGATTTATTTCGCGGCGGCTATTCCGGCACCGGACCTGAGGCGCTATTGACCACGCAACCTCCCCGGGGCGGTGGAATTTCAGAATCGAACCTTTGGAATGATTATCCAGCATCGCATGCCATTCGCGAAGAAGCCGAAGCCGACGGCATTCTGCGCGGCGCTCCTCACCTTGCTCGCACTGAGCGCGACAGCGCACGCAGCGGACTGCCCGCGGCCGGGAACGCTCGGCACCTCGCGCATCCTCGCGGTCGATCCCGCGCAATACCCGCGCGTCGGCACCAAGAGCTTCCCCCAGACGCTGCCACTCAACGACAAGGAGATCGTGCTGACCTTCGACGACGGCCCGGCAGTAACCACCGCCGCGGTGCTTAAGGCGCTGCGCGACGAATGCGTCCACGCCACCTTCTTCATGGTCGGCAAGGGCGCGCAGGAGATGCCTGCGATGGTGAAGCGGGTGGTGGCCGCGGGCCATACGCTCGGCCATCACACCTGGTCGCACCGCTATCTGGCGCGGATCGGTTTCGCCGCCGCGAGGGAAGAAATCGACCGTGGCATCGCCGCCGACAACGCGGCGCTCGCCGGCGTTCCCAGCCGGATGCCGACCGCGCCGTTCTTCCGCTTCCCGTACTTCGAGTCGACACCGGAGCTTCTCGATTACCTTCAGTCGAAACACTACGCGGTGTTCGGCGCCGATTTCTGGGCCAGCGACTGGGAGCCGATGACGCCGGAGGTCCAGCTTCAACTCCTGATCGGGCGGCTGGAGGCGATCCGCAAGGGGATTTTGCTGCTGCACGATCCCCGCGCCCAGACCGCCGCAATGTTGCCCGCGTTCCTGCGCTATCTGCGCGAGCATGGCTACCGCGTGGTGCATATCGTACCGGCTGGGTCGACCGCCGACCCAGCCAAAGGCGGGCCGATCAAACAGGGCAGTAATTAAGCCGCCGTTCATTGGCCAGAATTAGTTTGCCATGCGAAAGCAATTTTGATGCTGCAAAGCCCCATGGCCGCAAGGCCCGCCATATCCGATGATCATGCCGCAAGCCGCGCCCGCCGCGCGGCTGCGCTCGGACTCGGCTTGCTGGCAAGCACGGGCCTCGGCTTCACGTCCGCTTACGCCAACACCGCCTGCCCCGGCAACCCGAACGCGCTCGGCACTTCGCGCACGCTGGTGGTCGATCCGATGGAGCATCCGCGCATCGGCACCATGCAGTACCGCGAGACGCTGCCGCTGAAGGACCACGAGGTGGTGCTGACATTCGACGACGGGCCGCTGCCGCCGCACAGCACCCAGGTGCTGCAAATCCTCGCCTCCGAATGCGTCAAGGCGACGTTCTTCATCATCGGAAGAATGGCGCATCAGTTTCCCGAGGGCGTGCGCAGGGTCCACGCGGCGGGCCACACCGTCGCCACGCATAGCGAGAACCATCCGCTGCACTTCAACAAGATGCCGCCGGAGCGCATCCGGCAGGAGATCGACGACGGTATCAGGCACACCGCCGAAGCGCTTGGCGATCCGTCCGCCGTCGCACCGTTCTTCCGCGTGCCGGGGCTGCGCCGCGGCGAGGTGATGGAAGACTATCTGGTGTCGAAAGGCATCCAGTCGTGGAGCGCGGATTTTCCCGCCGACGACTGGCTGCATATCTCGTCCGATCAGGTCTATAGCCGAGCGATCTCGCGGATCGAGGCGAAGGGACGCGGCATCCTGCTGCTGCACGACATCCAGGCGCGCACCGTCGCGGCGCTGCCGCGCATCCTGCAAACGCTGAAGGCGCGCGGCTATCGCATCGTCCATGTCGTTCCCGCGACGGCCGATCGTCCGAAAACGCCGACCGAGCCGCGCGAATGGTTTATCCATCCACCCGCCGCCAGCGTCGCCATGGCGCACTGGCCGCGCGTGCCGAAATTCCTGTTCGTCAGCACCGAGACGTTGCCGGGCCCGGCGCTGTCGGATTCCGATCTCCATGGCGGCAAGCTGTTCGCGCCGGCTCGGTCCGGCGCGACAGCAGGGCTGCTGCACATCACGGCGCCATTCCATGCCGCGCTGAACGCCGCCAACAACCAGCTCGCGCTGCCGGTGCCGTCGCAGAGCATCTTCGCAAGGCCCGAGAAGGCGGTGGCAATGAGCTACGGCGTTTCGCCGATCGTCATGTCGGTATCGCACCGCCCGGCCCCGGTCGCCTCGCGGCCCCATGGCGCGCCGCGCACAGTCCGTGCCGAAAACGGCCCGCGCCTCATTCCCGGCAGCCAACCGATCACCCAGCCGAACCTCGCGCCGTCGGTCGTCCTGCAACGCTGACAGACGACCCTTTTCCGCCACGCGATCGCCCGCAAATGGTCACGCGATGAAGCGGAACGTCCCCTTGCCGCCAAACGTTTTCGCTGCAATGCCGCCTCCGGTCGATGACGCGTGCTGTGCCACGTCGTGAGTTTTGGAACGCGTCATTGTTGTGCGAGCCGGCCTCGCTCGAAAGCCCTACAGTTGGAGAACGATCATGCGAAACTATCTGATCCCCGCCGCGGCACTGGCCATGATCGGCCTCGCCAGCCCCGCGTCCGCCGCGGATATCGCCTACGTCCAGGAGCCAGTGGCCCCGGTCTATGTGCAGGCCGGACCGATTCCACTTCAGGCGGCCGTCGACATCGCCAACGGGATGGGGCTGATCTCAGTGTCGAACACTAACAAGTGGGGCAACGAGTGGCAGATCGAGGGCTATGACGTCGCTGGCAGCTATATGGAGGTCGACATCGACGCCCGCACCGGCGCCGTCGTCGACGTCGACCGGTAAGCCACAAACAAACGGCCGTAGGGAAGCACCCTGCGGCCGTATCGATATCGATTCCAGAGATTTCCGAGGTTGGTGCGCTCGAGAGGACTCGAACCTCCACGATGTTACTCACTGCCACCTCAAGGCAGCGCGTCTACCAATTCCGCCACGAGCGCTTTTCAAGAGTCGGAGGCTTACTCCGATCATCTCGACGGCGCTCCTGTAACAAATCAAAGTTGACGGGACAAGGGCCGTGCGAGGCTTACCTACGATCAGGTGCGCGCGGCAGCATCTGCTTGACTTCCACGGCGATCCGGTTGCGGTCCACCATGACCACGCCGCTTGCGATCGGCAGGTTGTTGGCCAATATCTTGACCTCGTCCTGCTCGGTGGCATCAAGCTCGATGATGGCGCCGCGACTCAGCCGCATCACCTGATGGATCGGCATTGACGTCGTCCCCAGAACGACCATCAGATCGACGCTGACTTTTTCGAGAGTTGGCACCGGAACCCACGCCCACCACATGCAGAATGACTGCCGCCATCCCACCATTTTATGGTTAGCCAATGGTTAACAACCGCGACGATCTTGATCTGATGCCGTTTTCCGGGGCCGACACGGAACCGGTGGAGTGGCGAATTGCGTCGTCGCCTGTACCCTACCCCGATGCCGTGGCCGGGATGGAAGCCCGCGCCGCCGCGATCGCCGCCGGCGAAGCGCCGGAACTGGTCTGGCTGCTGGAGCATCCGCCGCTCTACACCTCCGGCACCAGCGGCCACGACACCGATCTGCTGGACGCCCGATTCCCGCTGTTCCAGACAGGGCGCGGCGGCCAACTGACCTATCACGGGCCGGGCCAGCGGGTGGCCTACCTGATGCTGGACCTCAAGCGCCGCCGTCCCGATGTGCGGGCCTATGTGGCAACGCTGGAAGCGCTGATCATCCGGACGCTCGCCGCCTTCAACGTGAAGGGCGAACGGCGCGAGGATCGCGTCGGGGTCTGGGTGGCGCGACCGGACAAGGGCCCGGGCTTCGAGGACAAGATCGCCGCCATCGGCGTCCGACTCAAGCGGTGGGTGTCGCTGCACGGCATCGCCATCAACGTCGAGCCGGACCTCGGCCACTTCGACGCCATCGTGCCCTGCGGCATCGCCGACCCGCGCTACGGCGTCACCAGTCTGGTCGATCTCGGTCATCCGGTGACGATGGAAGACGTCGACGTCGCATTGCGGCAGGCGTTCGAGGAGTTGTTCGGGCCGGCAACGGCCCGCGCCACCGACATGATCGGATAAATTGGCAATCGCAATAGCTTAAGGGATAAACCTTAGAGCGTCGGACGAAGCGAAAAATGCTCCCCTGCCGGTCGCAGATTCAGCATGTCGTCACTCGCGGGATTCGCATCGACGGTATCCACCCGCGCCGATGACGGACCGCGACGGCAGGCCGCGAGCATATCCGCGACCACCTCCTCATCTCCGGAAAAGACGGCTTCAACAGAACCGTCGCGACGGTTGCGCACCCAGCCCTCAAGGCTCCTGCGCCGCGCCTCGTCCGCCGTCCAGGCGCGATAGCCGACGCCCTGCACCCGACCGCGAATGGAAACATGGGTCACAACCGCCATGTCACTCACTTCAACCCGAGAAAATCCGCCGCTCTTTGAGAGAAGCTTTTGCTGCGGTTGACATTCCCCATCAGGTCAGACGACGCGATATTTTTCAATTGCTTGGGCGGAATACCTTCATAGATCGCCTGAAGCGTCTCATGGATCGCCTGAACAGCCGCGGCAATCGGCGCGTGGCCCTGCACCGCGATCCGTACCCGCCGGCTGCCGAGATAATCGCGGTCGCTGATCTCGTCGCCTGGACTGCCGAGCACGATTGGCAGCCGCGTCACGGCCACGATGGCTTCAAGATCGGCGCGGGTCTTGATGCCGGTGAAGAACAGCGCATCGACGCCGATAGCCTCATAGGCTTGCGCGCGGGCGATGGCGTCCGCGACCGAGGTGATGCCGGCGGCGCCGGTGCGGCCGATCACCACCAGCGACGGATCGCGGCGGGCATCACACGCGGCCTTCATTTTGCCGATGCCCTCTTCGAGCGAAATCAGTTGCGGCTTCGCCTGCCCGAACGCCTGCGGCAGCAACGTGTCCTCGATCGTCAGCCCGGCCGCGCCTGCGGCATCCAGTTCCTCGACGGTACGCCGCACGTTGAGGGCATTGCCGTAGCCATGGTCGGCATCGATCAGCACCGGCAGCGAGGCCGCGCGCGACATCCTCCGCACCTGTTCGGCCAGTTCGGTCAGCGTGATCAGGGTCAGGTCGGGATCGCCCAGCACTGCCAGCGACGCCACCGAGCCGCCCAGCATTCCGACCTCGAAGCCGGTATCCTCGTCGATCCGGACCGAGAGCGCGTCATGGACCGAGGCCGGGCGGACGCAAGCGTTGCCCGACAGGATCGCCCGCAGGGCCTCGCGCCGGGTGCGCCACGCCATGATCCAACCTCAGGCGAATTCGAGGATCAGGGCATCCACCGCCAGCGTCGCGCCGGGTGCGGTGTGGATCTTCTTCACCGTGCCGTCGCGCTCGGCGCGCAGGACGTTCTGCATCTTCATCGCCTCGACCACGGCCAGCGCCTCGCCGGCCTTGACCTCCTGCCCTTCCGTCACTGCGATCGAGATCACCAGTCCCGGCATCGGGCACAGCAGCTTCTTGCCGGTGTCGGCGGCGGTGTTGATCGGCATCAGCCGGGCGGCCGCAGCCTCGGTCTCGGTATAAACGTTGGCGGTGATCTCGATGCCCTGATGGGCAAGGCGGATGCCGTTGGCCATCGGCCGCACCTGGACCGCCAGCGCGACGCCGTCGAGCGTGCCGTGCCAGACTGGCATACCCGGTGCCCAGGACGACACCAGTTCGTGCGGCTGGCCTAACCCGCCATCAGCATCGACGAAGCGGACGACTATGGCGCCCGCGTCGCTGCGGGCAACCTCAAGCCCGATCTCGTCGCGGTCGAGCCACACCGCGCGGCGCTGCTCGCGCTTCACCGGACGGCCGATCATCTGGCCGGAAATCTGCCGCTTGCGTTCGCCGAAGACGTGATCAATGGCGGCAGCGACAGCCGCGACCCGCCGCGCCGTCTCGCCTTCCGGCACGCGACCGGAGAAGCCATTGGGAAACTCCTCGGCGATGAAGCCGGTGGAGAGATTGCCCTCGCGCCAGCGCGGGTGATTCATCAGTGCCGAGAGGAACGGAATGTTGTGGCGGATGCCGTCGACGTAGAACGCGTCGAGCGCCTGCGACTGCGCCTCGATGGCGGCGGCGCGCGATGGCGCGTGGGTGACGAGCTTGGCGATCATCGGATCGTAGTAGATCGAAATCTCGCCGCCCTCGTAGACGCCGGTATCGTTGCGCACGGTGATGCCGTCGGCGTTGCTTTCCTCCGGCGGGCGATACTTCACCAGACGGCCGATCGACGGCAGGAAGTTGCGGAACGGGTCTTCGGCATAGACGCGCGATTCCACCGCCCAGCCGGTCAGCGTGACGTCCTGCTGAGTCAGCGCCAGCTTCTCGCCGGCGGCGACGCGGATCATCTGCTCGACCAGATCGATGCCGGTGATCAGTTCGGTCACCGGATGCTCGACCTGCAAGCGGGTGTTCATCTCGAGGAAATAGAAGCTCTTGTCCTGCCCGGCGACGAATTCCACCGTGCCGGCGGAGTCGTAATTCACCGCCTTGGCCAGCGCCACCGCCTGCTCGCCCATGGCGCGGCGGGTGGCTTCGTCGAGCAGCGGGCTTGGCGCTTCCTCGATGACTTTCTGGTTACGACGCTGGATCGAGCATTCGCGCTCGCCGAGATAGATGACGTTGCCGTGCTTGTCGCCGAGCACCTGAATTTCGATGTGGCGCGGATTGACGATGAATTTTTCGATGAAGACGCGGTCGTCACCGAACGACGCCTTCGCCTCGGCCTTGGCGAGATTGAAGCCTTCCGCCACCTCGCCCTTCGAATGAGCGATGCGCATGCCCTTGCCGCCGCCGCCGGCCGACGCCTTGATCATCACCGGATAGCCGATCTCGTCGGCGATCTTCACCGCATGCTTGTCGTCCTCGATGACGCCGAGGAAGCCTGGCACGGTGGAGACCTTGGCCTTGGCCGCCGCCTTCTTGGATTCGATCTTGTCGCCCATCGCGGCGATGGCGCCGGGGTTCGGACCGATGAAAACGATGCCGGCATCCGCCAACGCCTTCGGGAACGCCTCACGCTCCGACAGGAAGCCATAGCCCGGATGCACCGCTTCGGCGCCGGTCTTGCGGCAGGCCTCGATGATCTTGTCGATCAGCAGATAGCTTTCAGCAGCCTGCGGCGGGCCGATCAGTACGCCCTCGTCGGCCATCTCGACATGCAGCGCGTTGCGATCCGCCTCGGAATAGACGGCGACGGTCTCGATACCCATGCGGCGGGCAGTTTTGATGATCCGGCAGGCGATCTCGCCACGGTTGGCGATCAGGATACGTTTGAACATGCGCTGTTATTGCAACCTGGACAGTGAATTTGCAACCTGGAGGATATGTCTCCGGCCGAGACGCAATCTGACACGGCAAAGCCGCTGTAACAATTCTGTTGCAGCGGCAATTTACACCGAGGCCATCGCCCATGCTTCATGAGGGATTCCGATGCGCCCCGCAACCCTGCTGCTGACCGCCGGGCTGACCGCCCTCGCCGCGTTCAGTGCCGCCGCCCAGACCGACCGCCCCCACAACCTCATCCTGTTCATTCCCGACGGGATGCGTGCGCTGAAGGTGACACCGGAAACCGCGCCGGCGATGGCCGCCGTGCGCGACAAGGGCGTGAATTTCAAGAACCCGCACTCGCTGTTTCCCACCTTCACCATGGCCAACAGTTCGGCGATGGCGACCGGGCACTACCTCGGTGACACGTCGACATTCAGCAACACGATCTTCGCCGGCTACACCGTCGAGTCCGCCGGTCACACCGTGACGCCGTTCATCGAGAACGATCTGGTGATCGGCGACATCGACGAGCACTTCGCCGGCAACTACCTCAACGAAGAAGTGCTGCTGCAACTCGCCCGCGCCAAGGGCTACAGCACCGCCGCCATCGGCAAGGTCGGTCCAACCCTGATCTTCGATCATACCGATCGCGCCAACGGCGACGGCCAGCACTCCATTATCATCGACGACTCCACCGGCGGCCCCAAGGGCGTGCCGTTGTCGGAGGAAGCCAAGGCCGCGATCAGCAAGGCGGGGCTTCCGCTCGCCACACCATCGCGCGGCGACAACGGCAAGGCGGGCTCCGCCACCACACCGGGCACCACTGTCGCCAACGTGGCGCAGCAGGCTTACTTCGCCGATGTCGCGACCAAGGCGGTGCTGCCGCTGTTCAAGGACCGCAACAAGCCGTTCGTGCTGGTGTTCTGGTCGCGCGATCCCGACGGTAGCCAGCACAACACCGGCGACAGCCTCAACCAGATCGTCCCTGGCATCAACGGGCCGACCTCGCTCGCCGGCATCAGGAACGCCGACGACAACCTCGCGCAACTGCGCGAGGCGCTCGACGATCTCGGCCTCGCCGCAACCACCAACATCATGATCGCGGCCGACCACGGCTTCTCGACCATCTCGAAAGAAAGCAAGACGAGCCCGTCCACAAAGGGAAGCTATCCCGATACGCCGGCCGGTTTCCTGCCGATGGGCTTCCTCGCCATCGATCTGTCGAAGGCGCTGAAGCTGCCGCTGCACGATCCCAACAACAAGAACGCGCCTGTCAGCGACAATGCCTATCCGAAAGCCGGCAACGGTCTGATCGGCAAAAATCCCGAGAAGCCCGACGTGGTGGTCGCGACCAACGGCGGCTCCGACCTGATCTACATTCCGAGCAAGGAGCGCAAGCTGACGCGGCAGGTCATCGTGGCGCTGATGGAGCAGGATTACGTCAGTGGCCTGTTCGTCGATGACGATCTCGGCAACTTCCCCGGCACGTTGCCGATGTCGACCATCGCGCTCAAGGGTTCGTCGAAGCTCCCGCGCCCCACCATCGTCGTCAACTTCCGCTCCTACGCGGCGGGCTGCGACGAGCCGACCGTCTGTTCGGTGGAGGTCGCGGACACTGTACTGCGCCAGGGCCAGGGGATGCACGGCAGCTTCGGCCGCGGCGATACCATGAACTTCATGGCGGCGATCGGGCCCGACTTCAAAGCCGGCTTCGTCAATCCCCTGCCCGTCAGCAACGCCGACATCGGCATGACGGCGGCGAAACTGCTTGGCCTCTCCGCGCAGCACAAGGGCCGCCTGATCGGTCGCGTGATGACCGAAGCGATGCCGAACGGTGCGACGCCTCGCGCCTATAGCGGCAGCATCAGCTCGAAGCCGTATGCCAACGGACTGAAGACCGTGCTGCAATTCCAGCGCGTCGGTCGGCAGCGCTATTTCGACGCTGCCGGCTTTCCGGGCCGCACCGTCGGACTGGATATCGGGCAACAAAAAACGGCGGGGCGCTAACCCCACCGTTCAGCCTTAAGCCTGCGGGATTACATGCCGAGATCGAGCATGCCGGGAAACTGCTGCACCATCGGCAAGGTCGCGGCGCCCACCAGCATCGCGGCCAGCGTCATCAGTGCGCGATTGTAGCGGCGCTTGCCACGCATCTGGCTGGAGATCCATTCCAGCACTTCAAGGTTGACGCCGACAGCCTTGGTCGGCGCCCAGCTTTCGATGGCCGTATGCGGCGAAAGCGCGATAGCCCGCGGCGGCACCGGCAGACCGGACGCCGACGCCGCGTGATGAACCACGGCCTTGGCAAGCAGATCGTCGAACTGGCCCTGGTCGAGGCGATCCGCGCTGGCGTCGTTGATTTCGAACAGTCTCTCGGCCTCGGCGCGGCTCACAGGCACGTCATCGACCGCGCTCGCGGTGAGGATGCGCACGCACCAATCGACATCCTGGGTATCGAGCGCGCGGGAGAAATGCACCCGACCCCGGGTCGTCGGTCCCTCACCGGTGATCACGCCATCCCGCACCATGGCGAGCGCCGAAACGGCGGCTTCGCGGCTGATGATGCCGGAGATGTCGATCAAACCCGAGGGATCGGTGGAAATAGCGTTGGCGGCGGAGGACATGGCGTTTCTCGTTTCTTGGTCAGGTCAGCAATTCCACGCGGGCGTGAATCGTTCGTTAAGAATTCGACAATCCGTCGTGTGCTTTTGAATTTACCTAATCGATGGTTTGTCGCCGTGACGTGGATCACGGTTCAAAGCCATCGCAATCCCTTCCGGCACGCGTGGGGCGGGGTCGCGGCATTATCGGGGCAAGATGCGGCAGATCGCCGTAGGTATTAATTCGGCCTCGGACGCGCCCACCAAAACGAAGCTGTTACCGATTGTGCTACAGGGAGAAGGATATTGTCCTTTTTCATAAGCGGTTCCGTTCCACGACCGCGCGCTCTATAGTCAAGGCATCCACGAACAACCAGTACACGAGGACGTGACGATGACTTTATCGATTGGCACTGCCGCCCCGGATTTCGAAGCCGAAAGCACCGAAGGCCACATCAGCTTTCACAAGTGGCTTGGCGATAGCTGGGGCCTGTTCTTCTCGCATCCGAAGGATTTCACGCCGGTCTGCACCACCGAACTCGGTGCGGTCGCCCGACTCAAGCCGGAATTCGACAAGCGTGGCGTGAAGCTGATCGGCATCAGCGTCGACCCCACCGACAAGCACCACCTCTGGGCCAAGGATATCGAGGAGACGCAGGGCGTCGCGCCGAACTATCCGCTGATCGCCGACGTCGATTTCAAGGTCGCCAAGCTCTACGGCATGCTGCCGGCCAGCACCTCGGGCGACGTCAACGCGCGAACGCCAGTCGATAACCAGACCGTGCGGAACATCTTCGTCATCGGCCCGGACAAGCAGGTCAAGCTCGTCTTCATCTATCCGATGAGCACCGGCCGTAACTGGCAGGAAGTGCTGCGCGCGATCGACTCGTTGCAGCTTACCGCCAAGCACGGCGTCTCGACGCCGTCGGACTGGAAGCAAGGCGACGACGTGTTCTTCTCCGCCGCCGTGCCGGAGGAAGAAGCCAAGAAGAAGTTTCCGAAAGGCTGGAAGTCGCCGAAGCCGTATTTCCGCATCGTCGAGCAGCCGAAGTAACGTCGATCAGTTACAAAGAAGCAGGAAGGGACGCTCACGCGTCCCTTTTTGTTTTGGAGCATGATCCCGAAAGTGGATACCGGTTTTCGGACAACATCACGCTCAAACAGAAGATAATCGAGGATCTGATTCAACGCAGTCGAACAGACCCTCGGCATCATGCGCGACGCGCCACCAGTCCCACCGCAGCGGCGCAGATCGCCATGCCGAGGATCGCCAGCGCATCCAGCCGCTCGCCGAACAACACATAGGCCATCAGTGCCGTCACCGCCGGCACCAGATAAAACAGGCTCGCCACCTGCGCAGCGCCCTGCCGCTTGATCAGCCAATACAGCACGGCGATCGATCCGATCGACAGCACCACCGCGAGCCACACCAGCGACAGCACGAACTCCTGCGTCCACCGCACTTCGCCGGTCTCGAAACACCACGAGCCGAGCACGAAGAACGCGGCGACGGCGATGTATTGAACGAGGTTTCCGGTGCGCCAGTCGATATTGTGGCAGAAACGCTTCTGATAGAGCGCGCCGAGCGTGATGCTGACCAGTGACACGCCGGACGCGAACCAGCCCCAGCCGACCTCGCCGCTCATCGGACGTCCATGCAGGATCATCACGACGCCGATCAGCCCGAGCAGCAATCCGATCCATTGCAGCCATGTGACGCGCTCGCCGAGCCAGCGATTGGCGATGGTCGACATCAGGATCGGCTGCAAGCCCGGGATCAAGGCCGACAATCCCACCGGCACCGAATGCGCGATGGCGATGGCGGTGCCAGCCAGATAGAATCCGTGCACCAGGATGCCTGCGACCGCATTGTGGCCGACGCCTTTCCAGTCCGGCCAGCGCGGCCGCCAGATCGCGACGATGATCGCCATCAGCGCCACGACGAGGATCATCCGCCACATCAGATAGGTCAGCGGCTCTGCGCCGACGAGCGCGTATTTCGTCGCGACGAAACCGGTGCTCCACAGCACCACGAAGACGGCCGGCGCCGCTTGAGCCGCCATGGAAGCTGGATTGGGAGCGATGTCACGATTCATTTGCCGCCCTGAGTGCCCGAACCTATGCTAGGCGGCAATGCCGGTTTGCGCGGGACGCTCGCGCAATTTCACATAACAACCCAGAGAGAACGGGAATTCATCATGGATGTTCGCGCTGCCGTCGCCATTGCCGCAGGAAAGCCGCTGGAGATCACCACGGTCCAACTCGACGGCCCGCGCGAGGGCGAAGTCATGGTGGAGATCAAGGCCACCGGCGTCTGCCACACCGACGAGTTCACCCTCTCCGGCGCCGATCCGGAAGGCTTGTTTCCAGCGATTCTCGGCCATGAAGGCGCAGGCATCGTGGTCGATGTCGGCCCCGGCGTCACCAGTGTGAAAAAAGGCGATCACGTCATTCCGCTCTACACGCCGGAATGCCGACAGTGCCCGTCGTGCCTGTCGCGCAAGACCAATCTCTGCACCGCGATCCGCGCCACGCAAGGCCAGGGGTTGATGCCTGACGGAACGTCACGCTTCTCGCTCGGCGGCAAGCCGATCCACCACTACATGGGCACCTCGACGTTCGCCAACTACACCGTGCTGCCGGAGATCGCGGTGGCGAAAATCCGTGAGGACGCGCCTTTCGACAAGGTCTGCTACATCGGCTGCGGCGTCACCACCGGCATCGGCGCGGTGATCAATACCGCGAAGGTCGAGCCCGGCGCGAAAGCGATCGTGTTCGGCTTAGGGGGCATCGGGCTGAACGTGTTGCAGGGCCTGCGCCTCGCCGGCGCCGACATGATCATCGGCGTCGACATCAACAACGACCGCAAGGCGTGGGGCGAGCGCTTCGGCATGACGCATTTCGTCAATCCGAAGGAGGTCGGCAAGGATATCGTCGCGCACCTCGTCAACATGACGAAGTCGGGCGCGGACCAGATCGGCGGCGCCGACTACACCTTCGATTGCACCGGCAACGTC